>NZ_JBHMFT010000044.1:0-24709 GCF_051433195.1 Falsiroseomonas sp. E2-1-a20 | reverse complement strand
GGTACCTGAACGACTCTTTCCCTTTAGGCCCGGAGGACCGGAAGCCGGGTGAAATCAACCTCGGCAAGCGCCTCGATCGCGCCCTCCAAACCCTGCAAAGACCCCGCCGCGATCAAAAGATAGTTCTCGCCCTTTCCCTTGTGCGTCCCGAAACGAAGACCAAAACTTCCGAGAACACTAAAAACCCCATCCAGGCGGCTCTTGCGGCCGCCGCACCGCCTGAGAATTTCTTCTGCACGCCCGCTTTGGGCGATGGAGATGCGAAGACGGACAACCGGAATCCCAGGGGGGCCTGGGACCTGCAATGCGATTGGCAGGCCCCTTGAATCAGGAGATGGGGGGCTGTACTTATCTTCCGCCATATCGAGGAATGCGTCCCACGCAGTATCGAGTAAGGTCACGACCACCCTCAATCGGTCAGGCGTGTCGTGGCTGTCATGAAAGGAGAAATACGGCTTCGTCCGATCCAGCATCCATTCCGCGTTCCGCACACACGAGGCGCCCGCCGCTTCCAGATCATGCCGCAAATCATCAGCCTGATCAAAGAGACATACAAACGAAAAACAATTTGAGTGAAGGAACGATGCGGCCGACATTCGCAGTAGGTCAATTGTGTGGAGTGCGGGACGCCGCCTGAGGCTGAGACCAGCGCGGCGATACGGTTCGGGCAATACGCCATCGCAAAGCGCTGGTAAAAGCGGTTCCCAAGCGATCAGCGGGCCGAACAGTCCGGGGTCACTGCCTGCCATTTCTGCTAGTCGCCACAGTGTCATGGCCGTCTGTGCGCCGTTGAGCAGGTCGTCGCGACACCTATCGCTGTGCATCAGGACGAAGGTCTGGTCGTAACCAGCAGCGAAGGACACGCCGAGCGCGTCGCTTTCAGCCGTGTCGTTGAAGGACGACAGTAATTCGACGACGGCGCTTTCAGGGTCTTGGGTCGGTATAACGATCGGAACAGCGTAAAAGCCGGGAGCATGAGCGGCGACGGCGGCGCAATACGCCGGATATGCCAGTTCCACAACCGCATTTTGCAGCGGCAACTCCATAGATTCGAGGTAGTAAGAGTATGTACCGATCTGGTGAGTCACGCTCGCCCTCCCAAGGAGACCACACCGCCGGTGGCGAATGGCATTGTGGTGAGGGGCGGAGTGTGTATGCGACTGGCTTTACCTGTGTCAACCGATTAATCGGCTCGTGGCGGCGTGGCCGACCTCACCGCTCAGCCCTGAACGCGCACCTCCGTTAAACCGGCAAAGAGAATGAAGGACGGCGAGGCGAGGGCGTTTACAAAGGGCTATAGCCAATGGACGGGACGGTCGAGAAACACAGACCGAGATGACCTACTAATGGCAGGATTTTCGATGTTCAACTAGCGCCGCTCGGTGCATCGGTGCAGGCGGGCGGCCTCATCGCGCAGCGGTTTGGGGGGCGAACCCTTTTGATGCTTTCCGGCGTACTCGTCTGGGGAACGGGGCTGCTCATCCTTCCCCTGGTTCCGCCGATGCCTGTGCTCATCGTGGTCGGTCTCATGATGGGGCTCCCGGTCGGGGTGGTCATGGCGCTTCCCTCCGAGGTGCTGCGCCCGGAGAACCGGGCGACTGGCATGGGCCTGTTCTACACCACGCTCTACGTGGGGCACTTCTCTCTGCCGCCGGTTGCTGGCTGGTTGCTAGACCTGTCTGGGAGCCCGGCAGCGTCACTCGCCCTTGGCGGCATGATGGTCCTGATCATCATTCCGCTGTTCGGCGCCTTTCGTTTCCTTCAAGGGCGCGCGCTGGGTTAGGTCGGACGGTGATTGCAAGGGAGCCCCATTCAGGCGGAAAGCACGATGACTGCGAGCAGCATGCCAAGTGTGTGGGGCCAATGTGCCGTAGTTCGCTGCTCGGTCATCCGCGCTACCTGTCTGCCCACGAAAAGCCAGCAGATTGGTGCATCACACCGAACTCATTTGGTCGAGGACCTTTGTGGACGGGCTCTCACGCCGTGAGGCGGTCCTTCTTCATTCGTAGCGTGACAATAACGCCCTCCTCCGACCAATCGAAAGCGACCGAACCGCCGAGACGATGGTTCATGCTTCGCACGACCATCTTGCTGCCGAACCCCAGGGGCGGCGTAGGGGCTACGACCAAAGGGCCGCCCCGTTCCGTCCAGACTATGGTCACCTCATTGGCGAGCGTGGTGCAGGAAAGGTCGAGCGTGCCGCTTGGCACCGAGATCGAACCGTACTTTAGCGAATTGGTTGCAAGCTCGTGGATGACCAGCGCCAGCGTCATGGCCGCCGTTTCGTCGATGGCGAGTTTTGGCACCGAGACGCGGATGCGTGGATGGAAGGCGCCGGTGTCTTCATAAGGTGCGAGCAGTACAGTGAGCAGGTCTCCAAGAAGCGCCTTGTTCTGCTGGCCAAGATCGGGGCGAACGAGGTCGTGGGCGCGTCCTAGCGCGGCCAGTCGGTGCGTCAGATCGCGGATCACCTCCGTGGTCGTCGTCGCCGAAGGGGATGTGGTTCTGGCGAGGGCCGAGGCGATGTTCAGCAAATTCTTGACCCGGTGGCTCATCTCGCCCGCGAGCAGTTCACGTGCTTCCTCGGCCTGCTTGCGTTGGGTCACATCAAGGAAGATGCCGAACACAACTCGGCCAATCAGGCCCACATCGTTGCCGCGACCCCGTGCGGAAATCCACCGGACCTCTTCTCCGAGCATAATGCGAAAATCCGTTTCGTAGGAGCCAACGATAGCGCGGGTCGCGGCGAAGGCTGCCCTCACCCTATCGCGGTCTGCCGGATGGATGTGCGCGGACAAGTCCTCGAAGGTGACCAGCCCCACGCTTGGCACCCCCCATATGTTGAACGCATGCCCGTCCATGGTGATTTCGTCACTGTCAACATTCCACGACCAGAAGCCTACCCCAGAGGCGTCAATGGCAAATCGAAGTCGTTCCGTATCCCACACTAAAGAGCTTGAGGGCTGGATCGCCATGGTGTTAACCTGCCTTTCGTGTGCGTGCGTTGATTTGGCGCCGCCACCGTTTTGCCTTGGGTGTATGTCGAAGCCATCGCATTCAAGCGCTGAGTGAGCGACCTAATTATGTAGAGCCTTCAGATGAGCTTGAAGTCTATCAACCTGCGGCATGGCCGAGTGGTCGAGGAGGCAATGTGGGAAGCCGGACAGGCGACAAACCTGATAGTTACAAGGAACTGTTTCGACAACAGGTGGTACTGGCTAGGTTCGGTGAACTTGCGCTTAAGTCCCACAATTTAGATGAAATATTAAACGAAGCGTGTCGTCTGGTAGGCGAGGCGCTGAGCACCGATTTGGCAAAGGTGGTCCAACTTCAGGAAGATGGTGAGACGCTATTCGTTCGCGCCGGAGTGGGTTGGAAGCCCGGTGTGGTCGGGCATATCCGGCTCGCGCTGACGGACGCGTCCTCCGAAGGACACGCTCTCAAAACGGGAGAGATGACGATCTCCCCAAACATTGAAGAAGAGACCCGGTTTGAATACGCGCCATTCTTAATGGATAATGGCGTCAAAGCGATTGCTAATGTGCCTATTATCGGCGGCGAAGGCAGGCCACCATTTGGCATTCTTCAGGTGGACAGCCGAGAGCCTCGGCAGTTTACCGAAAGTGACATTCTATTTTTGCGTAGCTATGCCAATCTGCTGGCAGCCGCCGTAGATCGCTTGCGTTTTCTCAGCGAAATCCAGAATGCTAACGAGGTACTGGAACGTCGTGTCGCGGAGCGCACCGGCGAGTTATCAAAACGGACGCACGATTTAGTTGAAGCTAACCGAAAGCTTCATGCCGAAGCAGCAGAGCGCGAGCGCGCCCAGACGGCGTTACATCACGCGCAACAGACGGGAACTGTGGTCGAGCATTTACCGATGGGTGCTGGACTCATTGCCCCTTCGGGTCAGGTCCTTGTCGCAAACCCAGAGTTCCGCCGCCTGCTGCCGCTCAGCATCATTCCATCTATGGATTACAGCATGGGGAAGGACTGGATCGCGCTTCATCCCAACGGGGAACGCGTGGAGCCGCAGGATTATCCTGGGGCACGGGCACTGCGGGGTGAAGTCACGCTCAATATCGACTTCCGGCATTGGAGCAGTTCGGATGGCGAGCGCTGGCTACGTGTTAGCGGAATTCCGGTGCACGATGATAAGGGCGGTATAGCGGCGGCCCTGCTGGTGCTGCTGGATGTGGACGAGGAAAAGCGCGCGGCGGAGCGGCAGCGATTTTTGACACGCGAGCTAGATCATCGCGCCAAGAACATCCTTGCGGTCGTTCAGGCTGCCCTTCGGCTAACCAAAGCCGACGACATGCCGACGTTTATTCGAGCTATCGAAGGTCGTGTCTCAGCCCTTGCGAGAGCACAGGCAATATTGGCAGCCGACCGCTGGTCAAGCGCTGACCTGCGCACCTAGCTCGGCGGCGGCCTCGCGTCCTTTCTCAATGAGGGCGGCTCCGGTCCTTGGGTCGATTTGCAAGGGCCGGTTATTGCGCTGCCACCAGAGGCAGCACAGCCACTCGCAATAGCAGTTCATGAACTTGCGACCAATGCGCTCAAGTATGGAGCGTTATCGATCCCGATGGGCCGAGTGACAATTTTTTGGGAAATGGTGGGTGAGGCCGGGGACGTGCTTCGGATAACTTGGACAGAAAAGGGTGGTCCTTTACTCAAACAAGCCCCAACCAGTCATGGATTCGGGTCGCGCGTCCTGAATGGAACTTTGAAGTATCAGCTTAAAGGTACTGTTCACCTTGATTGGAGGGAAAGCGGTCTCATTTGCACGATCGAACTGCCGCTCCGCTCTATGCATAGCGATCCAAGTATTGAGGACGAGAGGGGGTCGGCATAACAGGTTCCAGTATAATCAAGGTAAATTGCCCAAGATCAGCGAATGCCTTTCTCGTTTGCGTGAAAGGAACGTGTGCCCCAGAAGGAGCGTCTGGGCGAGACGGTCTGCACATTCTACGGAGACTGTCGAAAGCGATGTTGTCAGCGCGGTTCAGTGGGGGGCGATGACCCGCTTTGTGAGGCGCATCCTCCTGTTTCGCCACCATTCGCAAGCGCGATGTTGCTGTGGTGGAGGGGCATATATTCCGGGCTTTAATATTCGCAGCGCGGGATTAACCTACGAAAGGCATTACAGCCTCGCAGGCCGACTGGAAAGACAGGGTCCCAGCCCAGCCCGCTCAAATCGTTGCGTCATGATCGCCCGGTGCGTCTACTGGGAACCGCGTTGTGTAGACCGAGCCGGAGGGCTCCGCCTGCGAGGTCTCGATGCGGCCACCCAGTTGTGCGGCGAGAGCACGCACCAACCGCCGTCCCATTCCGCCATTCCGCTGCGTCCCCGTTCGACGCTCATCGATCGGCTGCACGGGCAGGCCCACTCCATCGTCGGCCACCACGAGGAGGTAATCCTGTCCGTTGGAACGGAAGGTGACATGGACCGCACCCTCGCGGTCGTTAGGAAACGCGTGCTTGAGCGCGTCGGTGACGAGTTCGTTGACGATCAACCCCACCGCGCCCGCGCGATTGACCGATAGCATATGCGGTTCGGCCCTCACGAACAGGCCGATGGGCCGCAGGAAGGCGGTACTGGCACGTAGGTCAGATACAAGGTCTTCCAGAAACTCGCCCGCATCCACCAGCACATCACCATCGTGACGCGCCAGACGATCATGAACATGCGCCACGACACGCACCCGCTGCGCCGCCGCCCGTAGAGCCACCCCGACCTCCGGCACGGCACCGGCCGCCTGCATCATCAGGCTCGCCGTAATCCTGTGCAGGTCATTCTTGGTCCGGTGCCCGTACTCGACCAGCAGCAAATCGAGGTTGCGCCGAGCCGCCTCGGCGCGGGCAAGCGCGGCCCGGTCCTTACGCCGCGCCCGTTCGGCACGAACATGAGTCCTTTGCAGCGCCTCGGTCACCAAGGCGATGAAGATGCCGGTGAGCACGAACAGTCCAGTGCCGATGGTGTCGGCTGAGGTCGGAAGGGCAAACTTGAACTGCGGCTCGATGAAGAAGTGGAACGAAAAGATGGTGCTGATCGCGACTGCGTTAAGGCCGCTGCCTCGACCCAGGAGGACGGATGCGAGGATGATTGGTGGGAAGAAGGGCATGAAGCGCATAGCTGGCGTGTGGCCGACGATCGAGTAACTCAGCAAAAAGGCGATCAGCACGAGGATGGCGCCCCCCGCCCACCGCAGGGGCGTTGGCTGAGCCCGTAGGCACTGTACAGGCTCATAGAATCGGCTGGTGAGCATTGCCTTCAACCTATCTTGGAGCTTGGTGCAAACCCTTGAGGATGAGTGGCCTGCGTGCCCGCGTTTGCCCTGGCGCCGCTCTAGTTCGGGCACGCCACCTGATCCACCAAGCACCGGCAGATTTAGCCAGAAGGACCATCTGGTCAGCAAAAAGTAGGCGCCACCTTCGTTCCAGACAGTTTCAGTTCTCACATCCGCGTGGCAGCCAAATGCAGCGCACTTTTGCCAGTTGTGATCTATACTCCAAATATGTCACTCTAGCAAATATGAGTGAATTAGCACTTACACGGGGTCAAACTGTGTCTCCTTGCGTGCTGGTCGTTGAAGATGAAGTGCTCATCGCCCTGACCCTGAGCGACATGTTGGAGGGGGATGGTTACGATGTGCATCTGGCCCATGACGGGATGGAAGCCATGAAAGCAATCCAGCGCCTGGGTCAGGCGCTCGACGTGCTCCTCACTGATCTGAACATGCCCAACCTGAGCGGCGAGGACCTGATCCGCGCGCTGAGCATCAGTCGGCCGCTGCTTCCGGTCGTGGTGCTGACGGGCTCGTCGCCTCCTGGGGGTTTAGAGCAGTTGCGCCGGGACTGCGGTGGCCATGGGCCGCTCACCTTGTTGCACAAGCCTGCCACCAGCAGCGACATTATTGCGGCGGTACGCCGTGCCTCCGAGGCGGCTGCAAGCGTGACCGCGACACAGTCCAGCGGCAGCGACACGGAGTACCAGCAAAGCAAGGAGCAATGGCACTGACGGACAGGCATCACCGCTGCCGCCCCCGGCGAAGGTAGGGCGTGGTCCAGGGTAATGGCTTCGCGATGAACTAATCTCGGCGCGTCTGCTCGGCGACGGCCAGCACAAGGGTGAAGGTGTCTTTGATGCGGTGGGTTAGTTTTGCGACAACAAGCCGACGCCTCTCCTCGACCAGCTTCTTCTTGTGGATGTCGCGATAGGCCGCCGTAAGGCCGCCCGTGAGCGCGGCGTAGATGTCCGTCTCGACCCAGCGGCCGGTGACGCCAGAGATTGCCCGAAAGCGAACAGCGCGGCGTGTGCCAATCACTTGCTCCAATGCGGCGAAGGGTCACTGTCGGCAGCCTCGGGCAGAGCGTCGAGTACGTGGCGGCCGACCACGGCCTCCGCCTGCCTTCCCCAGATGGCGAGCGCGCTGCGGCTGACGTAGACAATGCGTTAATTGGCATCGAGCGCGTAGTGGGCTCGCCGATCCGCTCAAGCAACTCCCAAAGACTGATCTCGTCCCGAACCTACAACGTTCGTTGTGCGGAAGATCAACTTCAAAGTATGTCGCTTGATCTAGGATGTGATACTTCTGCTTTTGATAAACCATCCGCAAATGCTCGGGGATCGCGATGTACGTCGATAGTGGCATCGAAGCTGTCGGAGCCGTCCGGTGGGGCGCGCACTTCTGTCAATTTTATGAGACAGCCGACGACCTGATCGATACGCTGGTGCCCTACTTCAAAGCCGGGCTAGACAACAATGAGCGCTGCATGTGGGTGACGGCCCGACCACTGCGTGCTCATGAAGCCACCAATGCCCTTCGCAGCGCTGTGCCCGATCTTGATGGGCGGCTGTCTCGCGGCCAGATCGAGATCGTGGATCACGACCAGTGGTACCTCACTCAGGATGGAAAGGCTGGCGCAGACGCAGTGATTGATGGCTGGATGCGGCGCAAGAATGAAGCGCTGGATCAGGGCTACAGGGGGTTCCGGCTCACCGGCAACACCTACTTCCTTGAGGCACAGGACTGGGACGACTTTGCTGAATACGAGGAGAAGGTTAACGCTTGCTTCTGCGACCAGCGCGTCATTGCGCTGTGCAGCTATTGCACGTTGAAATGCGATGCTGGCGGGGCGATGGACGTGGTGCAAAACCACGAGTTCGCTTTGTCGCGTCGTCGCGGTGCCTGGACAATGGTCGAGAGCGCATCAGTCAAGCGGGCCAAGGAAGCGCTCCGACAGGCCAATGAGGCATTGGAGGTGCGCGTTGCAGATCGCACTGCCGATCTTCGGCGCGCGCTCGCCGACAAGGATGTGCTGCTCAAAGAGGTGCACCACCGGGTCAAGAACAACCTCCAAGTTGTCGCCGCGCTACTGCAATTGCGAGCTAAACAGTTCGACGATCCCGTTGGGCGGGAGGCATTCGCCGAGACGCTGCGGCGCATTAAGGCGATGAGCCTCGTGCATGAAGCCCTCTACAGCGGCGACGACACTAGCGCGATCGACTTCACCGCCTACCTACGGTCGCTAGCAGCGGCGACAGCCGCAAGCTTTGGCATTGCTGGGCGGGTAAAGATCGAAGTTGCACCCATGCAGGGATGCGTCGATCTAAACACTGCCGTGCCTCTCGGCCTCGCTGCCGCCGAAGCAATCTCAAACGCCTTCAAGCATGCGTTCCCCGGCGATCGACACGGCTTGGTGCGGCTCAGCTTCCGCGCTCCTACTCCGACGGAAGACGGCGAGGTCATCGTAAGCGACGACGGCATCGGTATCATCGAGCCACGGCTCCCGCATCGCAAGGGCGCAGGGCTTTCATTGGCGGAGGCCCTTGCACGCCAAGTCGGAGGTCGTCTTTCGGTGCAGCGAGACGGCGCTGTCGGCACGATGTGGCGTCTCACCTATGTGGGACCGGTCGGGTGCGCCAAGTCAGCGTTTCACAGCAACGCAACTGCCGAGTGCGAAGCAGACCTTGAGCCGATAACTGCCGATGAACAGCAAGCAGTAGAGGATCATCGGCATCCTCAGAACCCAGAACTCGGGGTTAAATCGGTTGCTGATCCGACGGGTCATGTTCTGAACGTTGGATTTATGGCCTGAACATCACGAAGCCCGACTATGCGGAGCCTGCGGTGAAGGCTCAACAGTGCAGTGGCGCTGCATCGAATGACACCAGGGTCGGCTGCATAGTTGGCAGCCGTCCCCAAGATTGAGAACTGACGCTGCCATCGCACCAGCCATTTGCCTCTCATGACCTTATAGAGTTCCGTGTTTTCGCGTCCGTTCGCATAGTCAACTGCTATGTATTCGAGCAGCCGCATCGGCGACTACTCTAAGGAGGTTAGCTTCATTTGTCTTATTCAGTAGGCGGCTTATAGGTGCTGGGAGGGATCATGGATTCAATAATACGAGGACGGTCCGCCGTCACTGACGCGGAAGCCGAGCGCCTTACAGCGCTGCGTCAATACGACATCCTAGACACCCCGCCGGACGGAGCGTTCGACCGCATCACCGCGCTTGCCGCTGACCTATTTTCCGTACCAATCTCGATCGTCAGCCTCGTGGATCACGATCGCATCTGGTTTAAATCACACCATGGATTAAGGGTGGAGCAGATCGGGCGCGACCTTGGCCTGTGCGCCTCCGCCATCCTGCAAGACGAACCTTGGGTGGTAGCTGACGCGCGCGCTGACATTCGGGCTCTCGCCAACCCTCTCGTTGCCGGTGAATTTGGTTTGCGCTTTTACGTGGGCATCCCGTTGCGGACGCAGGACGGCTTCAACCTTGGCACTCTCTGTGTCATCGACCGCGAGCCACGCCCTGTCATCGAAAAGCAAATTGCTCACCTAAAACATCTCGCCACCGTCGTCATGGATCAGATGGAAGTTCGCTTGTCGGCCCGCCTCGCTGTCAGAAGCCTGTCCGTCGCGTCTGCTGAGAAAGATGCTGCACTGCGGCGGGCGGCAATGATGGCTAAGGAGGCTGATCATCGGGTCATGAACAGCCTGCAAATCACTTCCAGCCTGCTACGGCTGCACAGCCAATCGCTCGATGGTACTGAGGCAGCACAACAATTGGCGTTTGCGGCCACCCGCATTTCTGCGGTCGCCAGGGTGCACCAGCATCTTTATGTTGGTGATGATGACGGCACCATGGATTGTGGCACGTACCTCAGGCGCCTTTGCACAGACCTTTCGAGCACGCTTCGGCCCGATCACACTGCCATAGAGGTCAATGTAGTTTCTGCCTCATTCCCAAGCGCCAAGATGGTACCCTTAGGTCTAATCGTTGCTGAACTGGTAGTTAATGCGATAAAATATGGAGGAGGAAACATCAGGGTCTCTCTTGAGCAAGCTGCTGACGGCGAGTACGCGCTGTCAGTTTCAGATGAGGGCGCTGGCCTGCCAAACGACTACAATCTAGATGCGGCTACCGGGCTCGGCATGCGATTGATCGCAACTTTGGTGGATCAACTTCACGGACGGCTCGACCATGGCGCAAATTCAAGGAGGGGCGGCGCCAAATTCACTGTCTATTTTTAGATGCCAGACCAACCGGAGGCCCCCGAATAGTAATGCGTCCGCCCTTGCCTCCGCTTCGGCGACTACAATGGATAGACCTGTCAATTCTTCGATTTTGAATGAGGGACTGGCCTCGGCGCAAGCCGGAGGGTGCACCGGAGACCCTCTCTCTCAAACCGGAGGTCCGCCGCCAGCCCTTCCTTTCCTTGAAGGGAGCGCTGCAACAGTCGAAGGCCAAAGCCTTTCCGCGATGGTGAAACGTCGATTTGTGGGCCGCCTCGTTCCACCCACTCCACAACAGGATTGCCGTCGCTGTGATGGGTAGTCCGGCATGTGACCGAGACACGCCCGTTAACGGACGAGAGCGCGCCGTGCTTAACCGCATTTGTCGCTAGCTCGTGCATCGCCAGCGTTAGGGCCAGCGCTTCCGCAGGCGGCAGTACTATGTGTCCAGAGCACCCTGACAGGTCTACACGCCCGTCATCGAGTGCAAGCGGTGTCAGGGCTGCACGAACAACCGCGTTGAGTGGCGCACCGGTCCAATCCTCACGTGTGAGCAGATCGTGAGCGAGAGCCAAGGCAATTAGACGACTCTGAAACGCGCTTGAAAAAGCAGGTACGTCCACGGCATTACGGGCCGTCTGTGCAGCGATTGACTGCACGACGGCCAGCGTGTTCTTCACACGATGGTTGAGTTCGTTGACAAGCAGCGCGCGCCTCTCCTCAGCACGCGCCCGCTCTGCCGCCGCCCAAGCTCGCTCCATCGACGCCCGAGCAAAAGCGGTTTCACCCGTGGACCAGCGACGCGGCGAGGCGCTGTGGACGTACAGTAGCGCCGTGATGCGCCCGGCATGCACAACCGGAATTAAAATCTGGGCCTGCACTCCAATAGCCGAGTGGGCGGCGGCACGTTCCGCCGACCGTGGGTCAAGGGTCACATCTTCGATGATGACGGCCTCACCACTCCGGAGTTCATCGAGATATCCCGGCCAGTAAGCGCTCATCGGGTGGTGAACACCCGCTAGGCTTGGGAGCGAACCATCGGTCCAGTCACGGTCGATCCGGATGGTCTCCTCTGAGGCGTCCAGCGTCCCGTACCCAGCCCGCGAAACGCCAAGCGTGCGTCCGATGAGATCAGCGGCCGCAGGCGCGATCTCCGAGGCGTCCCGCAGGTCACGTAACTGGTCGCCTAACTCAACCAGGGCGTCCTGACGCGCATCAGACGCCCTCCTGTCAGTGACGTTCATGAACAGCGCTGCGAACCGCCCCGCACCAGTTCTGTAGGCCAGCACCTCATACCAACGGTTGCCAAGATGATGTTCGATATGCGCGGGCTCCCCAGTCTCAACCACACGGCGATATGTATGTCCCCAAAAGTCTTCGATTCCAGGAAATATCTCGCGTGCAGTACGGCCTACGGTTGCCGACGCCGGAACTCCTGTCAGGCGCTCCCATGCACCATTGACTTCCAGATACCGAAAGTCGCTGCCTTCGTCGCCAGCAGGCCCATCTACCTCGCAGAGCGCGAAGCCTTCATGCATGTGCTCGAACACGCCACGCCAGCGAGACTCGCTGTCGCGAAGCGCGTTCTCGACCCGCTTCCGCTCGGCCAGCGTTGCCTTGAGGCCCGTGTTGGCAGAGGCAAGCGCAGCGTTGGACGCCTCCAACTCCTCAGCCGTAACCTGCAACTCATCCAAGGCGATCTGCAAAGCCTCAGCCTCAGTTTCGTGCGCTTGAATACTTGCTGAGGCCGCCGCAACCTCCTCGGCGAGCGCGATGCGATGCGCGACCGTTGCGCGCTCCCCATTCAGCAACGTATGAAGGGCCTGAACTTCCGCCAGTGCACCATCCCGCTGGCTGACCAGATCGCGAACTACCTCGCGCGCCTCCTCAAGTGCCACAGCAGCATTTTCAGGGTTCGCTGCCAAAGCCCGAACCCTTGCATGGCGTTGCGGGTAGGTGACGATTTGGATTCATATCGACCTTGCCTACGGTGTCGTTGACGCAGGGAACGCGGGGCTGTCCGTAAAGTACGACACTAGAAATCAGTTTCTTGGTTGCTGGATCGATCTCGGAATAATGACCTTTGTCTCAGTTCATCGCTCCGTCAGCGGACAGGCAGGGCGCAACACCAGCGTGATGCTGAGAAGGTTGTTCGGCAACAGATCGTCCGACGTGCTGGCCATCCGATCCGAAGTGAATAGATCGAAGGCCCGCATGCGTCGTTCGCATGGCCTCTCGAACCCGGTAAGGGGACGGCGCCATGGGTGCGTCATGTCGTTTTCGACCAGTGCGGGAATTCGGTCACGCAGTGCATGATCCTGTCGGCACCTGACGCGCCCGCTCGTCTCAAAGACCGGCAAGACCGGCAAGACCGGAAGGGTTTCAAGATGCTCGATGACCCTGCCTTCTGCGCAACACGCTCGGCAGTTTCGCGGCCTTCAAAATGTGCGGTGGCGCCCGAGGGCCTGGGCTACCACCCGCGCCAACAGCCGCTATCCCCAGGTCCGGCGGAACAGCGCCGCTTCAGTTCTGTCAGCAAAACTAAAGCGGCGTCCGGTGTCGCGGCTCAAGGAGTCGTCCCTGATTGGCGCCACTGTGAACTCGCTCCGGCAGTTTCTCCGGCACCAAAGCCGCCGCCCCTGGAACTGCTGGGCAAACGCCTGACCACAGTCATGCACCGTCAGGCCATCGCACTCGACGATGTGCGGCAAACCGGCCTCCTGCTCAACGGTTGCATTGTTGATCTCCGGCCAGATTTGCGCCGTGTTGAAGGCGCGTGCGGCATCCATCATCTGGCGCATTGCAATCCTGTCTGCGCTCTGCTGTGGATCGACGATGTCGCGATACCTCATGCCCGCGTTGCCGAGCCGCAATTACCCGCCTCCACGTCAAGAAGGTGTTGTCCCACCATAGCCTTTAGATCAGCCAGCCCGATTTCGTGGAGCTTGCGGTAGAGGTTCAACAGCGCAGCGGCGCTGCATCGGCTGAAGCCGGTATCGGCTGCATAGTTGGCAGCCATTCCAAAATATTCTTGGGAGAACTGGCGCTGCGATCGCACCAGCCCTCTCCCTCTCACGGTCTCGTAGATTTCGCGTATTCTCATCTTCGCCTCCTCTGGCTTGGTCTACCTCTATTTATCCCGGCAGTCGTTCTGGCGACCGCTCGTAGTTGCCGCAATAATGCTGCCAGGGAATGTTGCGGCCGAGCACCTCGACGAGGGTCCGGCGCTCCTTCGCTGTCGCCCAACGGATATGCCCTTTTGAACCTCACATCCGACCAGCAGCAGGCTGCCGGACGACCGGCATCACCTTCGCTCCCGCCACCGCCATCCAATTGCAGCACTTCGCAATGCAGCGCCGCATTGTCCGCATCAACGAGCAGCCGTTCTTGGCCACATGCACCACTGGATTCTGGAAGACCCAGGAGACGCTGACGGGCTTCATCGAAAGTACGAGCAGGACGGCGCTGTCGCCTACGGCTGCAAAGATGGCCAGCCTCGTCGGTACGGAACCTGCTCAGCAGCATGAGTTCGCTCATGTCAGACCCACCCGCAGTGTGTCGCTACTGCTGGCGGAGAGCCCGTACTGGGGCGCCACCGCGCTGAAGTCTTGGACGGTCCGCACGAAGTGGCTGGCACTGATGGTGCGGAGGAACCGCGCCACCGAGGTGGATCGAGAGCAAGACGCTGGCCGATGTGGCAGGTGGGTCAGCCGGGTCAGGTGCTCCACCACCTCCGCATCAGGCAGCCACAGCCACGAAAATGGACGATGATTGGCAAGACACAGGATGCAGAGGAAATCTTTGCAACGCGAACATCACTATCATTTGATAGGTTTTACTGATAGTACAGCCTGCTGCGGTCCAAGACGGGCCAGGATGTACAAATGAACGCGCTCAGCCCGAAGTTGATGCGAATTCGGCTCGCGTCAGTGGAAACCGATAACCAAACCCTGAGGGAGGCGGTAGACGCGGCAACGGCCTCTTCACGGGTTCTAGAGACGGCGGTGGCATCGCTGCGAACACAGATAAGCAGTGGTCAGGCTGAGTTGATAGCCAGCGCATCTGCACTCGCTTCCGCCCAAGAAGAGACAAAAATCGGGCAGTACAATCTACTGATTAGCATCGCCGCACTTGCTTCGTCACAGGAAGAGACCAAAGACAGCCAAAATCGGTTTCTCGCAGGCGCGGCAGCACTCGAATTGTCGCAGAACGAGACCAAAGACGGCCTCAGGAACCTACTAACCAGCGCCGCCGCACTGGCATCATCACGGGCCGAGATGAACGTCATCTTGGAGAACTCGGCAATTGGCATGGCCGCACTGGAAACCTCTCGCGCGGAGACGAAGGTCGGGCGGAGCGATCTTCTGGCGAGCGCAGTAGCTAACCGGGCACTGAGCAACGCAAACGACCTTCTGGTTTCCCAAGAGGCCGCGCTGGAAAAGTCGGTCGAACGGAGCACGGCAGCACTCAACACTGAGATCGAGGAGCGTCATCGCGCCGAAGATGCCCTGCGTCAGAGCCAGAAAATGGAGGCTGTAGGGCAGCTAACAGGCGGACTAGCACATGACTTTAATAACATGCTCCAAGTGATCACCGGCAGCCTCGGGTTACTGGAACTCGCGCTGGTCAGAGGATTTCCTGCTGACGCTTCTCGACACATTGCCAACGCACTAAACGCCGCCGCTAGTGCCGCAACTATAACCCACCGTTTGCTTGCTTTCTCACGACAGCAAGTTCTGGATTCGCAGCCGACAGATGCCAATGCCCTTATTGCTAGTATGCATGATTTGGTCCAGCGCACCGTAGGACCAGAAATTGAATTTGTGGTCGTACAGACGCCGAATATCTGGCCACTTCTCTGTGATAAAAACCAGATGGAGAACGCGCTGCTAAATCTCTGCATCAATGCACGCGACGCTTTGCCATGCGGTGGAAAAATCACCGTTCAGTCTGCCAATGTTGGGATCAGTGAGCAGGTCGCACAGGCACAAGGTGTGCAGGCGGGCGATTACGTCTCCCTCACTGTCACTGATACTGGGAAGGGCATGTCGCACGAGGTGGCCATGCGCGCGTTTGATCCGTTCTTCACTACTAAGCAGGTCGGCGAAGGGACCGGATTAGGTCTTTCCATGGTTTATGGCTTTGCCAAGCAATCCGGCGGGTTCGCTCAAATCCAGTCAGAGATAAATGCGGGGACTAAGGTTCAAATTTTTCTGCCTCGTTTAGTCGGGCAGGCGAGGGAAAAACTGGCCATAGCCGAGGCTGTGGAACTTCAATCAGTCGGCGACGGCAAAGTAATTCTTGTTGTGGATGACGAAGAAGCCGCTCGGACGCAGATCACGGAGTTCCTAAATTTCAATGGCTTTTCAACTATCGAGGCGTCCGATGGAGCGGCAGCACTTGGTCTCATCGAATCTGTCCAAAAAATTGACTTAATGATCAGCGATATTGGCATACCAGGAGGGATGGATGGTCGCCAAATGGCTGACATCGCCTGCTGCCTCCGACCGGAGCTAAAAGTTCTTTTCATCACCGGCTATGCCAAGAGGGCCTTCACAGAGAATGGGCAACTTCCGCACGGGGCGCAGGTTCTCGCAAAGCCATTTTCCCTCAGGGACATGGCGGTCAAGGTGACCGGCATGACCAGCGTGGTTCTCGCAGAGGATTAAGCTGCACGGCATCGATGCTGCGAGTGCGGCGGAACTGCTCCCCGCCGCACAGACCGAATCCGTGACGACCTCCGACTTGGTAGACGGCAAGCCAGCTCGCGTGATTCGTCGTCCGCGCGTCAGGCAGCCACAGCCGCCACGATGGAAGACGGGGGAGAAGGCGCGCCGAGGCAGGCTCAAACAACCGGAGCCATTCAATCTGGTGCGCTGATTGCAATGGGTTCGCCCTCAACTGGCACATGCCTCCACCATGACAGCGAAGGCGTGCCTAATCGCATCGGCTGGTCGTCACCTCGATCATTGATGCGTCGCAGCCTTCTCATGCTGCTGCCGGTGACGTTCATTGGCAGTGACTTCCGTCCCCACGCCTCGTCAGCCGTCGCGGTGCTTTTGCTGCCAGTCGGCCACGTCCTCCTCCGCAACCGGCGACAGCGCCGGAAAATCATATTCGTCAAACACGACTTCAGCGAGCGCAAACGGAGGACCGTTTAGCCAGCTTGGATCACGGCGCGGATCGACAACGCTCACCGTCTCACGACCTCCCATCACTGCCACCACCTCAGCGGCGTCAATACGGATTGCCACCACGGTTCGGGTCCCGACATCGGTACAGCGCCAGAGGCCATGCCCGCTTGCAAATGCGGCGCCGATGGTGAACTCGCTGTGCTTCATTTGCCTCTGTCCATCATGCAGCGATCCAATCAAGCCCGTCTTCGTCGCCCACATCATCCTCGGCACCTGCAAACCGCAGGCTACGCGGCGGCTTTTGCACGAGGCGTCCCAGCGCGGATTGCGGATCGATAGAGACAATTTTTAGTCCTTTTTTTGTCAAATCTTCGATAAGCTGCGCCTTCATCCCTTTAGGCGGCGGTGCATTTTTGGGACCGGCAACTTGTTCGAGGTGCCAGACCCCGAGTGAAATACGGTTCATAACGGCCAGCAAAGGAGGTTCATCAGAATTGAGAAAAACCGATGTGCCGTTGATCAAGGCAAAATGGAATTTAGTTGCGTGCCATTGAGGTAGCGCGACGCAGTTTTGAAAGTTCAACCCGATAACTTGTAGTTCCGCCGCATTTCTGACCAACCGAAATGGCGCGGGGATGGTGAAAGGGGGAACTGGCGCTTCTATCCGGCCGAGGGCTGCACAAAGGCGGCGCGTGAGCGCCGCTAACCCCGCTCGTGGCGGCGCCTGCACATCCTCATCGCGCAGGGCGTTGTGTGAACGTAAAAGTGAGACCAACGAGTCTACCCCCGCCGCGACGTAATGATCCTCCTGTAGCGCGCTAATCCAGCTGGCAAGCGCCGGGTCCATTCGCGGCAGCCCCTCATAGAAATCGATGCGGGCGTCGCTGAGCGGACCGCTTTCAAGCAGCGGAGAGGCGACGGGCTTCGCTACGAGTGCGCTGAGCCTTTGGTAAAACGTGTGGCCACGAACTTGATTACCTGCCCGATCCAAAGATCGGTAGAGTTGCGGAGGACAATTCGGCATGGCCGACCGTAGGAGGACGCGCGGGTCTGTGTTGTCGATTATCGCTGCAACATCTGCATCCGGTTGTGCGGCATCCGGGGAGAGATGGAGGAAGGCGCCGGTGGCATGTAGAGCCTCACGAGGCGCGACAAAAAGCTTTGCCATCAGTGAGGGACGAAGGCGCAGGAGGGCCGCCACGCGTGACGAGTGGGGGCCAAAGGCGAGCAGAAGCGGCGCTCGTTCCTGGATAGGTGGACTGCTCGCGTCGATCATCCATCCGGCTTACCCGGTTTCCGTAATCTGACAAGGAAATCGACCTGATGGTTCGCGGCGAACTCACTGATAGAGGCAACGTACATCTCGCGGACGTTCATGGGGCGCCGTAGATGCATCCGAATGAGCGGGCCAGAGGTCATTAAAGAATACCTGTTACCCGCCTGAATGAACCCTGCTGCGGCACATTTCGGCATAGTCCGAGTTAAGTTCGATCAGGGTGCAGCGGCGCCCATTCTGCACCGCAGCCAGCGCAGCTGTGCCGGTGCAGTGAAGGCGCTGGACTGCTTTCTGCTCGGCCCGTCCCAGGTCGGGCTGCTACAGCTCCCGCATGAACTGACTGAGCTTCTGACCCACCTGGATGTAGGCGCTATCGGCTTCGTCACACCGGCGGCCGTTGCGGTGGTTCTCAAAGAAGCCGTAGCGCTTGCCGCTTGCCTTCCCGGCAAGCTTGGCCATCATCGCCTGCCTGAGATCGACTGCGATGGTGAGCTTGGTGAGGTAGTCATGCACCACGGGCAGCATCTGCCGCACCTGGGGGCTCTTGGAGAGAAAGCCCTCATCGAGACGCAGCATCTCATGGTGAGCCTTTAGCTGGGTGCTGACGCCAAAGTACTCACGCGCCCACCAAGCGAAGTCGAGAGGTTGGAACAGGAAGAGGTGCTTCAGGTTCTGCTTTCCGAACTCGCGCTGCATCATCACGTACGCTTCCAGGAAGCGGTGGGTGAGCATCAGGTGTTCCCTGAAGTAGTCAGCCTGCGGCATTGGTTGGTCTCTTTTGAACTCGCAACGGACTATCGGCGGGGTTGGACCTGATCACAAGAGGCAACAGCCCTGAAGCGGCAGCGCTACCGCCGAACAGGCCGACCACCGTTGCACCTGCCTAATATTTGAGTTCCGGAGTTGCCGTTTGCCGCTATGGTTGTCGCGTCAGCCAGATGACCGAGCGAGCGATGATAGCGAGGCTTTACAGAGGTACCTGGGTAGGTCTCGCAATGGCGGCACTGGTGCTGAGTGGATGTGGTGACCCGTCGAAGTCCACTGTTCAGCAGAGCCTGGGCGGTATCCTCTTTGGGACGCCAAACCCGCAAGGCATCAACTATCAAGCGTGCGCCAATGTAGCAGCAGAGCGAGGCTGGACGTGTGAACAGCTCAGAGAGTGGCTTAGGACCACACCTGTTGCTGCCTCCTCGTCTCCAAGCTACGGCGGGCAAGTACCCGTCTCGGGCTACTACAGGTTGAACGGCACGTATGTGCGGCCTCATACGAGGACCGCGCCTGACGGCATTAGGTCGAACAATCGTTCGAGCCGTTAGGCGGTAGATTTGCCGACGACTGCTCGACCACGAATGACGATGCTCCTGGCTGGATCGCAGTAGCTGCAACATTTGCAGGCTTATTTCATCGGGCGATTGAAGCGGCAGGCGCGTCAGCGGTATCCTCTCAGCTCCCCAGCACGCAGAAGGTCCCGATGCCGCCGCTGTCTGAGCAGGTTCGTAAGATGATGGAGGAGCAGGAGCGTTTAGCAAAGCTGACGAATCCGGCGCGTGAGCTGACGGCAAGCTTGGAGCGTATTGGGAGAGTGTCCAGCCTCGGTCTAGAGCCTTCCAAGCTCAGCAGGCTTACCAGCCTGAGACTTCAAGAACAGGCAAAGGCGATTGGCAGTTCAGGGCACTTAGCCGGTCTGTCCGCGAATGAGATGAACCGCCTGCACGGCGCTATTGGAGCGTTTGACGGCTTCCGCCGTAACCCGTTGTACACGGACGCTGCCAGACACCTTGCCGAGTTCAAGCCGAACGAACTCTACCGTGGTCTTCATAGTGATGAATTAAGAGATTTAGCGGCGAGCTTTAGGACAAATCCTCTTCTAGCCGATGATCTAGCGAGCTTTGCCGTAAGCAACCGGCTGCTGCGGCAGATGGGAGAAATGAACCAGCCCTGGATCAACAAGGACAATCCAACTCGGTCCATTGCAGGCTTCGCGGAGATGCAGAACGTCGGCGCGACACTACTCTCGCGCCCGGCCTACGAAGATGTAGTAAGTGATGCGGTCCGTCACGCACTCGGTGACTGGCGCGGAGTCACAATGCCCTCAATCGAAAAATTTGTTGATCCCGTTTTCAGCAATGACTTTTACACACAGCATGGCATTCAAACAGAGTTAACTGATTTCTCTACACCGGCCTTCGAGGAAGGCATGGAGTTGGCGGGCTTCCGCCCGCTTACAGATGTAGATTTGAACAAGCCGGTAGACGCCCTAGAGATAAGCTTTGAGCGTAACAACAAGGCGCATGACCGGCTACAGCGCATTGAGTACCACATGAGGCGCTTCATTGAAGGCGTACTTACTAAAGCGCATGAAGGTAAATGGGTTAAGCGCGGCGTCCCAAAAACGCTATCCGACCGCTGGAAGGACAAGCACGCCGAGGATGTTAATGCTGGCCGCAAGCCCCGCGCCACACTAATGGACTATGCCGAGTTCAGCGACCTCTGGCAGATTATGGAGCCCGGTAGTAACTGGCCCCTCTTTGCTGGCAACTTCCCAAACAAAGAAGACGCCCAAATCTCGTTTAGGCGCCTTTACATCATCAGAATCCAGGTAGCACATTCAGTGTTGCTCAATAATACCCATGCGTTGATGCTTCAGGTAGAAGGAACGCTGGTGATGGGCGCTATACGGCCGGATGAGGATCATGATTGGCTAAAGTAGATGTTCTGATGTTGATCCCCTGGCTGGTAGCGGCACCATGGATAAATGCCCGCAGAAAGGGCAATGAGCCATGCGTGGGGTTTTCCTCTGCGAGCTGGTCTAGCTCGACAAGTATCTCCCGCACCATCGCCGTACTCCCTTCACGCTCGGTGATCAGAGTAGTGGGTAGCCAGTTTGCGAACAGTGCTAGCTGTGGCTTTAAAATCGTATCCGGTTGTGTGCAACCACTAACAGTGAAAGTATATCACGGCTCGCGCCTGTTACCTGCTCACTGCATATGATTAGTGGTTGCATAGCTAAAGTATATACCTTGCTACCTGAGGAGTCGAATCTAAGGACTGTAGATAGCGCGGCGTCTCACGAAGAGGGGGGCTGGAAAACCCCCACGCTACGCTCTAGTATACTCGCTCACGCGAGGAGCTGGGTCATGACCCGAAACGCGCTCTACTACGGCGACAATCTGGCGGTTCTAAGAGAGGCTATCAAAGAAGCATCAGTTGATCTTGTTTACCTGGACCCACCGTTCAACTCACAGGCTACATACAACCTCCTGTTCAAGTCTCCTGCTGGTATGGGTTCTCAAGCGCAAATTGAAGCGTTCGAAGACACGTGGCACTGGGGTGTAGAAGCTGAGAGCGCCTTCGAACAGGTGATGCGATTCGGTAATACAGAAGCCGCCGATCTCCTTCGCGCCATGCGTTCTTTTCTTGGCGACACCGACATGATGGCTTACGTCGCTATGATGGCAGTGCGCCTGCTTGAACTGCATCGGGTACTGAAGCCAAGCGGTAGCCTTTACTTGCACTGCGATCCGACAGCAAGTCACTATTTGAAACTACTGCTCGATTCAATATTTGGCCCGACTGCCTTTCAAAACGAAATAATATGGAAACGCACAGGCGCGCATGGTAGCGCGAAGAGATGGGGGCCAATCCATGACGTGATACTGTTCTATACAAAAGGGCGAGGCCATGTCTGGAACAGAGTGCTTCAGGACTATGATCCCGCCTATGTGGAGAAAGAGTACAAGCACTCGGATGCTACTGGGGTTTATCGACGGGTAACACTGACCGGTGCGGGTACGAGAAAGGGCGATTCAGGCAAGCCATGGCGGGGCACAGACCCGACGCTCGCAGGCAGGCACTGGGCAGTGCCTACGCCACTACTGGTCAAGCGATTTCCTGATATCAACATTGCTGCCTTAACCACACAGGAAAGGCTCGATCTTTTAGATAGCGCTGGATTGATACACTGGCCGAAAATTGTAAACGGTGTACCCCAGCTAAAAAGATATCTAGCCGAAACTGAGGGTGCGGTAATCCAGGATATCATTCTAGACATTAATCCGCTCAACAAGCCGGACCGGGAACGCCTTGGCTACCCTACGCAGAAGCCTTTGGCACTACTTGAGCGCATCATCGCGGCTTCATCCAACCCTGACGGCATTATACTAGACCCATTTTGTGGATGTGGCACAACGATCCACGCTGCGCAGAAGCTTGGCCGGACATGGATAGGTATTGATGTTACTCATTTGGCAATTTCGCTGATCGAGCGCAGGTTGAAAGACGCATTTCCAGCCATCGCGTTCGATGTTCATGGAACGCCAACGGACCTGGAAGGAGCACGAGACCTGGCCCTGCGCGACAAATACCAGTTTCAGTGGTGGGCTGTTTCCCTTGTTGAGGCGCAGCCATATGGAGGCAAGAAGAAGGGAGCTGATGGCGGCATCGATGGGATCATCTACTTCCGCTCAGACGCAAAGACGACTGAGAGGGCTGTAGTGAGCGTTAAAGGTGGTGGCGTTAGTGTCCCGATGATTCGTGACTTGAAGGGTGTGCTTGACCGGGAGAAGGCGCCAATAGGCGTTTTCCTCACCTTGGAGCCGCCGACCCGCCCGATGGAACGTGAAGCGGCCTCAGCAGGCTTTTACACGCTAGGTGACCGGCAGTATCCACGGCTGCAAATCATCACAGTTGAGCAAGCGCTAAACGGCACGAAGCCTGCCATCCCTCTGATCGACACCGGTGCCGCGTTCCGTCGAGCTACCCGCGAAACCACAGCCGTCCAGCCGAAGCTGATCTGATGGGCCTGCTGAGCGACATCCAAGCCGCACTACTGGACGACGAAGCTCCTGTAGGACCGATCCTGCTTAAGATGCGCTTCTTGGCGAACCGCCTTGGAAGCGAGGTGCTAGAAGACTGGGTGCGGTATGAGGCGGAAGGGTACCCACCCGACGCGCTAGTACCAGAGTATCGAGTTGCCGGGGTCGCCTACACCGGAACGTACATGAATGGCTTTAGTGTCATTCGTGATGTTGCAATACCACCATCGCAGATTGAGGAGCACGCTGGGCCGCATTGGAACAAACACAAGATACGTGACAGTATGGCAGTCGTCGATGATATGGTCGCAACGGAGAAAAGCGGTGGCCATGCAGTGGTAAATGCAGGCGATCTCAGGAGGCTCTTGCACAAGAAAATAATCACGAGCCACACGTGTTCCCATCTGACGGGTGTGCTCAATTCGAATGCCTACCTTACTGTACGGAGTGCTGTGCGGCATAAACTGCTTGACCTCACCTTCAAGCTTGAGAAGGAGGTTCCAGCGGCCAAGGACATCGAGATCGGCTCGAAGCCTACCGGCAATCCAGTTGATGCGGCGAGGACCACGCAAGTGATCAACAACATCCTCTACGGAGGGAATCTCACCAACGTAACCAACTCCGGTGCTGCCGCTACGGTGTCGGTCAACGTGAGGCAGCGGGATGTCACGGTCCTGGCTGACGCTCTGAAATCCAGGGGTGTGCCTGACAGCGACGCGACGGAGCTGGCGGCTATCGTGGCCACCGAAGAGCCTGAAAGCCCGTCTGAGCCTCTTGGAGCGCGTGCCAGGGCATGGATAGCGGAGAAGGCGGGCAAGGTTCCGGGTACACTCTGGGGACTGAGCTATGCAGGGGCGTTGGAGATGGTCAAGGAAGCGGTCAAGGAGTCGTTCAAGCCCTAAGCGGGCTGAATCCTGACGGCCACCATGTCCTGATCCCCCTTCGAGCTGATATGGTAACCGATCCAACAAACTTCTGCTCGTCACCTGGGATAACCCCGGCATGAACCATGCCGTCTTCTAGCAGCTTCACCATGTATGCGTGGTTGGTGATATCCAGCGGCTTACCAGTCATCGCGAAGTGGTAGTGGATGTGAACCGGGAAGGGGCCGACGTAGCGATTTAGGCCCGCCGCTAGGACTGAGATATAGAGTTCAGCCTTGTGCTCGGACCGCTGGCTGTAGTGGATGCCAGCATAGATTTTGCTGAGAGAAATCTTCTCCGGTAGTAGGATAGTGGAAATCATCCACCTATTGTCTAATCGACGCTTTGGGGGCCGCTCCTGAGAGACGGCCCCGTAGCAGTTACTGACCTAGCCTCACCTATCGGCTGATGTCATGGGCTGCAAGATCATGCGGGGGATGAAGTGACTATATTGGAGCGAATAAAGGTCGAGCTTCAGCATGCGCCTCTATCCACCATTGGTGCTGTAACGGGCGTGTTTACCCTTATCTTCGATTTGATACCTTCGCCCTCTGGAAGCGCTTCAGTGACACTCACCCCAAAGCTACAGCTTGCGGTCGCTATCGCTGCATCTACAACTCTCTGCTTCGTATTTCCGTATCTGATCTCGCGCCTGTTGTATCGGCGTTTCCTTTACAGCCGCCTATTCTACTTGATGGCTGGCATCGTCGCCGCGCTGCTGTGTAATGCGCAGTTTGCCGCCTTCTTTCCTTATCGTGGCGCCAGCGGTGGACCAGAACGGTTCTACATGTTTGTAATCGGTATGCTACTTGCGGCGTTTTATCTCGCCGTTTTTGAACAGACAGAGCGCATAAAAAATCACGGTACATCAATTTCGATGTATGGATTTATATTCCTGGTAGTGGTCGGCAGCGTGCAGGCCGCGATCATAGCAAGCGGCGTCCAACTCGATTTCTGTAATCGCAGTTGTCAGTCCTGCTAGAGGGCGTCTGGTCTGCGACGCATTGCATAACGCAGAGCCTCACCCATGAGGTTG
>NZ_JBHMFT010000043.1:0-26333 GCF_051433195.1 Falsiroseomonas sp. E2-1-a20 | reverse complement strand
TTATGCTGCCCCACCTGCCGCCCGCACGAGAACTCATTGGCGACCGCGGCTATGACAGCGGGCGTTTCCGCGCCGCCCTGCAGGACAAGGGCATCACCCCCTGCATTCCGTCTACGCGCCGCCGGAAGGTGCCAATCCCGCACGACCCCACGCTCTACCGCCAGCGCCACCGCGTCGAGAACATGTTCGGCAGGCTCAAGGACTGGCGTCGCATCGCCATGCGCTACGACCGCTGCGCCCACACCTTCTTCAGCGCCATCACCCTCGCCGCCACCGTCACCTTTTGGCTCGGGCAATGAGTCCTGACCCTAGGGAAAGCACATGAACATCGGCGAGGCAGACAGCCACAGAGGTAGCCGCGATGACGGATGCGCAGAACGTGGATCCGTCAAACTTTCAAGATGATCTCGATTAAGACTTGGCCCGTTTTCCTGCTCGCACTGGGCTGCGTTTCCGCGCTCGCCGCAGACGCCAGGGTGCGCCGGATCGCCTTCACCACCGCATCGCCAGTGTCCATCTCGAAGACCATCAGCGCGCCGCTGACGAAAGCGTGGTGGCCAGTATGGCCGTCACTAAAACCATCGCCGGATCAACGATACGCTCATCGCACGGCTTCGCGCGGCGCCGATGCTTTACCTGGTGGATGCGCGAGCCAGAGCGAAAAGCAGCGTCGCGGTGCGAATCAATGCAGACCTGGCGGAGGGAGAGGAACCGGGATCGAACGCTCTCTGAGCGTGGAGGTAGGCGACCGTTGAAGCAGGCGGCGGTCCCTAGCCGCAGCGGAGTGGGAGTGTCCGGGGAGATGGTGGAAAATCCGGCGTTGGCCGGGGTGTAGGTTGGGGTGGCCACCGGACCTGGCGGCTAGGGTCGGGTTGCTAAGCTCCCACACACCCCTTTCCATTGCGCTGTTGCGCAGGGTCGTTGTGCCATCTTTTAACGGCGCCCGCGTTGCATGACCGCCTGTCAGCAAGCCAGCCCGTCAGGCAAATGACGACCTGCAAATGGGACCTTCGCATCGAGAAGCAGCGCATGCGCGGGATGGTGCTCACGCCCATCCTCTGTCACCCAGACAGGCTTGGCAAAATGCGCCAGGTCGATCAACTGTTCGTTGACTTGGAAAACCAAACCCTTGCCCGCGGCGGCCAGGAAGCGCAGGCCCGGGACCGGATTGAGCCCGGGCAGCACCGGCCAGGTCGGCAGCTTCAACTGGTGCGAGACGTCGTAATGGACGATCGCGCCATCGACCTTGGCGACGAACCAGCAATGCATCCCTGGCGCGTAGTCGCTGCCGGCCTTGAACCAGAAGCCGGCCGTGTAGGCCGCGGTGATGCCTGCGGCGAGGCACGCGGCAACGCAGTAGCCATGCATGTCAAGGCAATGCCCGCGCGTCGGCCCGGTGAGCAGCGGCACCGTCTTGCGCTCCTCCATCAGGCTTCCCGGGCCGTGCCCATACCAGAAATGGTCCGCTGCGTGATCGACGATCCGCCGCAGCGCCTCGGCCTCGTCGGCTGCCCCGCGGACCAGCGCAGCGACGAAGCTCCGCAGCTCGTCCGAGGCCACGACGTAGCGCGTCGCCGGCGGCGTCCAGATCCAGCCGGGCGGGTCGCCGGCGAAGGCTTCCATGCGGTACCGCAGCACGGGCCGGATCGGCGCCGCGGTCGGGCGGATCAGATAGGCCTCCTGCGCCGAATTGGTGGCCTTCAGCGTGTCCAGGACCTCGCCATGCTCCACCTCGAAGCTGTCGAGGCGGAAGCCGAAGGCGTCCGGAAAGCGGGGGGCCAGCAGCAGCGGCGCTCCAGGCGGAACCGGATCGGTGAGGTCGAGGGTGACGGTGGGCAAGGCGAGAACTCCTTCGTTTCAGGTACCCGCCGTCGCGAGCAATGGCGGGGCGGCAACTGCGCGCGCAAGACGGCGTGGCATGGCGGCGACCAAGGCCTGCGCATAAGCGGTGACAGGTCGTTGCAGAACGTCATCAGCCGCGCCGATCTCGACCACGCGCCCCTCCTTCATCACCGCGATCCGCTCCGAGACGGCGCCGACGGCTTCGAGGTCGTGGCCGATGAACAGTAGCGCGAGGCCGCGTTCGCGCCGGATACGGCCCAGCAGATCCAGCACCTGTGCCTGCACCGTCATGTCGAGCGCCGAGACCGGCTCGTCGCAGACCAGCAGCCGCGGATCGACGGCCAGGGCGCGGGCGATGGCGACCCGCTGCCGCTGCCCGCCGGAGAGCTGGTGCGGATAGCGGTCCAGATGCAGCGCCGAGAGCCCAACCTCCTCCAGCAGCCGCTGCGCGCGGGCGCTGCGCTGCGTCGGTGGGGCCAGCGCATGGACCGCCAGCGGCTCGGCCAGGATCTGCGCAATGGTCAGGCGCGGGTTCAGGCTGCCGGCGGCGTCCTGGAACACCATTTGCACGGCGCGGGCCATCGCCCTGCGGCCGCTGGATTCGGCCGGGTCATGGCCGAAGACGCGGATCGTGCCGGATGCGGGCGCCACCAGCCCGACCGCCGCGCGTGCGATCGTGCTCTTGCCCGAACCGCTCTCGCCGACCAGGCCCAGCGCCTCCCCCGGCGCAATGCTGAACGAGACGCCATCCACGGCGCGCAGCTTCGCGCCCCCCACGCGATGCGGTCGGAAAACCACGGCGAGGTCGCGGACGGCAAGCGCCGGCACCGCCGCCGCATCGACGGCGCTGGCACGCTTGATGGCCCTGGGGCGGCTGGCCAGCAGTGCCGCAGTGCAGGAGTGGGACGGCGCGGCGAAGACCTGCGCCGTCGGCCCGGCCTCCACCACCCGGCCGTGCTGCATCACCGCAACCTGCTGGGCGATGCCCTCGACCACCGCCAGGTCGTGCGAGACGAACAGCATGGCGAGCCCGCGCCGCGCCTGCAGCGCAACCAGCAGCGCCAGGATCTGCGCCTGCACCGTCGTGTCCAGCGCGGTGGTCGGTTCATCGGCGATCAAAAGCGCCGGGTCGGCGGCCAGGGCCATGGCGATCATCACGCGCTGTTGCTGCCCTCCGGAAAGCTGGTGCGGGAAGGCCGCCGCCTTGCTGTGCGGCTCGGGCAGGCCGACCTCGGCCAGGGCATTGAGGACGCGGCGCGCGATCTCGGCCTTCGGCAGGCGGCGATGGGCGGCGATGGCCTCGGCGACCTGCGTGCCGATCCGCATGGAGGGGTTGAGGCTGCCCATCGCCTCCTGGAAGACCATGCCGATGCGTGCGCCCCGCAGTGCGCGCCAGACGCGCTCCGGTGCGCCCAGCATCTCCACGCCGTCGATCCTGAGGCTGCCCGACAGCCGCGCCGCGGGCGGCTCCAGCCCGGCGATGCCGAGCGCGGTCAGCGACTTGCCGGAGCCGCTCTCGCCCACCAGCGCCAGGGTCGCACCAGGGTGCAGCGTCAGCGAAACGCCGTCCACCGCGGTCATATCGCCAAAGCAAACCTGGTAGTCGCGCAGCTCCACCAGCGGGATCGCGTTCATCGGCGCAGCCTCGGGTCGAGGCTGCGCTGGGCCACGTCGGACAGCCAGTTCACCACCACCACGCCAGCCGCGAAGACCAGCACCACGGCCTGGATCACCGGATAGTCGCGGCCCGAGATCGCCTGGTAGGCCAGCGTGCCGAGGCCCGGCAGGCCGAACAGAACCTCCATGGTCAGGGCGCCGCCGATCATGCCGGCCAGGATCAGCCCGCCCAGTGCGACCACCGTGGTCAGAGCATTGGGCAGCAGGTGGCGCAGCACGATGCGCGCCGGCGACAGCCCCTTGGCGCGCGCGGTGCGGATGTGACTGGCCGTCCTGGTCTCCTTCAAATCCTCATGCAGCGGCTTCGCGACCTGTCCTGCAATGTCGACCGCGAGGATCAGCACCGGCGAAAGCCACTGTCCGATCACCGGCAGCCAGCCGAGCCAGACCGAAAAGACCAGGATGGCGGCGAGCCCGACGCAGAAGGTGGGCAATGCGATCGACCAGAGGTTCAGCCCCTCCACCAGGGTGGGAAGCGCCGAGCGTGGCCAAAGCGCCGCCGCGGTCGCCATCCCGATGCCGAGCGCGAGCCCCGCGGTGAGCGCCAGCGCCGCCAGGCCGAGCGTGGTCGGCAATGCCGCCAAGATCAGCTCTGCCGCCGGGCGGTCGAAGCGCATCGAATTGCCGAAATCGCCGACCAGCGCGCGCGAAAGCCAGATGCGGAACTGCGTCAGCGCCCCGGCATCGAGGCCGAGTTCGACGCGCAACGCCGCAATCGCTTCGTCATCAAGGCTGCCTTCCAGCGCCATGGAATCCACCACGTCGCCCGGCACGATGCGGATCAGCAGGAACACCGCGATCGCAATCCCGCCCAGCAGCAGCGCCTGGCGCGCAAGGCCCAGGCCGGCCTGGAGAGCGGAGCTCATCGGCCACGCTCCCGCAGCGGGTCGAGTGCGAGGCGCAGACGGTCGCCGACCAGCGCGAAGCCGAGTGTCACGACACACAGCGCCAGGACCGGCGCCAGCACGGCATGCGGCGCGGACTCGGCGAAGCGCGAGGCGCCGGCGATCATGCGGCCCCAGCTAGGGGTCTCCGGCGAGACACCCAGGCCAAAGAAGGACAGCACGCTTTCCGTCGTGATGGCGCGTGGCATGATGATCGCAGCCTGGGTCACCAGCGCGCCAGCGATGTTGGGCAGCACATGGCGCCAGAGTGTCGCCAGCGGCGCGGCCCCCATCACCCGCGCGGCGGCGACATAGCCCGTTGCACTTTCCCGCCGCCACGCCGCGCGCGCGACCAATGCCATGTGCGGCGCGAAGGCGACGCCAAGTGCGAGGATCAGCGGCCAGATGCCGAAGCCGAGCGCCACCATCAACGTCAGCGCCAGCAAAATGGAGGGCATGGCCCGAACCATGTCGAAGGCGCCGAAGACCAGGAAGGAGGGCCAGCGGCCCAGCGCCTCCGCCGCCAGCCCCAGCCCTGCGCCGAGCAGCAGCGCGAGCACCGTCGCGCCAAGTGCCACCGCCAGCGAGATGCGCGTCCCCGCGGCGAGGCGCGCCAGCACGTCGCGGCCGAGATGGTCGCGGCCGAGCCAGTGCGCCGCATCCGGCGGCGCGTTGCGCGCCGCCAGCTCCTGCACCAGCGGGTCGTACGGCACCAAGCCCGGGCCGGCGATGGCGAACACCAGCGCAAGGCCGAGGATGGCCAGGCCGAGCGCGAAGCCGCTGATGCCGCCAGCGCGACGCGGCGCCGCCATCGCGCTGGCGGACATGCTCAGCCGCGCGCCGTCAGCGCGCCGAAGGCAAGACCGCCATCGACGCGGTGCTGGCCCCAGGTGAAGCCGGGCGAGTAGCCCGTCACGTCGCGCCGGTTCACGATCGGCTCCGGCGCATGGCCGATGACCACGGTGTAGTAGTTGTCCAGCGCGCGCTGCCAGGCGGCGAGATACAGGCGCCGGCGCTCGTCCAGATCGACGGCGGCAATGGCGCCTTGAACCAGTCGGTCGAACTCGGCGTCGCGCGTGCCGCCCCACAGGCCGACATTCGGCCCATCCGACATCAGCCGCACGAAGCGCAGGAAGATGTCCGCGCGCGGGCCGGACGCGAAGGGGGCGAGGTCCCAGTCATACTGGCCAAGCCGGCGCTGCGCGCCGATGTCGTCGAGGGCGAGATGTTCCACCTGGAAGCCAAGCTTGCGCATCGCCTGCACGGCGATCTCGGAATAGGCGTTCTGCCAGGAGACGATGCGGCAGGGCGTGTTCGCCGGGTTTACGCCGGCCTCGGCTAGCAGGGCGCGGGCACGGTCCTCGTTTGGGGCGGCGTGCACATCGGCGTCATGCATCGCCTTGTCCCAGAAGAACTGCCCGGGGGCGGCCATCTGGTTGGTGACCGTGCCAGCCTCGCCCGCCACGAAACGCATGTAGGCCGGCTTGTCGAGCATGAAGCTTACCGCCTGGCGCACGCGGATGTCGTTGAAGGGCGGGCGCGGATTGCGGTTGTTAAAGGACCAGAACCACCAGGTGGTATCCTTCATGAACTGCACTTCCAGATTTGGATCGGCGCGCACGGAGGCCAGCTTGTCATAGCCGACGCGCGCGATGTGCAGGTCACCGGCACGCAGCGGCAGCGACAGGTCGCTGTCGTCGCGGAGCGAGAATTCCACCGCTTCAGCGCGCGGCAGGCCGGGCTGCCAGTACTGCGCGAAGGCCGGCGCGTGGAAGCTGACATTTGGCTGCCAACGGCCGAAGCGGAACGGACCGGTGCCGATCGGCAGGCGGATGGTCTGCGCCCAGCCCTCGCTTTCCGGCGCCACGATCCACAACTCCGAGAGCAGGTTGAGCAGCGGGCCGTAGGGCTCCTTCATCGTCATGACGAAGGTGCGCGCATCCGGCGCTTCCAGCGAGTCGACCAGGCGCATCGGTGCGGAGAGCCAGCCGCCGCGCACCTGGTCGCGCACGCGCACCGCATTGGCGCGCACATCCTCGGCGGTCAGCAGGCGGCCATTGTGGAAGCGCACGCCCTCGCGGATCGTGAAGCTGTAGCGCTTACCGTCCGGGCTAATCTCCCAGGCGGTGGCCAGGAAGGGCTTCACCGTGCCGTCATCGGCGATCGAGGTCAGCGTCTCGACATAGACCTGCTGAACGGCGATGGAGCCGGTGTGGCGATGTGGGTCGGCGGTGTCGAGGCCGAGGAAGGCCACCTTCAGCGTGCCGGTGCGCGGCGCGGACTGCGCTGCAGCCGTTGTGGGCAGGGCCAGTGCGGCGCCGCCGAGCAGCAGGTGGCGACGCAGCAGGTTCAGCGGAACATCAGTCATCGTCGTTCTCCCCTATGGGTGTCTGGAGCGCCTTGCCGTCGCAGTTTTCACCGGGCAGACGCAGGTGCCGAAGGATGGTGGGGGCCAAGTCGATCGGGCTGCTTGGCGCATCGCGCGTCGTGCCGGCGGCGAAGCCGGCCCCTTCGATCATCAGGAAGGGCATCTGCTCGGCCTCGCCCAGCCCGCCATGCTGGCCGCAGCCCAGCCGGTCCGGCTTGGCGCCGGCGGGCCGCGCAGCGAAGGCGAGGCCGGGGATGCCGTATTCGTTCGGTGCCGGCCGCGTTGCCATCGCCACCGCGCACAGGAGGTGGTCGCGCGGCGCGTGCCCGATCTCCGCCAGCGTCGGGCCGCTGAACACGCCACCCGCCCAGGGCCGCGCCGCAAGGAAGCCGAGCACCACATTCGCATCGGCCAGGCGGTCCGGATGCAGATAGACCAGCGCCGCCGTGCCGTTCGAGACGGACAGCAGGCTTGCATCCGCCGCGTCGCGCTTCAGCCCGGCGGCGACGAACTCGGCCTCGATATCCACCACGGCCTCGACGGTCTGGTGGCCATGGTCGGAACACGCCACCAGCAGGATGTCCTCGCCCGCCTTGCGCCGCGTCGCGACGGCGGCGCGCACCTCGGCGAAGCGCGCATCGGCGGCGGCGATGGCTTCCATGGCGCGGGGCGCGCCGAGCGGCACGGCATGCTGCATCGCATCCGGCTCGCCCAGCCACAGCACGCCCAGCGCCGCCTCCCGCCCCGCCAGCGCACGGGAGAGGAAGGCCTCGGTCAGCATCGCATCGCCAGCGGCATCGAGCGTGACCGCAGCGACCGCCTCATCCCCCTCGAGGCGCCGCAGGCCGGGGCCATGCGCCCAGGCGCGATGCAGCACCCAGCCATGCCCATCGGGGTCGTGCGCGCGGGCCGCACCGGGCGAGACGTTGGAGAAAACCATCGCCTCCCGCCCGGCGCCGGCGAGGCGCTCCGCCAGGGTCGGCAGCTCCAGGGTCCGGCCGCGATGGCGGCGCAGATCATCCATGAAATCGGGGCGGCCGACATCGTGCGCGACCAGTCCACCATTTTCCATCAGGGCCACGCTGTTGCCGGCTAGGCCATGGCGGGCCGGCAGGCAGCCGGTGGCGAAGCAGGCCGAGACGACGCGGGTGGCCGATGGGAAGACTGAGCGATGCGCCGCGAAGCGCGTGGCGGCGGCGGCGAAGCTGGCCAAGGCCGGCGTGGCTTCGGTGCCGAGCATGTCGCGGCGCAGCCCATCGAGCACGACGACGATGGCGCGGCGAGTCATGGCGCTTGCGTCCCGTTCAATGCGGCATCGAAGATGTCGTAGTTGTGAGGCACCGGGTGCGCCGCCTGCCAGGCGGGATCGAGCGGCCGGGACAGCAGGAAGGGCACCGCGCGTTCGAACAGCCCGCCATGCGAGCGTAGCCGCTCGCCGGCCAACTGGCTGAGATCATGTTCCGATGCACGCGCGCCGAGCGCCACGCCGCGCGCGCCGAACACGGCGACGTCGCCCTCCATCTCCGGCACCAGGTCATAGAGCGCGCAGGCCTGCGCGCCGGTGATCGCCAGATGGATGCCGGGCACCTGCTGCAGGCAGGCGATGACGGCCTCCGGCGTCGGGCCGCCTTCCGCCAGATACACGCGCACGAAGCCGCCGAGCGCGCCGTGGTGGCGCACGAAGGGGTCCGCGATGGGGCAGATCACGCGCGCCGCCTCGATGCCGAAATGCGCCTCCAGCACATCGCCGATGAACACGATGTGCGGACTGCCATCTGGCTGCGCCATGTCCGTCATGCCGTGGTCAGCCGTCGCGGCGACCAGCGCGCCCTCCGCCATCAGCGCGCCGATGCGCTGGTCCGCGGCGCGCAGGAATTCCCGCGCCTCTGGCGCCTCCGGCGCATGGCGGTGTTGGACATAGTCGGACAGCGACAGATACAGGAAGCGGGCGCGGCCGGCCCGCAGCAGGGCCAGCCCCGCATCCAGCACGAACAAGGAAAGTTCGGCAGAGTATTGCTCCGGCACCGGCGCGCCCACCAGGCCGGGGAGGTCGGCGATGCCATGCGTCTCGAGCCGCGCCTCCGCCGCGCGTTCCGCCGAGACCGCGATGCCGTGCGCGCCGATCGGCAGGCCCTTCGCCAGGGCGCGGCGCAGCTTGTCCTTCGCGGTGACGATCGCGACCGGCACGCCGGCGTTGGCCAGCGCGGCCAGGATGGTGGGGGCGCGCAACTCGGCGTCGCCGGTGACCATCACCGTCTGGCCGGTTGCGCGATCCAGATAGGTGTTGCCGGACACGCCATGCCCCGCGGGCGGCACGCCGGTGACGAGGGAGAAGTTGTTCGGATTGGTGAAGCTTGGCATCGCCGAGACGGCCTGGCCGTGGAAGCCCTCGGCGACGCAGCGTGCGATGGCGGGAAGTTCCTCGGCAGCAAGCGAATGCTCCAGATAGGCCGGGTCCCACCCATCGAGGCAGATCACGGTGATGGCGTCGGTGGGAAGACGGTAGCTGCGCCCGTTCACCAAGATATCGCGATTCGGTGGAACTCCGCCAGCCTGCATGCCGCTCGTCGCCCTTCCGGTTCACCCGTTCGGCGCGGTGTATGTCGCAAGCTGGCTGCGTGGTCGAGTGACGAATATTCTTCAGATGCGCGCCAATATGTCGTGCAGACATGCCACTGTCACGAATGGGTCGCGGATTTATCACGATGACACGCTCCTCGCGCCTTCGCCCGCCGCTTCGCATGATCGAGGCTTTCGAGGCAGCGGCGCGCCTCGGCTCCCGCAGCGCCGCGGCGGCCGAACTGAACGTGACGCCGGGCGCTGTCCGCAAGCAGCTTCGTGCATTGGAGCAATGGCTCGGCCTGAAGCTCTTCGCCGAGGATGGGCGAGACATCACGCTCAACGAGGCCGGGCGCAGCCTCGCGCAGTCGGTCACCGCCGGCATGGCGCAGATCGGCGACGGGCTGGCGGCGCTCCGCCCACAGCAGGGCGAGCGCTCGCAGCTCAGCGTCCTTGCGCCGGCGACCTTCGCGATGAAGTGGCTCGTTCCGCGTCTGCATCTTCTGGAGCGCGTTGCACCGCAGTTGCAGGTGACGCTGCGACAAACCAACACGCATGACGATTGGCTGACGCTTCCGCACCATGTCGCGATCCGCCGGGACGGCTTCGTGCCGTCAGGCTACGAGGCGCAGTCGCTGCTGCGGGAGACCCTGTCCGCCTTCGTCGCCCCGGCACTGGTGGCGCCCGCGATGGTACCGGACCAAGTGCCGCTGCTGGAAAGCGGGACGCGATCCGGCGACCTGGACCGTTGGCTCGTCGCGGCCTCCGTGCAGCGTCTTGGCCAGCCATGCCGCCGCTTCGCGCATTTCTACATTGCCTATGAGGCGGCGCTGGCCGGAGAGGGCCTGATCGTGGCGCCGACCGTGCTGGCCTCGGCCGATGTTGCTGCGGGGCGCCTGGTGGCGCCGTGGCCGGACATCACGGTGCCAGGTGCCGCCTACAGCATCGTCATGCCCGCAACCGCCGCGATGCGGAACCGTGCGGCACCATTTCTGACCTGGCTTTACACGGAGATCGAGGCCCACGCGATTGCTTCGGCATAGTCGCCGCGTCGCTGATGCCTCGCGGACAGGCTATGGCAAGCGGAACTCGCTGCACGACCTCCGCCTTCTCTGCGGCTCGCCTGATCAAAGGTGTGCCGCATGGGAGCGATTTGAAACTGGGAAGGCGTTGAAGCAGCGGTGGACGCCGGGTTCGGGGTGTCGATCTGGACCGTTCTTTCTGGCGGTGCCCACGGCGGCGCTCGCTTCGAGATAATGCCGTAGTGCCGGATCCTGGTCACGCGGGTGGTGGCTGGGCCGATGGCAGTTCAGAGGCTGAAGGTGTTGGTTGTGTCGAGGTATTCGTGGATGTGCACCACCACGGCGTCCTCGGTGATGCGCACCAGGCCATAAACGGGCGGTTCGTGCGAACCCGGGACGTCCGGACGCACCGTCAGGTCGAGCGCCACCTGGTGGTTGGTGCCGCCGAGGGAGGAGAACGGGATGCCGCGCCAGCTTCCGGACATCGGCCGGTGCAGATGCCCGTGGAACAGGTGCCGGATGCGGTCGCGATGCGGGCGCAGCACCTCCCACAGCGCCGCGGCATCGGTCAGGGAATAGCCGTCCATGACGTGGATGCCGACATGCTGCGGCGGGTGGTGCAGCCAGAGGAAGACCGGCGACGCGTCATCCGCAAGCCGCGCCGCGAGCCAGGCGAGGCGACGCTCGCCCAGCCGTCCTGCGTGGGTGCCAGGCTCCTTCGTATCGAGCAGGAGAAAGCGGCCGACCGGCGTCTCGAACGCCGCCTGCACATGGCCATCCGGATCGGTCGGCAGATCCGGGAAAGCGGCCAGCAGAGCCGCGCGATCGTCATGGTTGCCGGGGATGAGGTGCCAGGGGCAGGGCAGCCCGGGGAGGATCTCCCGCAGCAGCGCATAGGCCTCGGGCTGACCGTCATTAGCCAGGTCGCCCGTGATGATGACCATCGCCGCCGGCGCCGCACCGCCGGCGCCATGTCGTTCGGCGATGGAGGCGACGGCCGCACGCAGCCGGGCCTCCGGGTCGAGGCCATAGAGGCGCTCGCCCGGCGGAACCAGATGCAGGTCCGTCAGATGGATGACCTGGAACGGGGACACGCGCCTGTGGCTCAGCCGCGGGTGCGGGGCAGTAGGGCCTGCACCTCGGTCACCATGCCGTCGAGTGCTGCGTCCGGCTCGGCGCGCTTGGCGACGATGGATTGCAGCCCGTCATTGATGACGTCGGTAATGCGCAGCGCGTTCTGGCCCGGGAAGGCATACCAGCCGGTCAGCACATCCTGCTGGCGGATCGTCGTCATGTAGTTCGGGTTCTCGCGATAGAAGCGGCCGAGCAGATCGTCGCGCTGCGCCGGGATGGTGGTCGCCGGCATGTAGCCGGTATGGTTCACCATCTGCGTCGCGCCGATCGGGCCGGTGGCGTATTTGATGAAGCGCCACGCGGCGGCCTGCTTCGCCGGGTCGCGCGTGAACATCACCGCGCCATTGCCGCCGGCCGGCAGCCGCGGGTTCGGGCCGGGGATCGGGAAGCGCGCCGTCTTGATGGCGAAGCGCTCACCTGCCTCGCGCGTCACGCGGGCCAGTTGCGCGGTGCTTTCCATCATGATGCCGAGACGGCCGGCGAAGAAATCCGCGAACATCACCTGCGGGCGGATGTCCGGCATCTGCGCCTCGTCCACGAAGCGGCGCAGCAGGCGGGCGGAGGTGCGGCCAGGCGCCTCGCCGAAGGCGACGCGGCTTTCATCAGCGGTCAGCATGGTGCCGCCATGCGAGAAGACCAGCGCCTGCCACGACCAGTTGCCGGTGATCGGCCAGTTGAAGAACATGCCGTTGGTGTCGGGCAGGTTCAGCGCGCGGATGCTGCGCGCCAGGGCGATCCAGCCATCCCACTCGGTCGGCAGCGCATCCGGGTTGCCGCCCGCGCGGCGGACGAGGTCCGTATTGACGTAGAGGATCGGCGTGGAGAGCGAATAGCCGATCAGGTACTGGCCGCCGGCGACCTCGCCGAGCGACCGCAGCTCAGGCGAATAGCCCTGCGCCGCCGTCTCCGGATCGTCGCGCAGGAAGGGGCGCAGATCGACGGGGATGTTCCGCTCCTGAAGCGTGCGGACGCGCGACAGGCCGTGGAAGGCGACGTCGGGCAGGTTGCGGGTGACGGCGTCGCGCAGGTTGCGCTGGAGCAGCTCCTCATAGGCGGCCTCCGGCGCTCGGTAGCTGATGCGGATGTCCGGATTGGCCCGCATGAACTCCGTGGCCAGCGCCTCCTTCAGCTCGCGGAACAGCGCGGGCGCGGAATACTGCACGGTGATCTCCGTGCCGCGCGACTGCGCGAGGACCAGGCCCGGCAGGGCGAGCGGCGCGGCGGCGGCGAGGCCGGACTGCATCAGGGTGCGACGGCTGAGGGTCATCGGAGGGCTCCTGTGGTTGGGACGGATCACTTCACGCCGGTCATCGTCACGCCCTGCACGAAGGCGCGCTGGGCGAGGAGGAAGGCGAGGACGAGGGGGGCGGTGACGACGGTCGCCGCCGCCATCAGCGGGCCGAAGGCGGTGCCCGCCTCGGCGTTGGAGAAGAAGGCGATGCCGAGCGGGGGCGTCATCAGATGCTCCTGCTGCACGGCGATGTAGGGCCAGAAGAACTCGTTCCAGTTCCAGATGAAGGACAGGCAGCCGAAGGCCGCGACGGCGGGCAGCGCCGTCGGCAGCATGATCCGCCAGACGATGGCGAGTTCCGACAGCCCGTCCATCCGCGCCGCGGCGATCAGATCGTCCGGCACGGTGCGGAAGAACTGCCGCATCATGAAGATGCCGAAGACGGAGACGGTGGAGGGCAGGATGATCGCGGCGAAGGTGTTCAGCAGGTCGAGCTGCCACATCGCGATATACAGCGGTATCGCCGGCACCTGCGGCGGGATCAGCAGCGCCAGCAGCACCAGGGCGAAGGAGGTTTCGCGCCCGCGCCAACGCAGCTTGGCCAGCGCATAGGCCATGGGCAGCGCGGTCAGCAGCTGCGCCGTGAAGATCAGGAATGTGGCGAGGAAACCGTTGAGCAGGAAGCGCGCCAGCGGCACCCGCGTGAAGGCCTCGCGGTAGTTCTCGAAGGCATACCAACGCTCCGGCAGCAGGGTGAAGACCGGCGCGAAGACCTCGCCCGGCGGCTTTAGCGAAATCGCGACCATCACGATGAAGGGCGCGAGCATGATGGCCGCACCGGCCAGCAGGATGGCATGGCGGAGGACGGCGCTAACCATAATGCGCCCTCCGGTCCAGCAGCCAGGTCTGCGCGAGCGTCAGCAGGATGGTCAGCGCCAGGAAGATCGCGGTCAGCGCAGCGCCGTAGGCGGAACGCAGATAGGTGAAGCCGTTCTCGACGATGGTGTAGAGCAGCACCTCCGTCGATTTGCTGGGGCCGCCATCCGTCAGCACCGCAACCGTGTCGAAGACCTGGAAAGACCGGATCGTGGTGATGGCGACGACGAAGACCAGCGCCGGGCCCAGCATCGGCCAGGTCACCCGCCGGAACCGCTCCCACACGCCATCGGCGCCGTCCATCGCCAGCGCCTCGTACAGGTCGCGCGGAATCGCCGTCAGCCCGGCCATGAACAGGACCATCGCAAGGCCGAGATTCTGCCAGATGCCGATGGCGGCCAGCGCCAGCAGCGCAGTGTCCGGGTCGTTGAGGAAGTCGTGCTTCGGGATGCCGACCAGCGCGATCGCCTGGTTCACGAAGCCGACGCGCGGGTGGAACATGAATTCCCAGACCAGCGCCAACGCCAGCAGGGTGGAGGCGACCGGCAGGAAATAGGCGGCGCGGTAGAAGGCCCGGCCGCGCCCCGCCCCCTCGATCAGCAGCGCCGCGCCGAGGCCCAGCGCGACGGTCGCGGGGACGGAGACGCCGACATAGATCGCGGTGTTGCGGAGCGAGGTCCAGAAGACGTGGTCGGCCCAGATCTCCACGTAGTTGCCAAGGCCATGCCAGGGCATCTCCGGCTCGCCCAGGCTCCAATCCGTCAGCGACAGCAGGATGACGGCGACCGCGGGGCCGAGCAGCATCGCCCACATCAGCAGCAGGGCGGGCATGGCCAGCAGCCAGGCCGCGACCGCCTCGGCCCGCGCGCCCGGACGCGGCAGCACGCGGGGCGTGGGCGCCGCAAGGGCCAAGGGGAGCGCGGCCTCAGACAAGGGCGTGTTCCGGCAGGCGCAGCGTTGCGCGCGCGCCGTCGCGGTCGAACAGGAAGGCGCGCAGGACATCGAAGCGCAGCGCCTCGCCCGTACGGATGCGGGTGGCCTCCTCCGTCGTCACGCGCGCGATGACCGGCGCGCCGTCCGGCAGCGTCGCATAGAGCAGCGCCTCCGCGCCCAGGCGCTCGATGCGGGCGAGCGTCGCCGGGATGCCCTCGGCGGCGGGGCGCAGTGCCTCGGGGCGGATGCCCAGCGTCAGCGGCGCCGCGGCACCTGGCGCCGCGAGGAAGGGCAGCGCGATGCCGGCCACGCGCAGGCGCCCATCCGGCGGGATCGAGGCTGGCAGGGCGTTCATCGGCGGCGAGCCGACGAAGCGCGCAACCTCGAGGTTGGCCGGATCGTCGTAGAGCGATTGCGGCGGCGCCACCTGCAGCACGCGGCCGCCCTGCATGACCGCGACGCGGTCTGCCATCGCCATGGCCTCGGCCTGGTCATGGGTGACGTAGAGCACCGTGGCGCCGAGGCGGCGTTGGAGGGCGACGATTTCCGCCCGTGCCTCGCCACGCAGCCGTGCATCGAGGTTCGACAGCGGCTCGTCCATCAGGAAGGCGGCGGGCTGGCGGACCATGGCGCGAGCGAGTGCCACGCGCTGGCGCTGTCCGCCCGAGAGCTGCGCCGGCCGGCGGTGCAACAGCCCATCGAGCCCGAGGCCTGCGGCCACCCGCGCCACATCCTCCGCAATGCTGCGCTCCGCCAACCGCGCCGCGGGCAGCAGCCGGCCGAGAAGCGGCGCGCGGCCCAACGCCGAGAGGCGACGCATCCGCAAGGGCAGCCCAATATTCTCGGCGACCGTCATGTAGGGGTAGAGCGCGTAGGACTGGAAGACCATGGCGAGGTCGCGTGATTTCGGCGGCAGCGCGCCGACATCCTGGCCGCCGAGCCGCACCTCCCCGGCATCCGCGCCCTCCAGCCCCGCCAGCACCCGCAGCAGCGTCGATTTGCCGCAGCCGGAGGGGCCGAGGATCGCGAGGAACTCGCCATCGGCGGCGGAGAGCGACACGTCCTTCAGCACCTCGGTCGTCCCGAAGCGCTTGCGGATGCCGATCAGGTCCACGCTCGCCATGCGGTCCCACCCTCCGTAGACCGGCGCGGTATGCCGCAGCGGGAGGGTGCGGGGCGTGACGGGTTGATGAATTCGCTTCGACAGAACGAAAAGTAAAAATTGAGAATAGTTCAGTTAGGGCGCCGATGGCATATCGAGGCCATGCCCCGTTCCCGCACGTCGGAACCGCCCGGCCTCCTCGCCCGGCTTCGCGCCCGCCGCCCAGGCCTTCCGGCCGCGGCCGCACGCATCGCCGATGTGGTGCTCGCCGCGCCGGAGGAGGTGGTGCACCTCTCGGTCACCGAGGTGGCGGAGCGAGCGACGGCCTCGGAGGGGTCGGTTGTCGCCTTCTGCCGCAGCCTCGGGGTGCGCGGCTTCCAGCACCTCAAGATCGAGCTGGCGCGCGGCCTGGTCAGCGCGCCGGAGGTGATCGTCGAGGATCTGGAGGCCGATGACGACCCAGCGACCGTGGCGCGTAAGGTGTTCGCAGCGGCGGAGGGCGCGCTGCGCGACACGCTCGCGGCGCTCGACACCACTGCCCTGCGCCGGGCTGCCGACCTGCTGCGCGGGGCGCAGCGGGTGGAGGTGTACGGCATCGGCTCCGCCGCGCCGGTCGCGCTCGATGCGGCGACGCGGCTGATGAGCCTCGGCCTCGACGCCCGCGCGGCGACGGACAGCCATGTGCAGGCGATTGCCGCCGCCTCGGCCGGGCCGCATGTGGCGGTGCTGACCGTCTCACACTCCGGCAGCACCCAGGAGACGGTGCTGGCGACGCGGCTGGCGCGGGAGGCCGGGGCGCGGACCGTGGTGCTGACGAATGTCGGGCGTTCGCCGATCCTGCGGCACGCCGAGGTCGTGCTGCACACCAAGGCGCGGGAGACGCGGCTGCGGACCGAAGCGATGACGAGCCGCATCGCGCAGCTCGCGGTGATCGATGCGCTGGTGGCTGTGGTGGCGCTGGCCGATCTGCCGTCTGCGGTGGGTAGCCTGCGCCGGGCCGGCGAGGTGCTGGCCCTGAAGCGCTACTGAAAGTGGCGGCCGGCGGGTGGCTTGCAGGCCAGCCTGTCCGAAGTCCTAGCGTCTTATCAGCGTCCCGACGGTCCTGCGGCCGAGCCGGCGCTGGCTGGTCGCGCGCTTCCCTGTCCCCCGGAGTCGATTTCCAAGGCGACCGGGGGGTGGGGGTCTGATTTCAAAACTCCCCCTCGGAGGGGAGACCTGGTCAGTGGCCTCTGCACCTAGCCCGGAGCCGCGGTGGCCGTTTGAGAGTCGGCAACATCGCTTGCAGAACGCGCTTGGCTTCCATCGCCTTCAGAGCGAAGCGTTGGTCACGCCTCGGCCGGGTTCATCTCGGCGGGGCGCCTGGTGGTAGGGCCCGATCCTCGGCGCCCGATGCGGGAGACCACCACCATGACGCTGACCCACACCCAGTCGCTGATCCTGCGCGAGGCAGCGCAGCACGAGGCGGGGCTCGCCCCGCTGCCGAAGATCCCCGCGGCAGCGCGCAACGGCGTGTTCCGCAGCATGCTGAAGGGTTGCCTGCTGGCCGAGGTGCCGGCGCCACCGGAGCATGCCGGTCGCAGCTGGCGCCAGGACGACAAGGGCGGCTGGGTCTCGCTGCGGATCACTGACGATGGCCTGGCCGCCATCGGCCTAAAGCCGGCGCCGACGGCGACTGACGCTCGGCTGGAGGCAGCCGCGCCGAAACTGCCTCATGGTGACACCGAACGGGCTGATGTCCCCGACAGCGGGTGCCTGGCCCCACAGGCGGCCTCAGCGTCGCAGGGTGCGCCCGCAGGCCGGGTCAAATTGCGGACCGCCGCTGCTGCCGTGATTGCCGCCTGGGAAGCCTCCCAGCCTCTCGACGCCGCCCTGGCCTCCCTGCGCGCGATCCTCGCCGGCCGGCCGGCCCGCGCATCTCAGGCTGCAGACACCCCTCGCCAGCCGCGCGAGGGCACGAAGCAGGCCGCGGTGCTGGCCCTGCTGCGTCGGCCCGAGGGCGCCACCGTCGCGCAGATCGCCGAAGCGACCGGCTGGGCGCAGCACACGGTCCGCGGTTTCTTCGCGGTGCTCAAGAAGAAGGGCCACGCGGCCGAGGTGATGGAGCGCATCCGCCAAGTCGGCCTGAACAAGGAAGGCGCCCGCGGGTCCTACACGATCTACCGCATCGGAGGCTGAGTAGGGTGCGGCGCCTGGCGCCGCCGCAGCCACCATCTTGGCTGGTCGGGCAACATACAGGTAGCGGCCGGCGTTAAAGGTTCGTCTGCAACAGGGAAGCCGCTCGATGCCGTCCAAGAACGAAACCACTGTCAGCGTCGCGTACGGCAGTTGAGTGCCATGCGCGCCGTTCGGCTTGGCCGGGGAAGGCCCCTGCTGTTGATCCACGGCCTGGGCGGCTCATGGCGATCCTGGGGGCCAATCCTCCACGACCTTGCCCGGGAGCGAGAGGTCATCGCGGTCGATCTCCCCGGATTTGGCAAGAGCCCGCCTGTGCAGGGTGAGGTGTCCATCGACACGCTCGCCCGGGCGGTCACCGAGTTCCTCGCCGCCGAGGGCCTGACGGGGGTCGATGTCGTTGGCAGCTCGATGGGCGCGCGGCTCGTGCTGGAGCTAGCGCGGCGCGGCGTGGTGGGGTCCACCGTTTCGCTCAACCCCGGCGGCTTTTGGCAGGGATGGGAGCGCCGGTTCTTCTACACCTCGATCGCGGTGTCGATCCGGCTGGTCCGGCTGCTGCAGCCGATCATGCCGGCCATCACCGGCAGCGCGATTGGCCGGACGCTGCTGTTCCCGCAATTTTCACCGCGGCCCTGGCGGCTCTCACCGGTGGTGACACTCGAGGAGATGCGCAGCTACGCGGCCGCGCCCTCCTTCGACGAGTTGCTGCGCAGCCTCGCTTATGGACCACCCCAGGAGGGCGCGGCACCGAGATCCCTTCCCGGCAGGCTGGTGATCGGCTGGGGCCGCCAGGACCGTGTGTGCTTCCCGGTCCAGGCAGGCCGCGCTAAGGCACTGTTCCCGGATGCCCGACTTCACTGGTTCGAGGCTTGTGGGCACTTCCCGCACTGGGACAAGCCGGGCGAGACCACGGGACTGATTTTGGACAGCACCGGTTAACAATGCATCAGGCGACGCTCTGCGCGTTCCCCTGCATCCCGCGCTCCGCGGCCACATCCCGAAACACCCGATCCTCACCCGCCAGCACCGCGGCTTTGCCGGTGAGGTTTTGCCAATCACCGCGTGCCAGACCCGCCCCGACACCTCCGCGGCAATCAGCGTGGTGCCGCTCCCGAAGAAGGAATCATTGATCGCCTCGCCCGCAACGCTGTTGTTGATGATCGAGCGGCGCATGCATTCCGCGGGATTATGCGCGCTGTGCAACGTCGCCACATCCTCGTCGCTGCTGTTCAAGATGCGCAGGGCGTAGCTTGGTCGCGCGCACACTGCCAGTGACCGGTCTGGGTCTGGGGGATCCACGCGTCCAGCGGCGCTGTCGGCGGCGTGGCCCCTGCGCATGGCCAGCATCAGTTCGGCTGCCGCCCAGCCTGAGGCGCCAAGGTCGCAGACGGTGGCGAGCGCGGCCGGCATATCGAGGTCGAGGCTGGCCACCGTAGCGGTGCCGCAGGTGGTGCCCGCCGCTCAGGCCGCGGCGCCCGCGAAACGGGCGGGGGCGTGGGCGGAGTTGGGGCAGGCGAGGCCGTAGTTTCGGTCGAGTGCGACGCAGCCGCGGCAGTAGTCAGAAAGCGAGCCGAAGTGCCATTCGGCGCGAGCTCCAGCGCCACGGCAGCGACCGGACCGGTGGCTCGGTTCCAGAAGGCGGCAGCCGTCTCATCCATATCGATCAGGCGCTTGCCGGCCTCGGGCGAGCGCGGCAACGGCATGCTAGCGGCGCGTCGCGGACACCCTCCCAGGTGGTGACAGCGTGGCGGGCAATCGCCCTGCCTCGGAAGGCGGAGGCCAGGCCGCAGGTCATGTCGGGGTCGAGATTGGCGTCGGCCTCGCGCAGGGATACGAGCCGGCGCTGCGCGAGGCCTGGGCGGCGGCCATGACGGCCGTGGTCACGGGGCAAATCTCCACCCGCACACTGCGCGGCAGGTCGAGCCAGTACAGCTCGACAGGGATGTCGAGGGCCAGCATGCGGTGCTCCGTTCAGTTGCCTTTGGGTGATCCGAGGAGGGCGCAGGATGGGTGCGTCAGGCGTTGCGTGCTGCCTCAGCAGCGGAGCGCACGCGATCAGCCCATGCGCCGGAATGGAGAGTTTTGAGTCGAGCTCTACCGTGGCGATCAATTTTCGGGATTGGCTCCGCCAGTAGTGCTGCACGGCTTCGGTGCCGCTGTTCGGCAGGCGCTCGGGGCGCAGACAAAACCTCCTAGAGTGGATACATCTGCCCGGGTTGGCCGGCCGCCCTACTCGGCGGATGCGGCATCGCGCAGCGGAACCTATGGGTCGGGAGGACAGCTCCGAAATGTCGATCGCACGGAAAGCCGAGCAGCGGATACTCGCACAGGGCGAGCGGGAGGTGGTCGACCGCACCCATCACCCTGCAATTGCCAAACTGTCCCGGGAGGATCTGGCAGAGACGCGTCACCTGCTTCGCACCTTTCGCGACAAGGCGCGTGACGTCGCCCAGCAGCAACGGCGAGAGATGCGCGGCAAGGGCGAGGCCCGGGGGGTCGCCGCGGCGCGTGACAACACCGGCACCGTCACGAAGCAGCAGGTCTTCGGCCAGGCTCTGAAGCGGGTGAACTGTCAAATCGGTCGCATGGAGGCTGGCAGTTCGCCAAGCCGTGGTGCCGCAGATGGCGTGGGCACCTCCACGTGATCCGCGTCGGGACCCTTGGCGGCTAGGCTGATCTGTGCGGAGCGGTGTCTGCAACGCGCGTCGCGGCTGTCGCGCAGGAGGTCTGCATGTTTCCAATCCCGAGGGCCGTGTTCCTGACCACGGGAACCGGCGTCCATCGCAACCAACTCACCGCGTTCGAGCTCGCGTTGCGGGACGCGGACATCGAGCAGCAAAACCTTGTCTCGGTGTCGTCCATCCTGCCGCCGGGCTGCGCCCTGATCGAGCGTGACGTCGGGGTCAGCACGCTCAGCCCTGGCGAGATCACCTTCTGCGTCCTGGCTCGGGTGGAGACCGCCGAATCCGGGCGGCTGCTGCATGCCAGCATCGGCCTTGCGCGGCCGACCGACCCAGCCATGTACGGCTACATCTCGGAGCTGCACGGCTTCGGCCTGACCGGCGCCGCCAGTGGCGAACAGGCCGAGGATCTGGCCGCCAGCATGCTGGCGTCGACGCTCGGTATCGAGTTCGATCCGGACGCCGCCTGGGACGAGCGCCGGCGCATCTATGCGATGAGCGACCTCATCGTGGACAGCCTGTCGATCACGGCCGAAGCGCAGGGCCACCCGGACGGACTCTGGACCTGCGCAATCGCCGCAGCGGTCTTCCGCTTCGAGCTGCCGGCGTAGCTGCCTCGAGGGACTGGCGCTCGGACTTCGCTGGCTTGCTGGCGAGATCGTACGCTACCGTTCTCTCCCTCAGCGGCGGCCAAGGCGATCAGGCCGATCGCGGGATCGTGGCGGAGCCATACGCCGCCCCCGCCGATATTGAGAGGACAGACAACCTCACGAGGCGAACGATGAAGCCGGAAGACCAGACTCCGCCCAGCGGCCCCAAGCTCACAGCCACGCAAGCGCGGCAGGGCACCACACGGTACCCGGTGCGTTACATTCTCGCCGCCTCGCTGGTTCTCGTGGTGATCGGGCTCGTCGTTGCCTTCCTGGTCGCGTGATTGGCGCCGACGAAGCACCCTGCCTCACGGGTACCGCTGTCGCCTGATCGCTCCTGAGCGCTGTCGTCATCATGCGCCTTGCGGTGGCGTTGAAGGCGGCGCGGAAATAGAAGGTCGCCTCCACGCCCGCTCGCTACTGGCCGAGGCGCAGGCCGTCACCCGGGCTGAGCTCGCGCAAGCCGCAGCAGCGGAGGCAGCCGCACCCCGATCACCACGCTGGCCTCCACCCCAGCGGGCCCTCCGATCGGCGTCTTGGCCAGCGCCAAGTAGACTTGCAGCTTCGATTCCGCGCCGCGTTTAGCGCCACGGCGAGGCGGATGCTGACGGTGGTACTGCGGAACCAGCAAGCGGCCAGCGATTACGCGAAAGTCTGGTGAATGATGATGCGAGTCTGGGTTGGGGCAAACGCCGAGATAGATGCCCCGCCAGCTTCAAATGTCGAAGGAAGCCAAGATGGGGCACGGCCCGGCACTTCCCTCGGCGCACTCCCTCGCCAGTCGTCGCAGGGCGTCCCGGGCGCGCTGGAGGTCGGCGATCTTGCTGTCCAGCGCCTCGATGCGGGCTTTCGCAAGCTCGCGGGCACGGCTGCGGTCATCGCCGGCATCCAGGTCCAGAAGCTCGCCGATCCCCTCCAGCGTGAAGCCCGCCGCCTGCGCCTGCCTGATGAACCGTAGGCGGCGCAGATCCGCTTCGTCGTAGTGCCGGATCCCGCCTCCTCGCACGGGTGCCCGGAGCAGGTTCTTGCGCTGGTAGAAACGGATTGTCTCGACGCCCACGCTGCCGGCGGTGGCAAGCTCACCGATCGTCATGGATCCAACCATTTCGGGCATGCCGCGGGGAAGCATTTTCGCCTCTTGACTCCGTACCATGGTACGGAACCTATATTCAGGCCGACCGAATTTCAAGGAGACCAAACATGTCGGCTACAACCCTCCCTTCCGCCGCATCGAGCCGCTCTAAAATGCCGAAGAAGGCGGCCATCCACCGCATGGTGATGCCAGGGCACACCTGTCCCTATGGCCTCAAAGTCAGGGATCTGCTCGAGCGATCCGGCTACGAGGTGGAAGACCACCACCTCACCACGCGCGAACAGACCGACGCTTTCAAGGAACAGCATGACGTGGCGACGACGCCCCAGGTATTTATTGGGGCCGAGCGCGTCGGCGGCTACGACGACCTGCGCAGGTTCCTTGGGAAGTCTGTCGCGGATCCGAAGGCGACCAGCTACCGGCCGGTCGTCGCGCTGTTCGCAATGACCGCGCTGATGGCGATGGCGGCGAGCCATGCCGTGACGGGCAACCCCTTCACCATGCGCGCGGCGGAGTGGTTCATCGGCTTCTCTATGGTCGTGCTGGCGCTGCTGAAGCTCCAGAACATCGAGAGCTTCTCCACGATGTTTCTGAACTAAGACCTGCTCGCCAAGCGGTGGGTGCCCTACTCCTACATCTACCCCTTCGCGGAGGGCCTCGCAGGTGTGCTGATGGTTGCGGGGGCACTCACCTGGCTTTCGGTACCGGTCGCACTCTTCATCGGCACTATTGGCGCGGCCTCGGTGTTCAAGGCCGTCTACATCGACCGGCGCGAGCTCAAATGCGCCTGCGTCGGCGGGTCGAGCAACGTCCCCCTCGGCTTCATCTCGCTGACCGAAAACCTGATGATGATTGCCATGGCGGTGTGGATGGCGCTTGCCGCCTTCGGATTGGTGACCGGCGCGGGCCACGCGATGTAACGCGCCGCTCCGACTACCCGGCGACGGCCAACCGCTGCGGCAATGCGGTGATCAACCGGCACCGGGCGCCGGCATTGCGCTTCCAGCGCTTTCTCGCGGGGGTGCCGAACACGCGCGCGGGGGCGTTCCGCCAGTCGGCGACGGAGGTCGGGGTGGAGGGGCTGATCACCATCGCCACCTCGACCACCACCGCGACCTTCATGCCGGATTTCTGCTTGAACGGGCTGACCGACTTGACGCCGACCGACCGCGCCGTGACGCTGGCGGCGAACCGCGGGCTGGGGTGGATGCTCGACACCTCTCAGGCGAAGGAATTCGCGCTGGCCCACTGGCTGACAAGCGGCGCCGCGGGCGGGCGGTTGTTCGTGCGGGTGTTCGATGGGGCGGGGAATGTGTGGGAGGACATCGCTGGTGATGCGCTCGCGTCTATCACCACCATGCAGTGGAACGGACCGGCCAAGGGATGGAATGCCGGCGCGCCGATGGATGATGCCAACTTCAATCGGCGGCAGACCATCCGCGTCAGCACGGCGGTGGCCTATGCGCAGGTCGGGGTGATCGGCTTCGATGGGCCGATCGACCTGCAATCGCTCCGGCTCTACGGGCTGCCGGAAGCCGCGCCGGCGGTGCTGAATGGCACGCCGCTGCTGACAGGGGCGCTGTTCGGCTCAGGCCGGCGGGAGTTTGCCGCCGAGGTGTCCTGGGACCTGCCGAGCCTCGCGCCGGGGGCGACCTCACTGCTCGACGTTACCGTAAACGGAGCACGGGCGGGCGATCTGGCATCGGCGTCGCTGGTGTCGTCGACGCGGTTCATCGAACTCGATGAGGCAGTGTGGTCGAACAACACGGTGCGGGTGATGGCGCGGAACATCTCTGCGGCCAATTTCGACCTGGCGGCGGCGACGCTGTCGGTGGAGGTGACGAAGCGGCGGGTGCCGTGACGGGCTGCGATGGTCCGGGGAATGCAAGTCTCCGGACGACCCATTCACCCACAGCGATGGTGAGCAGCCACATGCCGACAACCACGATGTCAGTGGTCAACCCCGTCGGCGGTTCTCCACTGATCAGGTAGACGGGGAACATGACCGGCGCGACGGTTCCCGATCCCATGCCGATGGCATATGCGCGGATCATCCAAGCGCGGTGTCGAGGCATGGCGTGCGCCCGCGCCGCCGCCACGCCCAGCACGAGCACTGCGATCAGCGCCAGGCCAAAGACCCCGCGTGCGGCATCCAGAAGCCCGGTTGCGATGCTCTCGACCTGCAGCAGCAGCGCCAGCCCCGACAGCGCCAACCCCATTCCCGCAAGCACAAAGACCCGCCCGGTCAGGCGGTGCAGAGTGCCGAACCGGCGACGAAGGGCGCGCACAAACTGCAGCGGGCCGAGTACGCCGAACAGCACGCCCGCGAGCGCGTGAAGGGAGAAAGCGACGGGGGCGGAGGCCAGCCGCAGGCTGTCCCCAAGCAATGCACCAAGCGGGATCTGCACCACGCGGACAGCGGCCATCATCACCGGGATGAAGGTGAAGAAGGCCAGGGCCAGGACAAGCGGAACCGGTCGGGCGAAGGCGCGGATCATGGCACCTTCGCGCTTCTGGGATGACAGTTCAGCACCGCCCCGCTGCCCGCGACAACGCATTGCAAGCGCCGCCGTCGCTTCGACCACGTTGGCCTGTGGCGGCGGGCCCCTCATTGCCGCTCCCGCGCTGGCCAACAGCCATGGCGGTGCAGATGGCATCGGAATGCGGTGTCTGCCCGAAGGTCACGGCATTTTGGAGGCCGGTGGCCCCGTACAGGTAGCAGCGGTAAGCCGCCCCGTCCCGCGTGGTGACAATGTAGTTGATGCGGCCCCCGGTCTCCTCGCCGCGGTCGGAGATGGCGAATTGGCCGACTGTTCGACCGATGGCCTGAGCGGTGCGTTGCTCCAGGCCGTCCTGGCTGATGGTGGCCCCACATCCGGCCAGGAGGACAAGCCCGGCCGCGAGGGCGGCGAAGGGTCGAATGTGCATGACTGGCTCCTCTCCGGCGTTGTGACGCTGGTCACCTACTCATACAGCAATGCGCGTGGAACTAGCGAAATCCGGTCATTACGCATACAAGGATGCATGGATTGGAATGTCACGCAGCTCGACTGGAACCGCATCCGCGCCTTCCTCGCCACCGCTGAGGCGGGGTCACTCTCCGCCGCGGCGCGGGCGCTCGGCCTTACTCAGCCGACACTCGGCCGCCAGATCGCAGCGCTGGAGCGTGAGCTTGGTGTCGCCCTGTTCGAGCGGGCCGGTCGTGGCCTCGTGCTCACACCCACCGCCGGGGCGTTGCTGGAGCACGTGCGCACGATGGGGGAGGCCGCCGGCCGCTTGGCTCTGGCCGCCACCGGCCAGTCGCAGCGGATCGAAGGCCCGATTCGGATTACCGCCACCGAAGCCTGTGCGGCGCACGTCCTGTCACCCATCATTGCTCGGCTGCGCGCGGCATACCCGGGCATCACGGTGGAAATGCGCGCGACCAGTCGCACGGTCGATCTGCTGCGGCGCGAGGCCGACATCGCGATCCGCAACTTCGACCCGCGTGAGCCGGAATTGATCGCCCGCAAGGTGGGGGAGGACCGGGGTCGCCCCTACGCAACCCCGGGCTATCTCAGCAAGCTGGGCCGTCCCCGGGCCTGGGATGATCTGACGCAGGCCGAGTTCGTGGGCTTTGGCGAAACCTCTGACTTCATGGAGGGCATGCGCGCCTTTGGTCTGCATGCGACGGTGCGCCAAGTGCCGGTGCATGTGGACAGCTACCTGGTGCACTGGGAACTGGTGAAGGAGGGCGCGGGCATCGGCTTCAACACAGAGGCTGTGGGCGATGCGGAGCCACGGGTATGCCGTGTGCTGCCCGAGGCGGCGCCCATCGTCTTCCCTATCTGGCTCGTCACACATCGGGAACTGCACACCAGCCGACGCGTGCGGGTGGTCTTTGACCTGCTTAGCGATGCGCTGTCGTTGCAGCGCTGACTTGATGCGGCGCAGAGGGATGGTCATCAGGAAGCCGGCGGCCGAAAAGCGCCGCGCGCAGAGCCGGCTGAACGCTTCAGCATTCTCATAGCCGGCGCTGAGGGCGATGCTCATTTCTGGGGTATAGCCGCCGAACAAGAGTGTCGGCAGGCCATCATCCGGACTGGGGCACATCAAACCGCCCATGTGCC
>NZ_JBHMFT010000042.1:0-26367 GCF_051433195.1 Falsiroseomonas sp. E2-1-a20 | reverse complement strand
TTACGCGCCTTCACTCTGGCCTCAGCCTTGGTGGGAGCAACATTGCTGACCGCGGCTCCCGTACAGGCCGCGCCGATGCTGTACGAGGCTGTCCTGACGCCGCTGAGCGGCTCGGGCGTGTCGGGCCTCACCAGGCTCAGCCTCGACGGCAACATGCTGACCGTCAACATCACGGCGAGCGGCCTGACCCCGAACCAGACCCATATCCAGCACATCCACGGCCGGTTTGACGCTGCTGGTAATCCTGTCGACTCCTTCACGCCGACGCTGGCGCAGGATACCGACGGCGACGGCTTCATCGAACTGGCGGAGGGCCTTCCAACCTACGGGCCGATCATCCTGAATCTGGATCAGCCGCCGGGCTCCGGGCAGTTCCCCACCGCACCCAATGGCATGGTGAACTTCACCCAGACCTATAACCTGTCGAACAGCCCCTCCTTCGCGGCAGGTTTTGGCAGCGAGGATCTGCTTCCCCTGACCCTACGCGAGATCGTCCTGCATGGCAGGCTGCTGAACTCCGAGACCGGCCTGGGGTTCGGGCCTGGCGAGGCGGATGGCACGCCGGGATACAAGGTCGCGCTCCCCGTGGCATCCGGCGAGATCAGGGCCGTGCCAGTGCCTGAACCCGCCTCGCTTGCGCTGTTTGGCGCCGGCCTTGTGGGCCTTGGCTTGGTGCGCCGCGCCCGTGGCAAGAAGGCCTGAACCGGCTACGGCCTTCGTGCCAAAGCGACGCGCTCAGCATCTGCTGGGCGCGTTTGCACTCCGGGCTTTCTGGTCAGCAACCGCCTTGCCGTCCCCTTGGCCTGATCGCTCCTGAGGGCAGAGCGTCGGTTGTCAGATAAGCAACGCGAAGCTCGAACTTTTCAGGAACGCCGTTGACCGTTTGGGAGCGCTACAGCGAGCGGCTTGCGCCGGGTTCTCCCCGAAGCGGTCCCTTGCTGCGGTTGTTGGCACCTCAGGGACGGTGGCCGAAGACGAAGCCCAGGCGGCGTGCCAGCAGGTCGAGGTCGAACGGCTTGGTGACGACGACCGCGTCGTCCGGCAGCGTGACCCGCGCGTAGCCTGTGACGAAGATCACCGGCAGCCCCGGCAGCCGCCGCTGCGCTTCCTCCGTCACGGCGCGCCCGTCCATGCCGTTGGGCATGCCGACGTCGGTGACGAGTACGTTGGGCCGCAGCCCCTCGTCCAGCAGGCGCAGCGCGGTCGGCCCGTCGTTCGCCTCCACGACGCGGTAGCCGAGGTCGCGCAGGTACTCCGCCGCGGGCCCGCGCACCGCCGCCTCGTCGTCCACCATCAGCACCGTCTCGCCGCGGCTCCGCTGTACGGCGGCCTGCGCGTGCCCGCCGCGGTCTGCCAAGAGCGCTTCGGCCGGCGTGAGCGGCAGCAGGATCCGCATCGTCGTGCCACGCCCTGGCGCACTGGCGATGCGCAAGACGCCACCGGACTGGCGGACGAACCCGTGCACCTGGCTCAGCCCGAGGCCGGTGCCCTCGCCCTGCGGCTTGGTGGTGAAGAAGGGCTCCAGCACGTGCTCAAGGACCTCCGGTGTCATGCCCGTCCCGGTGTCCTTGATGCGGATCGAGACGTAGTCGCCCGCGGCAGCGCCTTCGTGCGGCGCGATGTCCGCCGCCGCGAGCCGGACATCCGTGGTTGCAATGGTGAGCCGGCCGCCCTGCGGCATCGCGTCACGCGCGTTGATGCAGAGATTGAGCACCGCGCTCTCCAACTCGCTCGGGTCGCAGAGTATTTGGCCGGCGCCGTCGCACAACTGAAGGTCGAGGGTGATCGAGGGGCCCATGGTGCGGCGGAGCAGGTCGCCTATCCCGCCGATCAGCGCGTCCACGTCGACCGACCGCGGGTCCAGCCGTTGGCGCCGTGCGAAGGCGAGCAGCCGGCGCGTCAGCCCGGCTGCTCGGGTCGCCGCGTCGCCTGCCGCCTGCATGTAGCGCGTCACGTCCGGCACCCGGCCTTCCGAGAGGCGGCGCTGCGCCATCGCCAGGGCACCGCTGACGCCTTGGAGCATGTTGTTGAAGTCGTGCGCGATGCCGCCGGTGAGCTGGCCGATCGCCTCCATCTTCTGAGACTGGCGCAGGCTCTCCTCGGCGGCCATCAGCTCCGCTGTACGCTCGCGCACGCGGGCCTCCAGTTCCTCGCCGGTGCGGGCCTCGCTCTCGCGCAGCGCCGCCTCGCCGCGGGCACGCTGGATGGCCGCCCAGGTGCGCTCCGCCACGCCGCTCAGCAGCTCCGCATCGCCACGGGTCCATAGTCGGACGCGAGTATCGGCCGCGAGAAGCACAGCGGCCAGATGCCCGTTCCGCAGGAGGGGCGCGCCCAGCGCGGAGCGCATGCCCAGGGCGCCGTAGGTCGCCTTTGCCTGCACGCTGAAATGCTCGGAGTTCGTCAGGTCCGGCATCTCGAGCACGGCTCCCGACTGCATCAGATCGAGGAAGTGCCGCTCGCCCGACAGGTCGTGTACGCCTACCATTGAAGGCAGACCATCGCGGTGGAAGTCGCTCCAGACGGTCACGTGCGTCCCGCGGTCATCGAATTCGTTGAAATAACACCGGTCGACGCCGAGCCGCCCGCCCAGAAGCCGCGCGGCCTCCGCATGGATGTCCGCAGGATCGGTCAACGACGCGAGCGCATCGCTGAGCTGTAGCTGGAACGCCTGCCGCTCCTCGCTCTCGCGCAGTGCCGCCTCGGCGCGCCGGCGGGCGCCGATGTCGATGTTCATCCCGACCCATTTCTCGACCCGCCCCCCCGCATCGGGCACGGGGGCGGCGCGGACATTGGTCCAGCGCCAGCCGCCGTCGGGGGCGCGAAGACGGAACTCGGCGTCCACGAGCCCGCGGGCCGCGACCGCCTCCCGCCATTGCCGACTGGCATAGGCCCGGTCGTCGGGATGGATCGCGTCCAGCCAGCCGTAGCCCAACCATTCCTCCAGGGTCTGGCCGGTATAGGCACGCCAGCTCGGGCTGTCCGCGACGACGACACCGTCGGCATCGGTTTCCCACACCGCCTGCGCCCAGCTCTCGATCAGGAGGCGATGCCGCGCCTCGCTCTCGCGCAGCGCGATGGAGGCCTGGCCAGCGACGAGGCCCTCGCTTGCGCTCTCGAGCGCAGTGACTGCCACCTGAGAGGCGATCAGCTGAGCCTGCCCCTCCGCGATGCGCCGGCCCAGCGAGACGCCCAGTTCCGCAGCCCGTCTCCAGGCCGCGGCGGCATCGATTTCGGCGGTGGTGGTCCGCGCTGCGCTGGCTTCGAGTTCGCCGGCGTGGCTGAGGGTCTCCGCCCGGCTCGCCTCGTCCTGGCGCGTCAGCGCCCACTTGGCCTCGGCTAGTTCCTGCCGGAGCCGCTCGATCTCCTCCCCACGCGCCATCCACTCCCGGCGGAGGTCCTCCGGCATCGGATCGGCGCCACGCTGGTCATCCATGGCCGTCGGGCGCAGCGGGCACCCGCCGCGCGTCCTTCGGCTCGGCGCCGGTGCTGCCCGGCTCCTCGCGCTGCAGCAGGCGGAGCGCAGTGCGCACGACCTCGCTGGCGCTGCGATAGCGGCCCGAGCGCACGCGGTCGCCGACGTATTCCGCTAACTCGCGGGTGAGGGAGACGTTGAGGGAAGAGGGTCTGTCGGTCATGGCGGAGCTCCGTGGCTGCAACGCAAGTGTTCGCCGCCAAGTGTCCAGCTTTGACATTGAAGGCCGCCCCCTCGCGTAAGCGTGATGGGAGCACCTGCGTGCCCGTGGACAGCCGGTGCTGGACGAACTCTTCGCCCACACCTCACCGCTGACCTGGGAGCACATCGGCTTCTCGGGCGACTTCCTCTGGGACCGTGCCGCAGCCACCGCCGGACGTCGCCGGCCGCTCCGCCAGGGCGGCGGCAGGGTGGCCGCATGACCGGCGTTCCGGACCCATTCACCCTATCGCGTTGTTCATCTGACAACCGACGCTCGCCCCTCAGGTAGACGCCCGCCCCCCGCAGACGCTGGCTGGAGTGCTGGCGAAGGCGCAAATGGCGATCGCACTGGCGGGGCAGGAGCCGGAGCCCGCTACCGCATGGGACAGCATGCCGAACGCCTGGGCGCGCGATGCGGTGCAGGATCTGGCGCGCCTGTTCGGGGGACGCGCAGCATGAGCGGCAGCACCGACCTCAGCCGGTGCCTGGCGGCAATTCCGACTTGTCGCCGGCCCTGTCGGGCGCCGCCATGGCGTTGGAGCTGGCGCTGGCCGGCGTGGATGCGCTGGCATCGCTACAGCGCTCCTTCCCCGACCTGACCGTCACCTGGTGCGCGCAGTCCGACGTGCTGCAGCCCGAGGCGAAGTCCCGCGTGCTGGACGGGCTGGCGCGGGCTGGGTTGCCGCGCTGAGTTCGGGGCTTTGCCGAGCGCCGCCCTGGGACCGCTTCCCGCTCAGAGTCACCCGAGAGCGCCTTATCGTCTGATTTTGGAATGGTTGATCCTCTGAGCAAGCCAGTGATGCCATCATCCGAGGGGCTGCCGATATGGCCGGCTGCATAGGCAGCAAAGGCCTTCTCTGCCGTGAGGTCGTCCAGCTGCGCCGCGGCAGCAACCCGGGCCAGACCGGGTCGTCCAAGCGGGGGCTCCAGCTCCACGAGCCGGCGCACCTGCTCCGCGCCCTCGACGGTGCGGACGAGGTCAAGCGGGGCTTCTCGCAGATGGCCGCGCTGCTGTCATAGGAAGCCGGCCACCGCATCCGGCCGGCGGCGGCCTCCGGCTGCGTCAGCATCCGCAGCGCCAGATGGGCAAGGCGGGCGCGCGCAGCCTCGCCACCGACCGGCGCGGCATCGCTCCGCAGCACCGTCGCCGCGCGGGCCGACCTGGAGGCGCCGGCCCTGTGGGAGCTGGCGGTCCGGTCGAGGGCCTCGGCCACCTTGGCCAGGAGGGCGGCGTCCGATGGGTTCGTGAGCTCAGTCTCAGCGGGCATGGTCACCTCACAAAGCTCCTACCCTATGGAGGGAACATGGCCCTCTGGCCGGAGCCGGATTGGAGGCCACCCCTCCCCTTTGCCTGGCTGCAGGGAATGGCGACGTCCGCAAACGGCAGGAGCCACCGGGCTTGGGCGGCAGGAAGAGGAGCATCCACGGCCGCGGTGCCGGGCGATGCACAGCGGCAATCGCGCGCAATTTCATTCCCCGCAGGGTTTTCCCGCGGGTTTTCGGCCCTTGCGAGGGTGCGGGAAGATGTAGCTGTATCGCAACGGGATTCCTCATCTAGATTCGAGGCAGGACCGCCTTCGCGTCAACGGTGTCTTGGTGCCTGGCCGGGTAGCCAGGAGACATGGCGCTTTGTCCGACGCTGAAAGCGGGGTGGCCCGCTTTCCTCTTGCCCCCGGCCGCAGGAGGGCGAGGGCACCCCACAAACGGCAGAAGCCGCCAAACCGGTGCGGTAGCAGGAGGAGCGTCCATGGCCGTGATTTCGGTCACCAAGCAACTGCAACTGCTCCATTCCCTCTCCCGCACCCCCCTCTCCCGCACCTCTCTCCCGCACCCCTCTCCCGCGGCTTTTCGGCCTCCGCAGGGTGCGGGAGAGGCGGCACCCCCACGACGCCGATAGCCTGGCCCCTGACAAGACAACGCAGGTCCAGATGCGGAGCACCCCATCGCCGCCACGTCCCTCACGCCGAGACTGGAGAATGATGTCAGGCTGGTTCCGACTAATGCGGAGGCGGAAAGGCGGAGCAGGCCCTCGTGGAGGCCGCCGGTCGCTGAGCCGGCGGTAGACCTGCGCGCCGAACCAGGCGCCGGCGAGCATGCCCGGCAAGGCGCCCCCCAGAGTGCCGCAAAGTCCCCCACCTAAGTCCCGCGGCTATGTGGCCTTTACAAGGTGCGGGACTCGGCGCCGCTGCGGCGCCAACAGCCCGGCTCTTGGGGGGACACCGCAGATCCGGAACGCTTCTCTCCCCTGCGGCAGTCTACCCACACCAGCCTCACGGAAAGGCGTCCCTCAACCGAGGGGCGAGGTCAGGCAGGCGGCAGCCGGTCACGGGCGAGTGCGGAAAAGAAGGCCACGCCGTGCGGAAGCCCGGCATCGTCGAAGTCGTAGGCGGGATTGTGCAATGGCACCGCCCCGGGCGTGCCGGGGGCCCCGTTGCCCAGGTTGACGAAGCAGCCCGGCACCACGGCCAGCAGGCGGGCGAAATCCTCCGATCCCATCACCGGATCGCACGCCCCGTCCACGGCCGCCGCCCCGAACGCCACCCGCGCGGCCCGCAGGGCGGCTTCCGTCTGCTCCGCAGCGTTGATCGTCGGCACGAACTCCCGGCTGTAGGCGACCTCGGCGGTAGCCCCGTATCCTGCCGCCACCGCCTCGGCCGCCTGCCGCATCTCCGCTTCAATGGCTGCGCTAACCTCCGGCCGGTAGCTGCGGCAGTCGCCCTTGATGCGGACCGTTGTCGGGATGACATTGCGCGTGCCATCCGTCAGAAACTCGGTGACGGACACCACGGCGGGCGCCGTCGGGTCCAGCCGGCGCGACACGATGGTCTGCAACGCCAGCACGACCGCGCTGCCGGCGACGATGGGATCGACGCCTTCGTGCGGCCGGGCCGCGTGGACGCCCCTGCCGTGCACCGTGATCTCGAAATTGTCCTCAGCCGCCATGAAGGGGCCGCTTCGCGTGGCCATGTGGCCCAGCGGGAGGCACGGCATGTTGTGGACGCCGTAGATCTCGTCCATCGGAAACAGCCGCAGCAGGCCATCATCCAGCATCCGCGCCGCGCCCCGGCCGTGCTCCTCGGCGGGCTGAAACACGAAGTGGATGGTGCCGGCGAAGCCCCCGCCGGAGGCCAGCGCCCTGGCGGCCCCGAGCAGCATGGCGGTGTGCCCGTCATGGCCGCAGGCGTGCATTCGTCCTGGCGCCCGCGAGCCGTAGGCGCGGCCCGGCACCTCCTGGATGGCGAGCGCGTCCATGTCGGCCCGGAAGCCGATGACGCGGTTGCCGCTCCCGGCCCGCAGCGTGCCGACGACGCCCGTTCCGCCCAGGCCGCGATGCACCTCCAGCCCGAATTCAGCGAGGCGCGCGGCTCGCCCACCTCAAGCGCATCCTTGGCCTGAGCAGGCTGCGGCTACGAGGTCCGAATGGTGCCCGTGATGAGTTCCACCTCGCCGCCGCCGCGCAGAACCTCCGCAAGCTCGCGAAGCTGCTCCCGCTGCCCACGCCAGCACCCACCGGCTGATGCGGTAGCGTCAGGAAAGCCCGAACCGCGGTCACCCGTGCCGAGCAGGCACCGACCCCAAAGCCGGTCCTCCCAGCCCTTTTTCAACGGAATCGACCCAAACCGGTCCTTCGTGCGCACCGACGCACTGCCATCGCACATGCGCCGAGGCGGCGTCACAGGTATACCAAGCCGCCACTCAGGGCGCCGCGGAAAGTGGGCGCCCTTGACGCAAGTCACCTCTCACCGCGGCCGGGTCAGGTCGGCAGGCCACGCCCATCTACGGCGCCCCTTCGATCGCGCGCAGCAGCGTCGCTACGCGGCGTAGCGCCTGCCGGGCCGGGACCGTGTCGCCTTCATGGCCGAGCAGGATAAGGGCCTCAGTGCCGAGGAACGCGGTGCCGACCAGCGCCGCCACCTCGGCGGCCGTGAAGGGTCCGAGGCCGCCGAAGCGCTGTCCAGCCTCCTCCGCCAGGCCGGTCAGCAGGTGGTACCAGCCCTGCAGGTTGGCACGCACAGCGGCCGCCACCTCTGGGTTGGACCAGCCGGCCGCGATCATCTCCTGCAGCACCCGCACATAGCCGGAGGCGAGGTCCTCCTCGAGATGGTCACAGGCGCGCTCCCAGCGCGCGGCGAGCGGCATCGGCTCGGCGAAGGTGGCGGCCTGGCGCTGCAGCAGCCGGCGGTTCTCCGCCTCCAGCAAGGCGAGCACGAGACCCTGCTTTGAGCCGAAGTAATAGGCAATCTGGCTGAGCGGCGCGCCGGCGAGATCTGCGACTCGGCGCGTGGAGAAGCGGGCATAGCCCTCCTGCAGCAGGCAGTCGCGCGCCGCCGTCAGAAGCTGCGCCCGCGTTTCGCCACGCACCGGGGCATCGCGGGGCGAGTCATTCATGCTTGACGGTCTCCCATCCGGCTGAAGTATGCTTTCGGTCGGACGATCGAACAAGGGGGCGCCAAAACCTTGCCGCCCTGAAGGAGGAGGCCCCGGGTCATGCGCGCGAAGCTGCCGGCCGAGGAGGGGTTCGTCGAGCGCGACGGCGTCAGGCTGCACTACGAGATCTACGGCGACGGGCCGCAGACCCTCGTCTTCGTGCCGCCCTGGAGCATCGTGCACGCCCGCGTCTACAAGGCGCAGCTGCCCTATTTCAGCGAGCACTTCCGCTGCATCGCCTTCGATGGCCGCGGCAACGGCGGCTCCGACCGGCCGGACGCGGTCGAAGCCTACGCGCTCGATCACTTCGTTGCCGACCTGCTGGCGGTGATGGATGCGACAAGGGTGGGGCAGGCCATCCTCGTCGGCCTCTCCTTCGGAGGCCTGCTCGCCACCATCGTCGCGGCGCAGCATCCGGAGCGGGTCAAGGCGGTGGTGCTGGCCGGCACCTCGGCCAGCATCGGCCCCGGCTACCCCTACATGGCGCCGGAGCACTTCCGCTCGCAGCCGAACGATGCCAAGGGCTGGAACAAGTACACCAGGGCGCATTTCCTCGCCGACTATCCCGACTTCGCCGCCTTCTTTGTCTCCAACATATTCTCCGACCCGCATTCGACCAAGCAGATCGAGGACGGGATGGAGTGGGCCGCGGGGACGACGGGCGAGGTGCTGGCCCGGACGGTGCAGGCGCGCACGATCCCGCCGGGCTTCGACGTCAGCGAGACGATGTATCGCCGCATCGCCTGCCCGGTGCTGATGATCCATGGCGACGACGACCACATCCAGCCCTATGCCCGTGCCCAAGCCGTGGCGGCGGCGACAGGCGCGGAGCTCGTCACCATCCCGGGCGGCGGCCACAACCCGCTCGGGCGGTATCCCGGCAAGTGCAACGCACTGATCGTCGATTTTCTCGACCGCCGGCTCGGCGTCCTGGCCCCGAGACGGAAGGCGCCGCGGACGCGGCCGGCGAAGCGGGCGCTCTACGTCTCCTCCCCGATCGGCCTCGGCCATGCGCGGCGCGATCTCGCCATCACACGCGAGCTGCGCCGCCTGCACCCCGACCTGGTGGTGGACTGGCTCGCCCAGGATCCCGTCACGAGGCTGATCGAGGCTGAGGGTGAGCGGATCCACCCGCTGAGCGCCCGGCTCGCCAGCGAGTCCCGGCACATCGAGCTGGAAGCCGGCGAGCACGAGCTGAATGCCTTCCAGGCGATCCGCCGCATGGACGAGGTGCTGGCGCTCAACTTCATGCTGTTCCAGGACGCCGTCGAGGAAGGCGACTACGACCTGGTGATCGCCGACGAGGCGTGGGACATCGACCATCACTGGCATGAGCACCCGGAGCTGAAGCGGGCGCCGCTGGCGTGGTTCACCGACTTCGTCGGCTACCTGCCGATGCCCTCGGGTGGCGAACGTGAGGCCTTTCTCGCCTCCGACTACAACGTCGAGATGATCGGGCATGTCGAGCGGCATCCGGGCGTGCGCGACCGCGCCATCTTCGTCGGCGACCCGGAGGACGTGATCCCGCGCGACTTTGGCCCCGGCCTGCCGGCGATGCGCGACTGGGTGCCGCAGCATTTCGCGTTCGCTGGTTATGTCATCGGGCAGCACCCCGAAGCCTTCGGCCCGCGCGATGAGCTGCGCCGCGGCCTGGGCTACCGGCCGGACGAGCGCGTCTGCATCGTCACCGTCGGCGGCTCCGGCGTGGGGACGCACCTGCTGCGCCGCATCCTGCGGAGCTACCCGCTCGTGCGCTCCAGGCTGCCGGAGCTGCGCATGGTGGTGGTGGCCGGCCCTCGCATCGACCCGCGCTCGCTCGAAGCGCCGCAAGGGGTGGAGCTGCGCGCCTTCGTGCCGGAGCTCGATCGCCACTTGGCCGCCTGCGACCTGGCGCTGGTGCAGGGCGGCCTGACGACCTGCATGGAGCTCGCGGCCGCCGGCACGCCCTTCCTCTACTTCCCGCTGCGCAACCATTTCGAGCAGACCTTCCACGTCGCGCACCGGCTGGACCGCTATGGCGCCGGGCGCCGGATGGACTTCGCCGCCGCGACGCCCGAGGCGATCGCCGATGCAATGGTAGAGACGCTGGCGAAGCCGCCCGCGCCCCGCCCCGTCGGCGCGGACGGTGCGGCGCGTGCGGCACGGATGCTCGCCGATCTGCTCTGAGCGGAGGCCAAGCCATGAACCAAGACGTGGACAGCCTCGACCCGGCCGACTGGGAGCCGATGCGCGCGCTCGCCCACGAGATGGTGGACGCCGCCGTCGTCCACCTGCGTGATGTCCGCGCACGGCCGGTCTGGCGCGAGATGCCGGGCGGCGTGCGCGCTGCCTTCGCGACGCCGCTTCCGGAGAAGCCTCTGCCGCTGGGCGGGGTCTGGCGCGAGATCCGTGAGGCGCTGCTGCCCTATCCGATGGGCAACATCCATCCGCGCTTCTGGATGTGGTACATGGGATCCGGCAGCTTCACCGGCGCGCTTGGCGAGTTCCTCGCCGCCATTGAGGGATCCAACCTCGGCGGCGGCAACAACGCCGCGACGCTGATGGATGCGCAGGTGGTGCGCTGGGTCCGCGACATGATGGGCTTCCCCGAAACGGCATCCGGCACGCTCGTGGATGGTGGCTCGAAGGCCAACATCATCGGTCTCACCGTCGCGCGCAACGCCATGGCCGGCGTGGACGTGCGGGAGGAGGGCGTCGCCGCCATTCCCGCCCCGCTGCGCTTCTACGCCTCGAGCCAGGTCCATAGCTGCCATCAGAAGGCGGTCGAGCTTCTCGGCCTCGGCAACCGCGCGCTGCGGCGGGTGGGCACGGATGAGCATCTGCGTCTCGACCTCCGCGCGCTGGAGGAGGCGATCGCCGTGGACCGCGCCGGCGGCCTCAAGCCTGCCTGCGTCATCGGCACCGCCGGCACGACCAACACAGGCGCCGTGGACGACCTGCGGGCCATCGCCACGCTCTGCCGTCGGGAGGGGCTCTGGTTCCACGTGGATGGCTGCATCGGCGCGCTGCTCCGCCTCGCGCCGGATCACCGTCACTTGGTCGCCGGGCTCGAGGAGGCGGATTCCCTTGCGCTCGACCTCCACAAATGGCTGCACGCGCCCTTCGAGGCCGGCTGCGCGCTGGTGCGCGACGCGGCGCTCCACCGCGGCACCTTTGCCGTCCACCCGGAATACCTGGAGGAGAAGCCCCGTGGCGCAGCGGCCGCCGAGTATCCGCACGACTACAACCTGCAGACATCGCGCGGCTTCCGGGCCCTCAAGCTCTGGATGATCCTGAAGGAGCACGGCACGGCGAAGTTCGGCCGGATGATCGACCGCAACATCGCCCAGGCCCGCCGCCTCGCCGCGCAGGTGGAGGCGCATCCGGAATTGGTGTTGATGACGCCCGTGACCATCAACGTCGTCTGCTTCCGCTACGCCCCTCCCGGTCTCGACGAGGTCGCGCTGCGCGCCGTGAACACCGAGATCATGCTCCGCCTGCAGGAGGAAGGAATCGCCTCCATCTCGGACACCGAGCTCTCCGGCCATCACTGCCTGCGCGCGGCGATCTGCAATCACCGCACGCGCGACGCGGATCTGGAGTTGCTTGTGGATGAGGTGTTACGGCTCGGCCGAGAGGTGCTGTCCGCCCCTTGAGATGCTCCGCAGAGCCAAACGGCCGCAAGAACGCCACAGGCTCGGGAGGGTACCCGGCGCTGAGGCAGCCAGGATGTCTGCAATCCGCCCCCGCCCGCGGTAGGTCAAACCCGCGGGCGGCTACGGGGAAAACCGACCCTGAGCGGACTCTCAACGCGACAGACGCAGCACAAAAATCCTGCGCTCGGCTCACTCATCAGTCCGGAAGACCGGCACGCCGTAGGGCGTCAAGAAGGCGAGCTTTCAGCTCTCCCTGCAAAGGCGTCACCCTGGCCATGGTGCTGACCCGAAACTCGGGCGCGATCGCAAGCACTTGGCGCGCGAGCGTCGCAGCTTCGTCGGCGCGGCCGAGCGCGATCGCGGCGCCAATGATAACCCTGAGATTGGACACGTGAAACGGGCTCGATGCCGCGGCGCGTTTACCGAGCCATAGTGCAGCCTCATGATCGCCGAGAGCATAGAAGGCTGTAGACAGGATGTGCTCGTGAAAGAAGGTGAGGGGATCCGCCGGCGCGAGGCGGAGCGCCCGTTCCGCGCGGGAGACCGCCTCCTCCGCGCGATTCAGCCAGATGCGCAGCGCTGCGCTGAACGACCAGGAGAGCGCACAACTCGGGCTGGTGGCCACGGCGCGGTCGAGTAGCCGCTCGGCATTCGCGAAATCGTGCCTGAAATAGCCGAGCGCATGGCCGCGTATCGCCATCGCCAGCGCGTCGTTCTCGTCGCGTTCCAGAGCTTCCTGCGCAAGGCGGTTGCTTGCCTCCCCGTCGCCTGCCGGGTCGGGCGACCATCCCTGAGCGGCACGGAGCACGTGCAACCAGGCGAGGTAGGTTCGCGCCAGGGCAAAGCCAGGGTCGGCCAAGATCGCCTGCTCCAGCAGCGTGCGGCCCTCCTCGAAGGGACTGCGATCGAGCCGGTGAAACCTGTCGAGTCCCCTCAGCACGAGGTCGTAGGCGGTGAGGTTTCCCGGCGGCTTGCGCAAAGCCCGCCGCAGTTCCTGGGCACGGACCTGCGGCGCGATAAAGGCCACGACCTCCTCTGCGACGCGGTCCTGCAGGGCAAAGAGGTCGGACGCCTCGCCCTCATAGCGGTCGCTGCGGATGACCGTGCCCGTCTCGCAGTCTGAGAGCTCGGTGGTGATGCGCAGGCGCCCGGCGCCGCGCTGCACCCCTCCATGCAGCATGTAGCGCACGCCCAGCCTGCGGCCGACTTCGCGCGGGTCTGCCGTGACCTCGGCAACGGAAAGAGCCGACCCGCGCGAGACAACGACGATGCGCTCGAGGCCGGAGAGCACGTGCACGATGCCCTCGATGATTCCGTCGGCGAAGTATGCATCCGCTGCATCGTTGGGGTCCTGGCGGAACGGCAGCACAGCAATGGAGGGCCGGTCCTCCGGCAACAGTGCGGCAGGGTTCCCTGATCGCGCCGGCTCGGCCTCGACCTCTGCTTCGAGCAGGTAGCCGCGACCTTTCAGGGTCTTCAGCAGGTCGCCCCCAACCGCACCCAGCGCCCTGCGGATCTCCACCGCGCACTGCGTGATGCTGTCGTCGATGACGAAGAGACCTGGCCACACGGTGTCCAGGATCTCCTCCCGCGACACAACCCGGCCAGCATTTCGCAACAGCAGGAGCAGCATCGCCAACGCTTTCGGGCGAAGAAGCGTCTCACGCCCATCGGGCGCGAAGACCGCGCCTCGATTTGCATCAAGCACGCAGCAGCCGAAGCGAACCCTGCCGGAACCAGCTGTCATCGCTCTCCCACATAGGCTCCGGTGCAAGCGACTGCTTTTGGGCCGCGTTCGGCATCACCCTTAGACAGGCTATCGCAATTACATCCCGTCTGGCCACGCAGCGCTGGAGCGAAGAATCAGAAGAGGATGTGCAATCCTGAATTGGAGCCGTTTGCACGGAAGCGAAGTCGCAGGCGAATGATCTGGGATGCGGCTACGCCGAATGCTGCCGATGTTCATTCACCGCCCGATGCGGCCCTTCCACCCCGAGGGGCGGTTCACTGGTATAGGGATCGGTGTTCCGTGCTCCGGGCCGGGGTTCCCGCAAGCCGGCTTGTCGAACGGCCGGGCCACATCAGATCCGTCACATGACGCACATGCTTTGGCGGCCGCGCGCGGCCCTTGTCACGGGAGCGTCGAGCGGCATCGGCGAGGCCTTCGCACTGGCGCTGCCCGGCGGGGCGGGCCTTCTCCTCACGGGCCGGAACTGACGCGCTGGCAGCTCTCGCCGCCGGGCTGTCGGGCGTCGATCGCAAGGTCGAGGTGATCGCCGCCGACCTGGCGACCGAGGATGGGCTCGACGCCGTGGCCACCCGGGCGGGCGAGTTCGGTGTCGACCTGCTCGTCCTGAACGCCGGGACCGGGCGCTTCGGAGACTTCCTCGCGCAGCCCGAGGCGGCGTTGCGCGAGACGGTCGGGGTGAATGTCCTCGCCCCGGCGGTGCTCGCGCGCCGCCTCCTGCCCGGCATGATCGAGCGCGCCCGGACCGCCGGCCGGAGGACGGGCGTGATCGTCGTGTCCAGCAACACGGCCTTCGCGCCGGTGCCGCGGCTGGCCGCCTACGCCGCATCGAAGGCCTTCGATCTGTCGCTGGCCGAAGCGCTGGCGGCCGAGCTCGCGACAGAGCCGGTGGACGTGCTGGCGCTCTGTCCCACCGCGACCCAGAGCCGCTTCGCCGACCGGGCGGGTTGGGGGCGCGGCATCCCAGGCGCGCAGAGCCCGCGGCACGTCGCAGGCGCAGCGCTCCGCGCACTTGGGCGGCAGCGCACGCTCGTCCTCGGTCCGATCAGCGGGACCTTGCTCACCGCGCCCGCCCTCGTCCGTGCCGCCATCGCGCAGGGCATCGCCCTGGTCTTGCCACGGCGATAAGCGAGGCCACGATGACAGGTGCGGGTCCGGCCGGGCTCGACCCAACCCGGACTCTCGCAACACGCCGACGGCCGGACGGGAGGTGCCATCTCGCGCCGAAAGGTCTGATCCTCGGAGCGGTTTGCCTGACGTTTTCATTCTCCTCGGTGCACGGACCGGATACCGTCTGTCGTCCGGAAATGGTGGTGCCCGGCCCAAAGAGGCACGGCGCACGCATCAAGACCGCTCCGGATGGAAGCCTGAACGAGAATGGGAGGGACGGCCTTGCAACGACATCCATGGTTCGCGCTGCCCAGCGTGCTTCTCGCCGCAGCCGCACTCGCCTCGCCCATCGCCGCGCACGCCCAGGGCGGGCCGAACCTGACAAGCACGACCATCGTGCAGGGACGGGAATTCGTCTGGGACATGGCCTTCCTGCCGGACGGCACGATGTTCTTCACCGAGAAGTGCCGCGGTCTCTCGGTGCGCCTGCCTTCGGGCACCACCCACGCGCTGCTCGGCATCGGGGGGTCGCAAGGCTACGCTGATACGGCGGCCGACCTGTTCTGCGACGGCCAAGCCGGTCTGAGCGGCGTGGCGGTCGACCCGGAGTTCGCGCAGAACCGCTTCATCTACATCTACTCGGCGTCCCGGATGACGGCGCCGGGCACCAACCGCGTGCTGCGGCTCACCGTCAATGCCGACCTGACGCGCGTCGCCGACCGCACCGACATCGTCAGCGACATCCAGTACAAGCCGCGGCCCTCCGACCACCCATTCGGTGATTCGGGCGCGCATAATGGCGGGCGGCTCCGTTTTGGGCCTGCTGACGGCTTCCTCTACGTGACGACCGGCGATACCCATAACGGGCCCGTGCCGCAGAGCCCGACGCTGATCGGCGGCAAGGTGCTCCGGATCGACCGCGACGGGCGGCCGGCCACGGGCAACAACGCGCCGGCCGGCTTCGATCCGCGCATCTTCACCTATGGGCACCGCAATCCGCAGGGCATCTGCTTCCGCCCGTCCGACAACCGCCTCTTCGCCGCCGAGCATGGCCCCTGGCACAGCGACGAGGTGACCGCTCTGGTGCCCGGCGGCAATGGCGGGTGGGATCCGCGCGCCAACGTCAACGGACGCGGCGACTGCCCCGATGGCTATTGCGGCTACAGCCCGAACCAGATGGGCGCAATGCCGAACGCCGAGCGCGCGGCCTTCATGCCGATGACCGACCTGCGCTCCTATCCGAACGCGATGCGGCCGGCCTGGGTCAATGACGGCATGTCGCAGGGCATGTCCTCCTGCACCTTCCTCAACGGGGCGCAGTGGGGCGCCTGGAACGGGCGGATGGCGGTGACCTATCTCGGCATCGGCATCCATGGGACGCCGGTGGGCAACCGCGTGGACATCCTCGACATCGCCGCGGATGGCCTGTCCTCGAACCGGACGAGCATCCCGCTGCCGATGCCGGCCACCCGCTTCCGCTCGTCGGTGCAGGGGCCGGACGGCCACCTGTATCTCGGCACGGACACGGGCGAGATCTTCCGCTTGAGCCCGAACTGAACCGTGACGGCAGCCGGCCGCAGGGTCCGCAAGGCGCCCTGCGGCCGCCCAGCATTCCATCCTGTCCGAGGCCCGGCTTCCCTGCGCCCGGCGCGGCTTGCCTGGCGCCGGCAACAATGCGTGCAGCCGCGATCGGCCCTGCCCGCCGGCCTCGGCCCGAGGTCGTTCGCCTGATCCCACTGTTCTGCTGCAATGCCGTCCGGCCTGGACGCCACAGCATGAAGGCCCTTCCGATGATCAAGTCCCACCGACTCGCCCTTGTTCTCGGCGCCGTCGTCATGTCGTCGCCGGCCTTGGCAAGCGCCGATCTGGCGCGAAGCAAGAACTGCATAGCCTGCCATCACGCCGAACGGCGCATGATTGGCCCCGCCTACACCTTGATCGCCGCCCGGTATGCCAATGACAGCGCCGCGGTCGGGGCGCTGGCCGAACGGGTCATCGCCGGCGGCAGCGGAAACTGGGGGCAGATGCCGATGCCGCCGCAATCATCTCTCTCGCGGGAGGAGGCCGAAGCGCTGGTCAGGTGGATCCTGTCACACCGGTAGCGTTGCCGCTGGCGATACACGAAGAGGCCGCTGCGACTGAATGACCGCTCCCCCGCCAGGAGCGGACATTACTACCGCCCGACCTCCCGGGCGCACCTTCTAGCGTAGATGAAGCTTGGCGCGATTGGTGTCCTGGTTGTTCGAAACTGAGGGCGCCTTCGGCCGCGCAACGCTCAACCGTGAGCGGCCGGGCGGCACCCAGCACGGCGCGGGCCGGCGCGAGCGGATGCGCCGGCTCGACGACGTTCAAATCGTCACGCGGCTGCCGTCGAAGCGCGTGAAGGGGAACCCATCAAAGGGCTCGCGTAGGGTGAGGCGGATCTCCCGCAACATCGCGATCGCCACCTCCTCGCCAATCGCCATGGAGGCGGCTGCGTCGGACCTCCAATGGATGCCGCCCCAATTGCGGGCGTAGCCGAAGTTGGTCGCCAGCTTGTTCAGCTCGCCCCCCAGCGTCAGCGGCGGACCAGCATATGGTATCAGGCGCGTCGGATCCTGCGGGTCAACCTGCACCGCGTTCTCAATGACCCGGCTTTCGTCGAAGAACGCCTTCAGTACGGTGATCATCGCCGATCCGACCGACGAGGCGCCGCCCGGATAAGCCGAGAAGTTAGGTGCACCATCCGGGTAGATTTGCGACAGCAGGACGGTGCCCTGCTTAGCCCGCGTCCGCTCCAGCGCCTCCGAGCGGAGGAAGGCATCGTGCAGCGGGTAGTCGGTCACGCCGTTGACGATCCGCTGATGCGCAAGCCCGCCATAGGCCTCCGGCCGAAGTGTGCGATGCACGAAGTATTTCTGCCAGTAGACAGCGCGCTGGGTCGCGCTGCACGCGTCCGCCATGACAGCCGTGACGTGGAATGGGCTGAAGGTCGCGCCCGGGTTCATCCGGGTCAGGCGGCGGTAGGGGTTCGAGGGATTGGCCGCGGGCTGCGCCGCCGGGAACAGCCCACCGTAGCGCGGATCGGGCGCAAAGGCGCCGGTCGTCAGCAGGAGCAGCGCCATCGTGTTGAAAGGCGGCACATGCCGCACCCATTCGGCAAGGTCACGTCCCGTTGCGATGTAGCGCGGCGTCGCCTCGTAGGTGACGCCGCGGCGCGGCGGCTCGCCGTTCTGCGCCCGCAGCCAGTCCTCCCAGCTCGTCAGGAACTCGCTCTCCGGCGTCGCTGGGCGCATGCGCGCGCTCATCCACTGCGCGCCGCAGGGCACGTCGCGCAGGAGGAATTGCGAGATCATTGGGCCATCGAGCACGCCAACCGGCGTCACCACGCGGCCCTTCGGGTCGTTGTCGTCGAAATAGACGGCCGTGGGACGGAATAGCGTCGCCGGCGTCACGCGCCCCCCGGCCTTGGGGCCGCGGAAGTCGCCGAGCCGGTTCAGCTCCTCGCAGGCGGCGAGCACACCCGAATGCGTGCTGCCCTCCTGGAACGCCGTCAGGGGGACGTCGCGCAGCAGCGCCTGCCAATAGACCTCGACCGCCTCCGCCGCGCGTTCCGCGCTGGCGAGCGCCGGCGGCGCCGGGCTCGCGACCTGGGTCGGGTCGGGTCCGCAGAGGCCGACGGCCAGCGTGCCGATCGGGTTGCCGAGCCGGCGGGTGCCGCCGAGCGGCACCTTCTCGAAATCGGCCGGATCGCCGATCTCGCAGGCCCCGAGAAAGGCGCGCCACGCGGCAGGATCCACTTCGCCGCGCGCATCATGCGGCAGGCTGCGCGTGTCGGAGCCGATGGCGCTGGCGTAACGCTCCTCGTCGCCATTGGTCGGGTGCGGCGTTGCCGGTAGAGCAGCGGCGACGCGCGCGCAAGCCTGGCGAATCTCGAGCGCACGGTCATGCACCGCCGCCACGAGGGGCCGGCCCGCCGGGGCTTTGCCGGCCGGCTGCGCCGCCGCGGGCTTGATGCTGGGCGCGCCCGGCGAGATCGCTGAACCCAAGGCAAGCCCTGCGCCGCCGAGTAAGACGCGGCGTGGCAGCCCTGGCTCGGCGGTATGTGTCTGCGCCACGCGGCCTGTCGGGGCCGCGATCGAAGCGTGAACGCTCATGCTGACCTCCTGCGCTGATGGGCAAGGCAAGCTGCCGGCAACCATGCGGAGACAGTCTGGGCGAAGACAGTCTGGCGCCAGGCGGAACCCCGCCAGCGCGAACGGCGAGCCCTCTTCGCAGCCGCCAACACCGAACAGCATAGCGCTTCAGCCCGGGTCCCAGCAGTGAAATCGGCGGCCGACGAATCAGAACATCTGCTCCGCCCAGACCTGATCTACGCACGGGTACCAAGCGTCAGGTTTCGATTATTGCGCGCCGCCTTCGTGCATAGGTTGCTTTGCCAAGTCGCGCTCCTGCAGGTCCGCCGTGGCGTCGCCCGATGAGGCGACTGTCAGTCTCGTCGCCCCCTCCGCATCGCGCATGGAGAGTGCCGCAAGCAGCGCCTGCTGGTTTTTGACCGCCCGCGCCAACCAGCCCAAAGCCCAGCCTGAGGCGCAACGCCTCCACCAGCGCCAAACTTCGCACCATCACATCCGCCGCATCCGAATTCCCGGCAATCACCAGCAGGACACGGAAGGTCTGGTTCGCCGGGATCGCCGCCTTGGTATCGTCGGCGCGCGCCGACGCATGTAATTAGGCATCGGTCGCAGCCCGCACCTCAGCGTCAGCCAGGCTGGCACCCCTCTCCCGATCCGTACATGCGGCTTCCGCCTCGCGGATCAGCGCGCTGAGGCTTGCGACGATCCGCCGCGCCTGGCCGCGCAGCCTTTGCCCGGCGATGGCCTCGGCGCTGCGGCGCCCATGCTTCCACGCCGCCTTGCGACACCGCTCCAGCCCCTCCGGCGTCCGCGCGCCGGGCTGCTGCTTGGTTTGGGGCGGGAGAGGGTCGCTCACTTCCGACCCCCCTCCCCCGCTTCAGCGTGCCCGCGACCACCGCCTGCCTGCCTTCCTGCACCGTGACGTGCTGCACCGTGACGGTCTGCCGACCGCCATTCCGCAGCCGATCCAGGGTCAGTGCCGCGCGCTGCGAGCATTCGAGCAGCCGCGCCGCTGCCCTCGCCATCCGGGCCGCCTCGATGCTCTGCGTCTGCTGTCGTTCCTCGGATGCCCAAGGCACCACCAGCGCCAAGAAGGCATTCGCCTGGGCCAGCATCTTCGTGCCGACCACATGCGCCGCCGCCATCTGATGGACCAGGTTGCGCTCCAGCGCCGTCTGCGCGCCGATGCTTTCCCCCAGCTCCAGGGCCAGCGTGAGCGCCGGCTCGGAAACCGAGGACGTCAGCATCATCCGCTGCTCGCTGGCTTCGGCGGCCAGCATGTCGGGTGGTTGCTGCACAACCTTCTGGAACACGTCCGGCCCAAACTCCGGCGCCGGCGCCACCACCACCTCGCCGCTGTTGCCCCGCAGTAGTGGAGCCCCGGCGGCGAGCAGCGGGTCGCATTGGCGGTCGGACTGACGCTCGAGGTAGGCAGCGTCATGATCCTCGCGGTCCGCGCCGGCATCGTCGCCGACATGCCGCATCTGGCGGGCACGCTGGCGCCGCGTGGTGGCTGTCGCCCTCAGCACACGGGAGAACGCACCGCTGCCGTCACGGATGGGCATGCCAGCCAAGCGGGGCAGGCTAGGATCATGTGGGACATCCGGATCGTCACTCACCCTGGATTCTTCCTGCCTGTGCGGATCCAGGTATACCAAACTCCTGATGCTCGGGAATCTACTGGTGCCGCCTCTTTGTGTGCTGCTTCAGCAAGCTCAAGCAGCTCCGCCTCCATCCGCCTCCGGATCAAGTTCCAGTTCCAGCCTGAGCCACGGGGATAGGGCGATCTACCGGTTCTGCGACAGAAAGGAGCGCGGGTAGGCGGGGTCCGATCTGGCACAGACCGGCGCACGTGGCTCATCGGGGACGCGAGCTGCCGCTCGTCGGCCAAGACGTGAGCCCGCGCGCCACCGAGTCGTTCGCAGGCGGTGCATGAGGAGGGGTTTGACCGCCAGCTCCGGGCGGCGGTCTGGAGACGGCACGACCCCGCCCCGGTGGATGCTACCCTCGGGGACACCGCCCGTGTCGGTGACCGGGTCTCGCGCCGTTCAGCCGCTCGCGCCAACTCCGCCGAGGGCGGCGTTCGACTGCTCGAACAGGCGCATCGTCTTCTCCACGCTGTAGGGACCCTCTCTCAGGGTCTCGGGATCCCACTCGCTGCGCTCCACGGCGAAAAAATCGCCGCCGTAGACATGGATCGCCCCGGTCAGGCGCGGGATTGGGTTGGTGACGGAGTGGATAAGGTCGCGGCCGAGCGCGGCGCAGTCGCGCGCCCGCAGCGCCTGTGCGCCGGCGGCCTCCAGCCGGCCGGCCGCCTCGTCGGGCAGTCGGCGCCAGTAGATGTTGTCCTCGCAGCCCGTGTACATGCCGATCACCGCCCACATGCGGTGGTTGTGCGGCATGACGGTCATCATCGGGCCCCAGACCACGTTGAGGATGGTCAGGTCCGGCGAATGGTGGAGCTTCTGCACCTGGGCGCGCGCGGGCTCCCCGAGCCCCTTCAGCACGGCCCCGGGGGCGGAGACGGCGCGGGCGACCACCTCGCGCACAGCGCGGTGGCCGCCCCGCTCCTCGGCAAGCGCGGCACGGCAGTCGGCGACGAACTGGTCCAGATCAAACATGGCCCGGTCTCCGAGACGAGGATGGAGCTGCCGAACCGGGAGACGTTACGGGTTATGCGGGAGGAGGACTGCGACCCGCGATCTCGGGGGCGTCCCACCGAGCGGCATCGCAGAGCATCGCACCCCCTGTGTGGGTCCGTCCAAGGCATAATTTTTCTATCTTCCCATGCCGCTCTGGCATGATTGGGCCCATGGATCTCAGGCGCCTGCAGACCTTCGTGGCCGTGGCGGAACGGGGGAGCGTCTCCGGGGCGGCCGAGCGGCTGCGCATCACCCAGCCGGCGCTGTCCCGCCAGATCCGCGACCTGCAGCGTGACCTGGGGGTGTCACTGTTCCAGCTCGTCGGCCGACGCTTGCTGCTCACCGGCGAAGGGGAGGAGTTCCTGGTGCACTGCCGCGGCCTGCTCAGCCATGCCGAGACGGTGGCGGACCGGGCGCGCTCTCTGGCACGGGGCGAGGGCGGCGTGCTGCGCGTGGCCGCTACCCCGCAGGTGATTGAGAGCGTCTTCTCGGGCTTCCTCGGGCGCTACGCGCGGCTGCGCCCGGGCGTACAGATTAGGCTGACCGAGGCCGGCGGCGTGGAGCACGCCGGCATGCTGGCGCGCGGCGAGGTCCACCTGGCGACCGCCATCCGGCCGGCCGACGACGGGCGCTTCGCGACGCTGGCGCTGCCGCCGGTGCAGTTGCTGGTCGCGCACGCCCCGTCCTACGGGCTCTTGGCGGAAGGCGGCGACCTGGACGTCAGCCTGCTGGCGCGCATGCCGCTGCTGCTTTTGCGCCGCGGCTTCGGCACGCGGCAGATGTTCGACGCGGCGTGCCACCTCACCAATCTCGACCCGGTGATCGCCTTCGAGGGCGGTGCGGCGCACGCGCTGCTGGCCCTCGCCGAGGCCGGGGTCGGGGTGGCCGTCCTGCCCTCCACCGTGCGCACCGGGGGCAGGCCTTTGCGGGTCTCGCGCCTGACCTGCCGGGGCGAGCCAGTGGAGGCCGACTTCGTGGTTCTCTGGGACGGGCGCCGCCCACTGCCCCGCTACGCCGAAGGTTTCCCGGAGGCGTTCGACGCCTACGTGCGGGAGATCTGGCCGATTTCCAGGCCATCGAGCGACGCAGGCAGCGCTGTTGAATAATTCGGGCTAGCGAACTACGCCTTCACGCTGTTCATCGCCGGGTGTCGGCATGCACGTTGCCATGGCTGTCCTTCCTCATGAACAGCGGCGCCAGTCCCGCCAGCCCCAGCAGGCCGAGCAAGCCCCAGTTGAAGCCGTCGTCGCGCCTCTCATCAATTCGCGTGAAAGGTCCCGTGGTCGTCGGCGCCGTGGCGGTTTGCGCCAGGGCCGTCTGCGTTAGGGCGGGTCCAATCATGAGGGCCGTCACCAGGGCTGCCGCGCAAGGACCTGTGCTCTTGGACATCGTCCATCTCCCTCGCCTATGTGGCGGTCAAGGAAGAACGCCGAAGTTGCCCGGACTGTTGCGCAACCCCCCATCATTTTTGGTCTCTGCGAAGCGCGCGCCATGGTTGCCGTGCGCGACCTGACGGCGCCGCCGTGCATATACGGCGCATGACCGATCGACCCTGTGCACAGTTCCAAGACCACTCCAATTTGGTGGCAGGCACGCCGCCCTGCCGCGCCTACCGGCGACCGCCGGTCATTGCAGTGTCACCCGAAGCCCAAGGCCAATGAAATCTGACCCGCTGCCGCGTGGTGCGATTAGTCCGAAGATTCCGGACCGGTGGTGCACTCGCGGCACCAGGGAAACGTTCGGCAGAAGAGGGTGCGAGAACTCCGCCTCGAGAGCGAGGTAGTTGAGGAACTTCCGCGGCTCTTGGTCGTGCGCCGCACCTTCGTAGGTTGGACGTGCCAGCGCATAGGACAGCCCCTCGCCGATCCCAATGTTGAATCGGCCCTTGGTCAACGGGATCGGGATTTCGCGTGAGCGCCACAGAAGCGCCAGCGTCACCTCACCCTGGTCCTGAAGCCCGAAGTGACGCCCGACCTGCCCCTCCAGTTCGATAGAGCTGCCGTCGATCACCGGACTGATCAGCGGCCAGTCCGTACGCAGCTCGCTCACGAGCACATTGTTCAGCAGAACTGAGACGAAGTAAGAATCCTGAAACCCTGCATCCTGCGACCCTAGTCGCTGGGTGGCGCTCGGCTCGTTCACTGAGAACCACTGGCCGGCAAAAACTGTTGCGAACCACGTCCGATCACGCGTGGCACTCTGGGCGTCGGCAGGAGACGACATGAGCAGACACAGGGCCAAGTACGCACCTGCTATACGCGAGTAGTTCCGCATCGACGATCCTCCGAACTGGCAGGGCATGATGCCGCCCGAACGCAGCCTCCACCATCCGGTGCGAGAAAGCATTCAGCGCCAATGCCGGGTCCGGCTCAGTCATCAGGTGCGGCTTTTGTTGGAGCGGTGTCCTGTCATGTTACCTAATGCCGAAACGCCAGCCGCGATCCTCGAGGACATGGCGCGGCTGCGCACAGAGTTTCTGCAGCAGGGCATGACGACTGGCCAGGCGGCGAAGGCAGCACACATGCTGGTGGGCTTGGTCGCGACGCTGAAACGGTTGACGGCGGATACGGCGAGGCATGCGAGATGATAAGGCCCGTGTAGGACAAGCACGCCTGCACCATCTGATTGTGTCGCCGCCCCAGGGCTGGGTGCGCCATCAAGTCTGCGCCTCGGCCAGCGACGCAATGCCTGGTGGTCGGCCCGGCCGGCGCGAACGTTCGGCTGCGGCTGGACGGCTGGGCGGCCTCGAGCGCGATCTCGCAGCCATCGCGCCGGATGCTCTGAGGGCGGTAGCTCGCATCACGCCACAGAGGGGAACACTCCGGGATTCTGCTTGCGGCCGAGGCTGGCCGCTTGTTAGGACTCCTTTGGGTTTCGACCGGACACGTCGGCGTTTGCCTCGCCGTCCCGGCGTCGGCGGCTCCCGATGCGTTCCTCCTCTGGGAGGCGTTGTGATGAGCGGACTCGGGCGGCGCACCTTCCTCAGATCCTCCGCCGCGGGCGCGGTGCTCAGCTGCGCCGGAGTACTGCCAGCAGCAGGCCAAGCCACCGGGCCAGTGCAAATCCCCACGGTGGACCGCCTGGAGGCGCTGGTGCTGATCGACAGCAGCCAGGATATTTTTCTCGCCCCGCAGAAGGTCAACGGGGTCGAGGCGCAGCGGGCGCGCGGCACCGGCGGCTTCCCGCGCCCCTTGCACAATGAGTGGGGCCTGTCCCTGCTTCTCACTTCCGAGCGCGCGGGGGAGGCGGGTGGGCCGCGCACCACCCTGCTCGACTTCGGCTACACGCCCGAGGCGCTGCTGAACAACATGGATCGCCTCGGGGTAGAGCCGCGCAGGATCGGGACGCTGGTCCTCAGCCACGGCCACTACGACCACTTTGGCGGTCTTATTGGCTTCCTCCGCCGCCACCGTGAGGCCCTCCCCGCTGAGCTGACGCTCTACGCAGGGGGTGAGGACAACTTCTGCCACCGCTACTCCGGCGCGCCCGGTCAGCCGGCGCAGCAGCTCGCCGACTTTGGCGTCCTCGACAGGCGGGAGCTGGCCGCGCAGCGGGTCAACGTGGTGCTCGCCGACCGCCCCACGGTGATCTCCGACCATGCCTTCACCACCGGTCCTATCCCGAACTTTGGCTTCGAGCGGGTGCTGCCCGGTCCGGTGGTGGAGTACGCCGCCCGCGATGGCATCGGCTGCAACGCCCAGCATTTCGCCCCCGCCGAGCTGCAAGGGCGCATCGTGCGGGACGAACACCACCATGAGCACGCCACCTGCTTCAACCTCCGTGACCGTGGCCTTGTCGTCATAACCTCCTGCGGTCACCGCGGCGCCCTGAGCAGCATCCGGAAGGCGCAGGAGGTTTCGGGGGTGCGCAAGCTGCACGCGCTGGTCGGCGGTTTCCATCTCGGCCCGGCGCCGGCGGACTACATCGCCCAGACGGTGGCCGAGCTGAAGGAGTTGAACCCCGATGTCGTCATCCCGATGCACTGCAGCGGGCTCGGCTTCGTCAACGCCATGCGCGAGCAGATGCCCGACCGGCTGGTGCTGTCGAGCACCGGCACCCGCCTGATCTTCGGCGGCACCTGAAAGGCCCGCGCCACCGTGGCGGGCGAAGCAGCACGCCGATCCGGGCAGCGGCGACGCGCTATTGTATCGGGCTGCGCCGCCTGGCTTGTCCTGGCCGGCGCGACGGTAAGACAGCAGGCCAATGCCGAGACGACCGATGAGCCCTCCGCTGAGGCGCTGATGGACGACCTCATGTGGGGCCGCGGGCATATCGGCGGCCCGCTCGACGGCCTGACCGACCACACCGGCACCAGAAGCAGAGAGACAGACTTCCTCGGCCGACCAACGTTGCTCTACTTCGGCTACACACACTGTGCCGACGTCTGCCCCACCGACCTGCAGGCGATCGCCGAGGCGGCCGAGCTGCTCGGCAGGGATGCCGGCATGCCCGTGTGGATGCTGTTCATCACGCTCGACCCGGAACGCGACACAGCCGAGCGTCTTGCTGATTACGTTACTCTTTTCCACCCAGCCTTGGTTGGACTCACCGGCAGCCCTGCGGAGATCCGTCGCGTCGCCCGCGAGCACAAGGTCTACTTCCGGCGGGTCGAATCGCCGGACGCCTCGGACTACCTGCTGGATCACAGCGCCTTCATCTACCTGCGGGGTGCGGACGGGCGGCATCTCGGCTTTTTCCCGCCCGGCACGCCGGCCGAGCGCATCGCCACCGCGGTTCGGATGCAGGCCAATGGAGGAGCTTCCCTTCGCTGACCGGCCAGCAGACCGCGTCAATCACAAGCCGGGCGCATTGCCTCGCCTAATCTGCTTCCTCGGGACGGATCCGTTGCCTCATGAACGCAAAGAGCCCCATGACCTCGTGGTGAGGTCATGGGGCTCTGGGCGCCCTCCGCTGGGGAGGGCTGGGAGGGGCGGCTACTCCGTCGCGCGGCCGTGGCCAATCCGGCCGCGGCGGCGCTGCGCGAGCACCAACGCCTGGAAGGCGCAGAAGCTGGCTT
>NZ_JBHMFT010000041.1:0-29042 GCF_051433195.1 Falsiroseomonas sp. E2-1-a20 | reverse complement strand
CCTGCTGCAGGACGAGCTGGTCAACGCAGCCGCCGGCCTGTCCGCCCATCCGAGGCGCTATCCCTGGCAGGCACATGCACGCGGGCTGGTCGCGCACCTGGTCTACGGGTTCGTCACCGACGCGACCTGGAACGCGCTCAAGCGGATAACCACCCGCTAACGCTGCGACGTCGGGCCGGCGTCTGGCAAGTTGGGGCGGAATGCGGACGCAGTGCCGCGAACCCTCCGCGGCCTTGAGAAGGTGAAACACGAATGGGCGGTGGTCTGCACCGCCCGATCGGGCTGGCGGCGAGGCTCTGGACGGTATCCCTAGTCAGCCTTGAACAACGCTGAAGTCCGCGGTCTTCCTCGGCGTTCTGGCTGCGGGAAGTATTCGTAATTGCAAGGCGGCGCCGCAGGACCGGCCAAAATCTTTCAAAACCGGAGCCCTGTTGAAGCCGCCGCGACGGCGTGATTCCCTCGGCGCATCGCCCTGCCCCCAGAGATCAACGGCATACCCGATCGCACGCAGTGCGTCCGCCTGCAACGATCACCAGGCGGAAGCGGCGCTCGGCAAGCTGTAGGCGGCGACGAGGCCGGCGGTGCCGGCGCCCGAGACGATGGTGGCTCGGTGTGCTTGCACGCGAAGCTCTTTCCACCTCACCGAAGCGGCCCGGCTCAGGGTGCTTCACTGCACACTTTAGTTTCTGTCACTCCAAACCACCACCCTAGACCGCACCCACCTCGCGGAGGCTTTGTGCAAGCGCAGCCAGCACCGCGCCGAGACAGAATACGGCCGCTGCGAAAAGCCCAGTCGCCCAAAGGTTCAGCCATTGCACCACGGTTCCCGCCATGGCGGCTCCGGCGACGTCGCCGAGGTTGAGAGCGGCCATGAACATTGCGAAGCGCGTTGCCGCGGCTGCGCCACGACTGGCGCGCATCACCGCCGGCGCCAGCGCCACGAACAGCAGCGCCGGCAACACCCCCGACAATCCGAGCGCCAGCGGGCCCGCCCGCGCCGCCCAGAGCGAGTTTCCCAGCGCAAGCAGGGCACCTGCCACGACATGACCCAGTGCACACAGCGCCAGCAGCACCGCCACCGCCCGCCCCGGTCCCACCCGGTCTGTCCACCATCCCACCAGCAGCGCGCCGACGGTGCCGGCCATCAGGGCAATGCCGGCCTGCCAGGAGGACAGCGCCTCCGCCTCCCACCCGCGCCGCTGGATCAACTCCACCGCTAGCGGCACGCGAAACACCGCACCGGCGAAATCGATGCAAAAGCAGAAGCCGAGCAGCGCGAGCGTTGAGCGCCGCCGCAGGATATCCCGGAGTTGCCGCATCACTGCTGCAAAGGATTCGCCGCCTGTCCGCATCTCACGCCGCCGCAGCGAGAGCCAATCGTCGCCCGGCGCCTCCCGCACCAGAAGCGGCAGCACCAGCACAAGGGCGCCCACCGCCAGCAGGGCACCGGAGGCGAAGGCCAACCCCCGGCCCGGCAACAGCCAGGCGAACAGCGCGGTGCCCACCGCGATGCCGGAGACGAAGCCGGCGCGCGTCACCGCATTCGCCCGGCCGAGCCGCGCCGTCGGCACATGGTCGATGATCATTCCATCGGTCGCGGTATCCACCAGCGCGGCCAGGGCGCTGTGCAGCAGGAACACGGCGCTGATTGCGGCGATGCCCTCGACCGTGACCGGCCCCGCCAGCAGCAGCCGCGCCAGTGCCAGCAGGGATGCCGCCAGCGCCAGCACCACCCAGAAGCGGCGCCGCCCCATGCGGAAGCCGCCGAAGCGATCGACGACCGGCCCCCAGAGCGGCTGCAGGATCCAGGGCAGCCCGACGGTCGCGATATGGGCGCCCACTTGCTCCGTGCTGGCGCCGAGGCTGGCGAAATGGTTCGGCAGCGCGGTCAGCGCGAAGCCCGCCACCAGCCCCTGGTAGCCATACAGCGCGAAGACCAGCGCCAAGCACCAGCCCGTCCGGTCCACCAGTGGCCAGCGCGGCGCTGCGCCGGGCGCTTCAGGCTGCATCGGGGCGCGCCGTCAGCACCGCGAAAGGAATGGCCAGCAGCAGCCCCGCCACCACCGGCAGCGCCACCGCCAGGGCGAAGCCCGAGCCGCTGGCCGCCAGCCCCGCCACCAGCACGCCACCCATGAGCGTATGTGGCCAGAGCAGCCGCGCTGCCTCGCGCCAGGCCACCACCCGCTCCGCCCGATGCTGCGCCGCCCAGCCGCGACGCCGCCCGGCGGCCAGCACCGTCAGCGTGCGATCGAAGGCGAGGATCGAATCGAACATCAGCAGGAAGGTCGCCTCGCGCAGCATCCGCCGCAGATAGGCGCCACGGCCGGAAGGGGCCGCGTGCCACAGCGCTTCCGCATGTCCGGCGAGGCGCGGCAGATGCAGCAGCGCGAAGCCCAGCCCCAGCAACGCCAGCAGCGCCCCGCGCGGCGTCGCCGCATCCACGCCGGCGTTCAGCACCGCCAGAGGCAGCATCGCGAACCAGGCCGGCGCGAGGGCGTAGTGCAGGATCGCCTGCAGCATCTGGAAGCGGCCGAGGGCGCCGAGGTCAGGCCGCCGCAGCAGGTGCAGGTACTGCATGTTGCCCGCCGCCCAGCGCCGGTCGCGCTGCAGGAATTCCGGCAGGTTCGGCGGCTGCGCCTCGCGCGACCCGTCCTCGGCGATGTCACGGTCCGGCAGTACCCGCACCGCCCAGCCCGCTGCATGCAGCCGCGCCGCCTCGACATGGTCGTGCGAGAGGATGTGCCGCCCATCCGGCAGTGTGCCGAGCCGCGCATGGATGCGGAAGGGCGCGATGCGGATCAGCGCATTGTGCCCCCAGTAGGGCCCTTCCGCCCCCTGCCACCAGGCCTGCCCGGTGGCCCAGGTAAGGGAGCCAGGACGGTGCCCGAAGCCGAGCATCCGTGGGAACGGCGCGGAAGCCGGCCGGCTGGCGATGGTTGATTGCAGAATGGCGAGGCCTGGGTCCGCCTGCATAACCCGCACCATCCGCAGTACCGCCGCCGCCGTCATCTCGGAATCCGCGTCCAGCAACAACAGGAAGTCGAAGCCCTCCGCATGATGGTCGAGGCAGTCCATGACGTTGCCCGCCTTGTAGCCGGCGTTGTCTGCGCGGCGCCGGTACCGCACCTGCCCTGCCGGCCGCGACGCCGCGAAGCGCGCCACCGCCGCCGCCTCGCCATCGGCACGTGCGCTGTCGGACAGGATGGCCAGCCCGAAGCAGCCGGCGTGCCCTGCCAGCCCGTCCAGCAGCCGGCCGAGCGGGGCCAGCACCGCCGCCATCTCCTCATCCCGCGCGCAGACGGCGATCAGCGTGCGGCGCCGGACCGGCGCATCCGCCGGCAGGTCCCGCAGCACCGGCAGCACCGCGGCCGCCGCATCGCGCGCGCCCAGCCGGATGCCGGCGCCAATCAGCCCGGTGGCGCCCGCCAGCGCGACCCAGGGTGCGTTCAGCACCAGGCAGGCCAGCAGCATTCCTTCCCATGCGGTCCAGCCGCCGGGTGCGAGGACGCGCAGCGAGAGCCCCACCAGGCCGAGCGCCAGCAGCGCCACCAGGCCGGTGAAAGCCGAGCGCCGCGGCATGAAGGCCGCGCCGGGCAGGCCCGGTGCCGGAGCGCCCTCAGGCGGTCTGGGTTGGGGTCGGGACACGCAGCAGGCCAGCGACGTCGGCGAGCGTCGTCGCGATTCGCGCGGCGATCATGGGATGGGTGCAGACGCAGTTGGGGCTGGGATGCGGCATCAGCCGCACCTCCAGCCCGGGCCGCGCCGCGCGCAGCGTGTCCTCCGCCTGCGCCGCGATACGCCCGGCCAGCACGGCCACGCGCAGCGCCGGCAGCAATTCCAGCAGCGCCGGCAGCCAGGCGCACCCGGCCTGCGCCTCGGCGGCCAGCGGCGCGCGGTTGCGGGCGCCCGGGGCGTGGATCATCCACGGGATCAGGTTCCACAGCAGCACGTCCTGGCGCGCCAGACCGGCCTCGCCGAGGAAGCGGCGCAGATTGGCCGCCGTGCCGCCGGCATTGTCGCGCGACACGATGCCGATGCCGGGCGCAGGCGTCTCCAGCAGCAGCAGCAGCACGCGGGCCGCGGCGCCGCAATCGGCGGGATCGGCTTCCGGTACCGGCCGGCCGGTCGCGACGCGAAGCCGTGTCGCGAAGTCGCGGAGCGGCACCATGTGCGGCGCCCGTTGCAGCAGCGCCAGCCGCGCCGCCAGTCCATCCGGGCAGGCGAGCACCGCGCTCATGCGGCGCGCGCCAAGGGCGGGTCGCCCTGCAGGCGGAACACCTCCGCCGTGCCCGCACCCTCCAGCGCCCGCTCCAGCCCGGCCGGGCCGCCAAACTGGAAGCCAAGCTGGCTGGCATAGGCCGCGCAGGCCGCCTGCTTGCGGGCGGCATCGCCGGGCAGCGCCGCCTCCGGCAGGCCCTCCAGCAGCGCCGCGCAGGGCATGGCGGGCGTCGTGGTTCGGGCCACGTAGGGGAAGTCACGCCACCACAGCACCGGCACCTGTACCTCCAGGCCACGCAGCGCCCGCAGCAGCAGCACGTGGTCGACATGCCCGCCGATCGCCTGCGGCGCCAGCAGTAGGCTCGGGCGCAGCAGGTCAAGAAGCGGCTCCATCGCCGCCGTCGCTTCCCGCTCCGCGGGATCATCCGCCCGCGGCGGTCCGAACAGGGCGGCGGCGGAGTGGTAGCCGCGGTGTGGCGCCTCGCGCAGCGCCAGCCAGATGGGTTGCGCGCCGAGCACGGCGCAGGCCGCGGCATCCTCAGATCGCCGCAGCGCCATGTAGTCCACCTCCGGCGCCAGGCCTTTGTCGGTCTGGCAGGCCAGGGCGAAGCCGGTGGGTTCGGGGACGGAGGCGGTGAACAGCGTCGCCACCACCACCTCCCACCCCGCATCCGCCAGCCGCGCCAGCGTGCCGCCGGCCGAGAAGGCGGCATCGTCGAGATGCGGCGACAGGGCAAGTGCGAGGCGGGTCACAGCAGATGCGGCGCCGTGCGGAAGCGGCACGGCTCCATTGGCAACGCCGCGTCGAAGTCGCGGACCGGTGCGCTGTTCCGCACATCCTCGTACATGGCCATGATCTGTCGCCCCACCACCTCCCATGAATAGGTGGCGCGGCATTCCGCCAGCGCCGCCGCGGCCAGGCCTTCGCGCAGCGCGGTGTCCTCGATCACCCGGCGCAGGTTGGCCGCCAGCGCGGGCACGTCGCCGGGCGCGCTGAGCAGGCCGTTCTCGCCGTGCCGCAGGCAATCCACCACCCCGACCGCGGTGCAGGAGACGCAGGCCAGGCCGCTCGCCATCGCCTCCAGCACCGTGTTGGAGAATCCCTCGGCGTAGGTTGGCGAGACGAACACGTCCTGTTCGCGATAGAGGGCCGGCGCCGCCGCGTAATCCGCATAGCCGGAGAAGCGCGTGCCGAGGTCCAGCGCTGCATCGCGGTTCCGGCAGGCCTCCAGATCCGGCCCGATGCCGCTGATGGTCGCGGCGAAGGCGACGCCCTGCTGCCGCAGCAAGGCCAGCGCATCGAGGAAGTCCAGCGCGCCTTTCCGCCGGTCGACGCGGCCATGGTAGAACAGGCGCAGGGGATCGCCCGCCTTCCGGTCAGCCGGCGGGTGGAACTCCGCCACGTCCACGGCGCCGGGCACGATCGTGAAACGGGCGCGATCGACACCAAGGCGTTCGACCACCTCCTGCGCGAAGCTGTCGCAGCCGATCAGCAGGCGGCCGGCATGGTTCAGCACGCGCAGCATCGCCTGCCGGTGCGTCTCGCAGCAGGATCCGACCCAATGCCCGTCGCCGCCCTGGATGGAGACCACCACCGGCACGCCGATCTGCCGCGCGGCCAGCAGCACGGCCCAGCCGGTAGGATAGCCGTATTGCGCGTGCAGCACGTCGAAGGGCGCGCGCGCATGCTCGGCCAGGATGACGTCCACCATCGCCTGCACGTCGCCCTCGAAATCCGCTTCGCCCTCGACCTCCTCGCCGGAGGATCGCAGCCCGATGACGCGCACCCCCGGCACCTCGGGCGGCGGTCCGCCGCCATAGATGCGCGTGCCGACCCGATCGCCGCGATACTGGCTGACCATCGTCACGTCGTGTCCCGCCGCCACCAGTTGCCGCAGCAGGTTCAGCGCATAGACGCTCATGCCGGAAATGGCGGGAAAGAAGCGCCGCGACAGGAACAGCACCCTCACGCCACGCGCCTCGCCTCGCGGCAGCCGCGCAGCCAGGCGAGCGAGGCCGGCACCATCGAATCGGCGCGGTGGCTTTCGCGCGACAGCTCGACGCAGACGAGCTTCCGAAAGTTGGCACGCTCCAGCGCATCGAGGCAGCCGGGGATGTCCATGTCGCCCTCGCCGAAGGGCAGGTGGACATGCACGCCGCGCGCCATGTCCTCGATGGCGACGGTGCCGATGCAGTCGGCGAACTCCGCCACCGCCGCCGCTGGATCGCGTTCGCCCGTCACCAGCAGGTGCCCGAGGTCGAGCGCCAGCGTCAGCCAGGGCAGTTCCGCGCGCAGCGCCGTGAAATCATCGACGGTCTCCACCAGCATCCCCGGCTCCGGCTCCAGCGCCGCCGTGATGCCGCTGCGCGCGGCATGTTCCAGCACCTGCGCCACGCCGTCCCGCAGCCACGCCCGCGCCTGGTGCGGGCTGACGCCCGGGCGCGGCACGCCGGCCCAGAAGGACATCGCCTCCGCCCCCAATATTGCGCCGATATCGGTCGCGCGGTTGAGGAAGGCGACGCGCCGCGCCCGCCCTGCCGCATCCGCCGTCAGCAGCGTCGGCTCATGCTTCGCGCGGGGGTCGAGCAGGTAGCGCGCGCCGGTCTCGATGACGCAGCCCATGCGACGCGCCGCCAGGTCGCGCGCCAGCGCCTCCGCCCGCGCCTGCCAGCCGGGCTCCATCGGGTCCAGGTAATGATGGTCCAGCGTCAGCGCCACGCCGTCATAGCCGGCCTCGGCAATGATCGCGACGGCATCCGCCAGCCGGTGGTTCGCGGTGCCGTTGGTGTTGTAGGCGAGGCGCAGGCTCATGCCGCTTCCTTTCGCGAGGCAAGCTGGGCGGAAAACGTGCCGGTCTCGCGGTACATCGGGTACAGGCCGCCGACGATGCGGGTGGCCAGGGCGGTGTCGAACCAGGCAGGTCCGCCCGCGCGCGCCTCGTCCCCCGGCCGCAGCCGCACGCGTTGCAGGGCTTCGCCCGGCGCATCGCGCAGCAGCGCATCATCGCGCGCCCGCAGCCGCCGCACGCCGCGCCAGCCGATGCGGTGGTAGCTCATCGTTTCGCTCTCGAGGCCCGGCACCACCACCTTCACCACGCGCACCTCGGCGCTGGGCGAGCAATCGACGTAGATAACCTCGAGGTCTTCCGCTGCCAGGGCGCGCACCAGCAGGTCCAGACGGTCCTTCGACGATGCGACGGCGGGCGCGCCCGCATCCGGCAGGCCCGACAGGCTCCGGCGCTGCCGTTCGGAGAACACCGTGCCGGCCAGACGCGCACGCAAAGCCGACGCGTCAAGCCCCATCCATTCCACCATGGCCGCCAGCGCCCGCGGCTCCTCCTCGTCTAACATGGCGACCGCAAGCTGGCGTTCGACATACTCCGGCGGCAGCGCCTTCCGCAGCAGCGGCACCGGACCATGCGTCGCGGCCTTGCGGGCGCGCGATCCGCAGAATTCGAGCAGCGCCTTGCGCAGCCCCCGCGCGCGGTCCGGATGCACCGCCTCGCCACAGGCCGTCACCTGGATCGGCACCACCGGCTGGCCGCGGTCGTCGCCCACGACATACAGGTTGGTCATGCCGAACTCGGTGCTGGCCAGTTTCACCGTGACCCCGATGCCGAGGCCGCACAGACGGTCCAGCAGGCCCTGCACCTGCACATCCGTCACCGCGTCCGGCTCCACCACAATCCCCTGGTCGAGCGCGCGGTAGCCGGTGACGTTGCCGTCGCGCTGCAGCGCTTCCATGATGCCATGTGCGATGGCGTGTTCCAGGTCGAAGCCGGCGCCGAGCCCATTGGTGATCGGTGTGATCAGTCGTGGCTTAGCGCCGAGCTGGTAGGGATAGGCCGCGACCCATTCGCGCGGCACCAGCACCGCCTCGCCGGATGGCCAGCGCCGCGCCTCGATCCAGTCGAGCGCCAGGTCCGGCGTGTAGTCCGAACCCGCCGGCAGGCAGAGCGTCAGCGGGTCCGCCACCGGACGTTCGCGCGACAGGCTCGCATGGCTTCCCGTGACGCGCGGCGCCTCGGCCACATGCCGGCCGACATGCACTTCCTCGCACAACTCACCAAGCGCGCCGACCTCGGCCTCGACGGAGGTGAAGCCGTAGCCGTAGCCGATGGTGGCGGGCTCGTCGGACAGGATCAGGTTGGCCTGCACCACGGGCACGCCGGTGCGGTCGAGCTGGTCGATGCGGAAGACGGAGACATGCGCGTCGCGTGGCATCGTCCCGCGGAAGGCGTCCGCCACCGCCTGAAGGTCATCGCTCATCGGGCCTCGCGCAGTTGATCCAGGGGGATGTGCCGCACGCCCGGCGGGCCGCGCAGCTGGTCGTCCAGCACGGCCAGGGCGATCTCCGTCGTGATGCCTGGCGCGTGTTCGAAGGGGGTGCAGACGGTGTCGAAGCGCAGCCCGCCGATCACCTCGCGGTAGCGTTGCACCTCGGCCGGCGACAGCGGGATGTCCTTGTGGAACGCCTTGTGCGTGGAGATCGCGGTGCTGTACCCGGCCGCGTCCTGGTCTACCTTGAAGGCATCGCCGCAGAACAGGATTCCGCGGGTGCTGTCATGCAGCACGGCCTGGCCCTCGTAGTGGCCGCCGACATGCAGCAGGCGCTGGCCGGGCCGCAGTTCCAGCGCCTCGTCATAGGGCCAGGTGACGCGGAACGCCTTGGTCATGCGAAGGTCGTCCTTCTGGATCGCCATGACCTCCGGCTGGAACACGTCCTGCAACTGCCACAGCGCGCCGTAGCCGTGGCAGTGCGAGGCGGCGAGGAATCGGATTCCGCCGAGCCGGCGGATCTCCTCCAGCATCTCCGGCGTGTAGTAGGGTGCGGCCTCGAAGGCGGTGTTGCCACCGGGGTGCAGCAGCAGCCAGCCGGTGCCGTTGAGCCCGAAGGGGGGCGCCGTGGTGAAGGCGACCATGTCGCGATCCAGCCGCCGCCAGCTACCGGTCAACCGCGCCGCCACCTCCGCCTCGCGCAGGAAGTGCCAGCCATCCGCCGGCAGGTCGTTGCGGGTATCCTCGCAGACCGGGCAGCCGCGTGGTTCGAAATGCTTCTGCCAGAAGCCGCAATGCGCGCAGGCCCAGGGGATCAGCGGCATGTGCCGGCTCCTTCATAGGCCTGGTGCAGCAGTCGCATCGTGTGCAGGTCCCGCGCGGCGCTGAAGCCCGCGCCACCATCCCGCATCGCCTGCCCGAATGCCGTCATCTGCCGCGCGAAGGGCGAGGCCTCCGCATTCGGCACCACCAGCCGCCGCGCCCGCCCGCGCTCATCCAGGTGCAGCACCGTGCCGCCGGGGTCCTGGCCCATCGTGTCCTCCGCCAGCAATTGCCCGGCCGAGCCGAGGATCTCGAGGCGCCGCCGCGGCAGCCCGTCGGGGCAGTTGTAGGCGACGTGCATCTGCAGCAGCGTGCCGCCGGCGCTGCGCCCGATCAGCACCGCGCCATCATCCACGGCGTAGCGCTGCACGCGCCGCTGCGTGAAGGCTGCCACCTGCTCCAGCGTCTCTTCCAGCAGGAACTGCGCGAGGTCGAGGCCATGCGGCGCCAAGTCCATCAGTGCGCCGCCGCCGGCGCGCGCGGGATCGGCGCGCCAATTGTCGCCCTCCCCGGTCACGCTCCACTGCGCGTCGAGCCAGCAGGCATAGGCGATGCGGATGGCGGTCGGCGTGCCGATCAGCCCCTGCGCGATCGCGTCGCGCATCGCTTCATGCGCGGGGTGGTGGCGCTGGTCGAAGGCGGTGCCGTACAGGATGCCGGCGCGCGCGACGCATGCCGCCATCGCCTCGGCATCCGCCAGCGTCGCGGCCATCGGTTTTTCGCACAGCACCGCCTTGCCGGCCGCCGCCGCCGCCTCCACCGCCGCACGGTGCAGGTGGTTCGGGGTGGCCACGTAGATGGCCTGCACCGCCGGGTCGCGCAGCAGCGTGGCGAGCCCCTCATGCACGCCGCCTGGCGGATCCAGCCGCGCCCTCGCCGCGTCGCGCGCAGCGGCGCCGATGTCGCAGACCGCCTGCACGCGATGCCCTGCCGCCAGCATCGCCGGCGCGGCGTAGTCCCGGGCGATCCAGCCATATCCGGCGATGCCCCAGCCCAGCATCACCAGCGCTCCGGCAGTTCGAGCAATTCGCGCCGCAGGGCCCAGGCGGCGGTATGCGCGCCGGCCACCGCCGTCTCCGGTGCCGTGGCGCGCAGCGGATAGGTGGCGCGCGGCCCGTATTCCCGTTCGTAGCGCGCGGAGGGCCAGGCGATGGCGCCATCCTCCCGGTACAGCGGATTGCGCTGCAGCCTGGCGCCGGGCGGCGGCAACGCCAGGCGGCCCGTGGCAGGGCGCGCCACGGCGAGGCCCGGCCCGGCTGCCACGGCGAAGGCTTCGACCTGCGCCAGGGATGCGGCGGGCGCGGCGGCGGGCACCCGGCCCTGCACCGCCGCACGCGTCAACTCGGCATCGTCGTAGAACAGCCCATCGGGGAACAGCGCCGCCATCTCCGCCGCCGTCACCGCGGCCCCGGCGGACAGGTTCGGCCAGTCGCGGTTGTGGACGTGGCCGATGGCCAGCACGCCTTGCGGGCCTGCCAGGCCACGAAGCCAGCGCAGCACGGCCGCCTTCGGCTCCAGGAAGTAGAAGGCATCGTGGCAGGCGACAAGATCGAAGCCGCCCTGGGTTTCGAACGGCTCCGCCGCGTCCAGCCCCTGCGGCTCCGCCGCGTCCAGGCAGATCAGCTCGGCCTCCGGCACCACCCAGTGCCGCGCGACCCATAGCTTGGCAAACACCACATCCGCGCCCGCCACCGCCACATCCCGCTGCGCCAGCGCCCGCAGATGCTGGCCGATGCCGCAGGCCAGTTCGAAGGCCCGGCGCGGCGCGTTCCAATGCGCCTCAACCAGCGCCAGGCCGGCGAGGAAGGTCGGGTCGCTCCAGCGATGCGCGAAGTAGTCGGCCACCGGCCCCCAGGCCAGCCGCGCCATCGCCTCACGCAGGCTCAGGCTCTCGCGGTTCGTGACGAGGTCGCGCAGAGCGTCCGGTGCCGCGATCGGGCCGCGCCACCAATCGTCCTGGTCCGCCAGCAGCAGCACCAGCGCCGCGTCCTTGTCGCCCGCATCGAGCAGCCCGAGCGCCAGCCGCGCCATCTCCTGACGCGAGGCACGTGCGAAGACGATACCATCCAGCACCGGCCAGCGGCGACCCTGCGCGTCCCGCACCGAATGCGGCCCGTCACGCCGCATCACGCCAGCAGCCCCACATCGCGCAGCACGCGATCCTGGAAGGGCTTCACCGGCCCGGCATGCACCAGCTCCATCTCCTCCAGCACGAAACGCAGCGTCATTTGCCCGGCGCGCAGGTGCTGTTCAACCTGCAGCACGCGGTCGAGTGTATCTGCGGCGTGAAAGGCGCGGCCCTCGGGCGTCGTCGCATCGGGCACGATACGCCTCGCCTGGCGCACGATCTCCATCACTGGCGCAGGTAGCTGCGCCAGCGCCGCCTCCGTCGCATGCCGGAAAGCAGTCTCTAGCTGGTCGCCGAGCAGTTCCTCCCCGACGAAGCCGGAATCCGGCAGCAGCGCATTGTGCAGATGATGGGCCAGGCCCGCGACATAGACCGTGGCAGGGTCGGCATTGTAGGCCGGGCACAGCAGCACGCCGTAGACCGCCACCATCAGGCAATGCTCGGCGTGGTTCTCCGGCGGTTCCAGCAGCAGCCGCGGACGCCCCGGGCAGGTGACGCCGGCGCGCGGCTGCCGTGCCAGCGATGCGACGAAAGGCGGCACCACGCCTGTGCGCAACGCAGCTGCCTCCTGCAGCGCTGCCCGCATCTCTGCGTCGATGGCCCGCGCCGCATCATCCACGGCCCTGGCATGGATGGCGCGCGCCGCCCCAGGCTGCACGCCGACGGCTGCGAGGGCGGCCGCATCCAGATCGCCCATCCGTGTCGCCGCCAGCGCCGCCGATACCGCGCCGCGCCAGCCCTGCCCCGCATCGCCGCCACCCGCGAGATGCGCCCATGCGGAAGCGAACAGGCGTTCTGCAATGGAACCCTCGCGCGCCGCCGACCGCACCCGCTTCAAGTCACCAAGTTCGCGCAGCAGCGGCAGGTGCTCCGCCCGAAGTTCCGGCCGCGTGGCCAGGCCGTCCGTCATCGCCGGCGCGCCTATTGCGGCGCCCCCAGCCAATCCATCAGCATGCGCTCCTGCACGTGGAAGGCGTGTTCCGGCGGGTGGCCGTTGCCGACCATCGGCGCCTTGAAGAACACCGAGAGCTGTTCCTGCACGCCGCCCTCGCCGCGCTGTTCGGCGAGGTCCAGAACGCGGGCGATTTCCAGCACCAGCGGCGCCGCGAGCACGCTGTCCTTGCACAGGAAGTTCACCTTGATCTGCATCCGCTGTCCCAGGAAGCCCGAGATATCGATGTTGTCCCACGCCTCCTTGTCGTCGCCGCGCGGGCGGTAGTAGCGGATGTCGACCAGGTGGTCCTCGACATGGTAGCCGAGGATGCTGTCCAGAACCTGGCCCTTGGTATCCAGCTTGGATCGCAGGCTGTCCGGGTCGCGCAGCGCCTCGCCGTCTCGGTTGCCGAGGATGTTGGTGCTGAACCAGCCATCGACATGCAGGGCGCGCGCCCGCAGCGCCGGCGCCAGCACGGTCTTCATCATGGTCTGGCCGGTCTTGCCGTCCTTGCCGGCGACCGGCACGCCCCGCTGCCGCGCGAAATCAATCAGTGCCGGCGCGTCCGCCGCCAGGCTGGGCGTGAAGTTGCCGTATGCCACGCCACTCTCGATGGCCGCATAAGCGTAAAGCATGGCCGGCCCGATGGACGGGTCATCGCGGTCCAGCGCCTGCTCGAAGGCCTCGAGCGAGCCCAGCGTCTCCTCCGCAACGGGCGTCCGCTCGGTGGAAGCGAGGTTGATCATGACAACGTTGTCGGCGCCGCTGCTCTCACGGAAGCGGCGCAGATCATCAGCAATCGCTTGCACAGCCGCGCGATGTCCTGGTGCCTCGCGCTTATTGGCGCCGTCGACACCGCGGCAGAAAGCACCGCTGCCAACGGCAGGCCACGGCCGGATGGCTGAGAGCGCCTCACCGGTGCTCGCCATCTGTGCCTCGTTCAGCACGCGATGGCCGGTCGCGGCCGTCGCTAGATCGGAACCGTTAAGATCCCAGCCGCCGAAGATCATATCGCGGTAATCAGCAAGACCCGGCACGTTCACATCGGCGAGCGGCAGCCCTTCGCGCCGGTTCGCGCCACGCCGAAGGATCTCGATCCCGGCAACCGCCGTCGTCGCCACAGCCCCGCCGAGCCCCACGACCGCTACGCCGAGACGGCGGCCTGGATTTATCGTCAGCATGCTTTCACCTTGGCTCCGAGCATTTCTGAGAGCTACAAGTTGGTCGCTTCTTATTTTTGCAAATCACGAGGATGTGGGTGAGAGCAGCGCAGTTACCCCTGATCAGTACGCTCTTAACATGCTGCACTCCGAGCGTAGAATTATGTCATGGCAGTGGGACCCGCAACCGCGCCGAATTTATTTTCGAAACTGCATTGCTTTCACCCGCTGTTGTTAGAGTCCATCCGGAAAGTAATTGAATCTGTTGAATCGGATGTGATTATGGCATGGCCCGCCCCTCACTGAGGCGCCCTGGGCTAGGGTCGCTTCTCTCGAAGGGAGGAGGCCACGATGTCGGAAGTTGCGGTACTCGGGATCGACCTGGGCAAGACCAGCTGCAGCGCTGCAGGCATGTCGGCGGGCGGGCAGATCGTGCTTCGCCGGCGCGTCGCGCGCGACGGCATCCCAGCACTGCTGGGGAAGCTGCCGCGCTGCGTGGTGGCGATGGAGGCGTGCTGCGGGGCGCACCATATCGGCCGTGCCGCGGCGGCGCTCGGACACCAGGTCCGGCTGATGCCACCGGAGTATGTCCGGCCGTATGTGAAGGCGCAGAAGAACGACGACCGCGACGCGGAGGCGATCGCCGAGGCGGCGACCCGCCCGACGATGCGGTTTGTTCCGCTGAAGGCCGAGGCACAGCTCGACGTGCAGGCGCTGCACAGGGCACGCGAGCGCCTGGTCGCGGAACGGACGGCGCTGATCAACCAGCTGCGCGCCCTGCTGCTGGAACGCGGGATCATCCTGCCGCAGCGGCGCCGCGCCGTGGTGGCCTGGGTCGACGCAGACACGTCGCGCGGCTTCGTTCTCGAACCGAGTGCGGCCGACCTCCAGCGCGCGGAGGAGGCGATCCGGGACGGCCGCGAGGACGCGCCTCGGAAGCCTCCGACGGACTGACGGGATCCTATCGATGCTCCCCCACCCCACGCTCCTCCGCGTCGCGGCCGACGAAGAAGCTCGCGAAGGCCGCCGTGATGTAGCCGAACACGGCGAAGGCATAGACCGCGAGAAGCAGGCACAGCACGCGCCCCTCCGCGGTGACGGGCCAGTAGGTCGAGCCCATGGTCGTCAGCAGCATGGCCGTCCACCACAGCGCATCCCCGAAACTGGTGAAGCCACCCTCCACCTCCGGCGCGCGCTCGAACGCATACATCCCCGCGGCGCCGAGCAGCGTGACCAGCGCGGTGAGCGCGGCGACGTAGCCCAGGCCCCGCCGGCGCATCGCGGCGCGCAGCGCGTTCATGGTGCGGTTGGCCGTACCCACCACGCGCACCAGGCGCAGGCCACGCGCGGCGCGTGCGAAGCGCAACAGCCGCACTCCGCGAAGCAGGCGGAAGGCGGGCGCCATCAGCGCGATGACCGAGAGCCAGTTGGCGCGCAGGAAGGAGAGGCGGTCGGGCGCCAGGGTGAGCCGTAAGGCGAACTCAAGGAGGAAGACCACCCAAATCACGGTGCCAAGCGTCTCGAGCAGCCGGTTCGCGCCGAGGGCGAGCTCCGCCACCACCAGGGCGAGCCAGGCCGCGCTGAGCACGAGCATCGGCGTGCGCAGCCACTCCTCCAACTCGGCCAGGGCGCCAAGCCGCTCCTCGGCCTCGGGTCGCGGCTCTACGGGACGTTCCATGCTCGGGTGGGCCTCCGGGTTGTGTCAGCGTGGAAGGATCCCCTGGAGGGGGTTCCGGCGCCGGCTATTGCAGTGTCACCCGAAGCCCAATGCCGATGAAATCCGACCCGCTCCCGCGTGGCGCGATAATGCCGAAGATCCCGGACCGGTGGTGCAGCCGCGGCACCACGGAAACGTTTGGCAGAAGAGGGTGCGAGAACTCCGCCTCGAGAGCGAGGTAATTGAGGAACTTTCGCGGCTCTTGGTCACGCGCCACGCCCTCATAGGTTGGACGCGCCAGCGCATAGGACAGCCCCTCGCCGATCCCAATGTTGAATCGTCCATGGGTCAGCGGCACCGGGATATCGCGTGAGCGCCAGAGCAACGCCAGCGTCACCTCGCCCTGATCCTGAAGCCCAAAGTGACGCCCGACCTGACCCTCCAGTTCGATAGAGCTGCCATTGAGCACCGGGCTGATCAGAGGCCAATCCGTGCGTAGCTCGCTCACGAGTACATTGTTCAGTAGAACGGAGACGAAGTAGGAGTTCTGAAACCCCGCATCCTGCGAGCCCAGTCGCTGCGTCGCACTCGGCTCACTCACCGAGAACCACTGGCCGGCATAGATCGTCGCGAACCACGTCCGGTCGCGCGTGGTGCTTTGGGCATCAGCAGGAAACGACATAAGCAGACACAAGGCCAAGCACGCACCTGCTATACGCGAGTGGTTCCGCATCGACGGTCCTCTTCACAGACAAGTTCAAGGCGGAGACGGTGGCGCTGCTGGAGAGCCGCGCCCAGGCGTTGCACCGCTTCATGGCGCCGGGCGAATGCCCTGGCGCACCCTAATGATCTGCGCTTGAATTCAAAAAACATCCTGTGGCCCCAAACGGTATACCTTGATTTCGGAAAGAAAACCCATGCACAAACTCCTCCTGCTCGCAGGCCTGTTGATGCTCTCGCCGGTGTACAGCGCATCCGCCCAGAACCTTCAGTTGCCCAACCTGGGCGACGTCCTCCAGGACACCCTCAACCCCAACCGTAACGACGGGCGGCGCGCCTACGAGGAGCGGCGGACTGAGCAAAACCGCCGCGAGGCTTATCGCGACGGCCGCGACGACGAGCGGCGGGCTTACCGCGACCGCGCACGCCGCAATAATCGTGTGGGCAGCCCGTCCTGGTCGCGCGGACGCGACGACGAGAATCGCGGTCGCGGTCGCGGGAACGGTCGCGGGAACGGCGGAGGTCACGGTCGAGGTCACGGCGGGTAGGTTTCATCCTCGAAGATTGGCGAAGGACTCCTCCTTCAGGCGACAACTTCCATTAACGGTCTTCGGTCCCGTCATGACTGTGAACAGGCACCTGAGTGGGACCCCTTTCGGCACCGGGGTTGCCTTACACAAGCATTGTCTTGTCTCGGTTCTCGAGTGGGACCCTCCCCGCCGATCTGGGGCCCTGTAGCGCGCCGATTCACAGCGGGAGAGCCGAACGTCGATGTCGGGCTTTTTACCGCGGCGCGCTCGCGGCGATCTGCCTTTCGTCATTGCGCCGATAGTTGGCGTACCAGTGCCGGATGAGCCGCTGCGCCGGGCGCTCCACCAGCCAAGTGAGAAGGGTGGCGGCCAGCAAGGCGGCGGTGAGTGCGACGACGATCGACTCATTTGCCGCCCAGCCTGCCTCCTGCAGCCGAACGATCAGCGCACGTCCTGCGTAGTTGTGGACGAGATAGAGGCTGTAGGAGATCGCGCCCAGCCAGACCAGCAGGGGGTGACGCAGGAACCTGGCCCTACCCGTGAGGATGAGGCCAATGGCGCCCAGCGCGACCAGCGCCGTGACGGTGAAGTCGACAGGATGCTGGACCAGGATCGTGAGGAGGGCAGCGACGATGATCAGCGCGGCGTGCCGTGGCTGTTCCTTCACATGCAACCGGTAAAGGCAGATCCCCAGAACGAAGAAGGGCAGGTGCGGAAGGACGAGGCCGAAGGTTTCCGTGAGGTTCCAGCCCCACGCATCGTCGCCGCCGAGGACCCGCCCGCCCCACCAGATCCAGCTCATCGCGAGGCCCAGCATCATGTAGCGCTCAATCCATCGAAGCTGGCCCAGGACGAAGAGGATCAGCATGGCGACGTAGAACCAGAGTTCGACATAGAGGGTCCAGTAGGCCCCCTCGATGTGGTGGCCAGGAACGAATGGCAGCGCCTGCATCATGCTGAAGTTGATGAAGACGTGGGAAAGTGGGCGCAGATAGTACTCGACCCCCAGCGCCTGAACCACGATTGTCGTCAGCAGGATCGCCGCCCAGTAAACCGGGTACAGGCGCGAGAACCGGGACACCACGAAATCCATCGGCCGGCGCGTGCGCTGCAATGACATGAAGATGACAAAGCCGCTGATGACAAAAAACAGCTGAACTCCGCGCTCACCCCAGGGGAGCCAGAACAGCGGGTCCGTTGTATGTTCGTGAACCCCTTCGTACCAATCGAGGTAGTGGAAAAGAACGACGCCAAGGGCCGCAAGACCGCGCAATGCATCAAGCTCGCTGATGCGGTTGGTTCCAGGATTTCGAGCTGATTCCATCTAACTTCCACGATATGGTTGTGTCGGCGGCAGCCCCTATTGCGGTCGTCTGGTTCGATGGTTTCAAAAGTTCGCCGTCACACAGGAGTTCCGCATAAGACGTTAACTCCTGATAACGTGCATCCATGGGGCAGGTGCCGGCTTCCTGCTGTGGCGCCTCATCCTGAGGCGCCCGGCGATCATTGGCTCGGCATGCCGGTGTTGCCGGGTGCGGCAGGGCTGCGACCGTGCGGGCAGGAGGTCACTGCGGCAGCGGTGGCCGTGCCGCGACTGCGGCCCCGGCCGCGTTGCGTGTTTCTGGCACGGTCGCGAAGAAGGCCACGCCACCGACGGCAGCTATGGCGGCAAGGGCCAGGAAGGCGGCGTCGTAGCCTGCCCACACGATACAGGCCGCAGCGAAGGGACCGCCCGCCAGGCCACCGATCCCATGCACTGTACCCACCGCACCCTGTGCAGCGTTGAAATGCCCCGTGCCGCGCGTCAGGTCAGCGACGAGGACCGGAAACAGCGCCCCAAACACGCCCACGCCCACGCCATCCAGGAGCTGCACCGCCACCGTCCATGCAGGGGCGTCCGACAAGGTGTAGAGGGCGCCTCGTAAAGCTAGCGCTGCGTAGGCGGCCAGGAAGAACGGCTTACGCCCCCAGATCTGCGCCTTCGCACCCACGAGCGCCGCCGTCCCCACCATCGCCGCCTGCGCAGCAATCATGCTGGCGGCAGCAAGAGGCACGGCGTTGGCAGGGTCAATCAGCGCCGCACGCTGCACAACGAGCCCGAGCATGGAGGCATTGGCCATATGGAAAAGTGCGCCACAGCCGGCAAAGGCCATGAGCGGCTTGTTTGCCATCAGCGTCCGGAGCAGTGACGAGCGGACCCTCTCCTTGTTCTGGACGACCATGCCTCGCGCGGCATCATGGTCGATTGCCTCGGCAGGAAGAGCGCAGACAGCCACGATGCTTGCGACAGCTGCACCGGCGAGAAGCCCGAAGACGACCGATATGCCGAAGATCGGTGTCAGGGCCAGCACTGCGACGTTGATCGCGGCACTGCCGGCATGGAAGAAGGCCTCGTTGCGCGCAGCTCGGCGAGCGAACTGCTCCGGACCAACAACGCCGAGCGAGATGGCGGCGATGGTCATGCCGAGAGTGGAGTTTGCGAGCGCACCTGCCACGCCGGCCGCGGCCACCGGCGCAATCGTCGGCGCGAATGGAACCACGAAGCAGCTGATGGCGACTAAAGCCAAGGCGGATCCAGCCAGTGCGCGTTTGGCGCGTACCGCATCCACCATCGCGCCGATGGGCGTCTGCGTAATCAGGCCGGCAATGCTGCCGAAGATGTAGGCGAAGGCGATGTCCACCTCGCTCCACCCATGTGCGGCTACCAGGTAGACAACGCCATAGGGGCCGAGGCCGTATCGCACGTCCGCCAGGACGAAGTTCAGCACGTCGAGGGTACGCTCGGCACGCTGCTTCTGCGGAACTGGCACGGCTCCTCCCAATCACGGCTCGGTGCGCCTGCTCCGTGTCATAACATGGAGCACCTGGAGCGCCTCGGCTTGCGCTACTCAACGGCAAGCATGTTCCCGTAGGCATGGCCGAGCGCCATCACCAGGCGGGCGAGGTGGCCGCCAGCGCCAGGACACGCTTCGGCATCCAGAGGCGAGCGGGGGCGGCGTCAAAAGGCATAGCGTACCATGCAGTAGGGCATGCGGGAGGTGAGCAGGTCGAGGAAGCGGCGCAGCCACCTGCCCTTCCAGCCGGCGCGATAGCGCAGGTTCACCGCACCGGACTCGCTCCGCTTTTCCTCCTGGATGTCGGGCCGCCACAGCAGCTCCTCCGCCTTCGGGTGCCAGGCGAGGTTCACCTCGTGCAGCTCGGCATTGTGGGTCAGCAGGATGACCTCAGCGGCGAGCTGGTCCTTCACGGATTGCGGCAGTGCATCGTCCAGCTCCTCGAACAAAGCGCCCCAGTCGGCCTCCCAGCCCTCCCGCAGCACCACGGGCGAGAAATTCAGCTGCACCTCGTAGCCGGCGCGGTGCAGTTCCGGGATGGCGGCAATGCGGGTGGCAACCGGCGCGGCGCGGATATCGAGTAGTCTGGCCAGGGCATGCGGCATCAGCGACATGCGAATGCGCGTGCGATGCTGGGGGTCGTAGCCGAGCAGTGCTGGGTTGACCCACTTGGTCGCGAAGCTGCCCTTCGCGTTTGGCAGCCCGCGGAAGCTGGCCACGAGGTCGCGCACATTGTCCGAGACGTCCGCGTCCACCGAGAGATCGCCATTTTCGCCGAGGTCGTAGACCCAGGCCTCCGGATCCACCTGGTTCGGCCGCGGCTTCGGCCCCAGCCGCGTGGCATGGCGGATGGTGGCTGCCGTGATCTCGTCGATGTTGGCAAAGACGCTGATGGGATTGGCATGGCCTTTCCGCCGCGCGACGTAGCAGTAGGCGCAGGCCATGGCGCAGCCATTCGAGGTGGAGGGCGCGATGAAGTCGGCGCTGCGGCCATTCGGCCGGAAACCCATGCCGCGCTTCACGCCGAGCACCAGGGTCTCGCGCTTGGGGCGCAGGAAATCGGCGGGGTCGGCCTCTCGCAGGTCGGGGATGCGCCAGTGCGATTCGACCGGGATCCGCTCGGCATCCGGGAAATGCGCCAGCACCTCGCGGCCGCGCGCAAAGCCTTCCGCGGCCGGTTCGAGGTAGATGCGGCGGATGTCGAGAAGGGGGGAGGCGAGAGCGGCAACCATGCCCTGTACAGATAAGCACGCGAGCCCGAAACGTCAGCCCGCAGGGCGGCACTCCCGCAAGGTCAGGCAACTTGAATGCAGCTGATCCTGTTAGATTGTGCATCTCGCCCCTGCAGGACGCTGAACGGGGCCACCTTGAATGCAGGAGTTTCATGTCGGAAATTGATCGAGTTTTCCCTCCCCGCGCCGAGGGCGCTGATGTCCATCAGGCGGGCGAGACGCGTTTTATCCAGGCCTCCACCCGCAAGCGCGGTCTCGCACCTGCACAGACCCGGAGTGTTGAGGTGGTTCACCTCCGCAGCGCCAGATCAAAGCCGGCAGACGAACCTCGCCACCGGGCGGTGGCGAGGCAGCACGCCCAGACCTGGCCTGACGGATTTCGCGCGAAGACTGCCGCCCCGCAAACCGCCTTTGGCGTGGGGCTAACTGCGCCAGAACCCCCGCCACCCACGGCGCACCTCATAGCGGGGTGGGACCCGTCACCAAAGCCACCGGTCGCAGTCTCTCCCACGCCACCGGTGGACACCGGCGCCGCTGACGCCCGGCAGCCACCGGCCTCCCGGCCGAAGGCAGGGAGGGCCGGGTCTCGACGCTTTGCCGATCCTTTTGCGGACGGTGACAGCGGCGCAAACTGCCTACGCTGCGGCTATCTTGTGGAGAAAGCTCGGGAGGGTCGCAGCAAGGTGACCTGCTCGCGGTGCGGTTGACCTCCGCTTGCGAGTCCACGCTCTGACGTGATGAGCGCGCGCGTCCTGTCCGCGCGTCCTGTCCGCGCGCCCTCGCTGAGGCGGCGAGCGAGCACATCACGCGTCTGCGGATGGGCTCGCCGCCTCAGGCTCACGGCGATGGCGCTCAGTTTACATGGATCTCGCTGAACGCCTTACGCTGATCGAGCGTGAGGGGCTCTTCGCGGGTGAACTCCAGCCTCCCCATCAGCGTGCCGGCCAGCGCAGCATTCGGAGGGTACGGAGGGCGGGCCCGGCGGCTGGCCGCCCAGTCATCAATCTGCCGAACCATCTGTCTGCTGTTGCACGCCTGGCAACGATCTGCTCGGATAATGCGGGCCTCGGCTTAAAGGTCATGATGGCGAGCCCGCCCTCCTGAGGGTGCGGACGCCGCGAGCCCGGTCAGCCATCCAGCAGCCAGACCGAGAACAGTCTGTCGGGGTCGGTCCACATCCGCGCCTTGCACCAGCCGGCGCCAGCGGCCAGCGCCTCGATACGCTCGGGACGATACTTGTGGCTGCTCTCGGTGTGGATGCTTTCGCCGGCGGCAAAGCGGATCACCCGCCCGGCCAGGCGGACAGACTGCGCATGAAGCGCGACCAGATGCATCTCGATGCGCTCCTCCGCCGCGTTCCACAGGGCGCGATGGTGAAACCCGGCGAGATCGAAATCCGCGCCAGCCTCTCGATTCAGCCGCCGCAGCAGGTTCAGGTTGAAGGCCGCCGTCACGCCGCTGGCGTCGTCATAGGCGGCTTCGAGCACCGCGATGTCCTTCACCAGATCGGCGCCGAGCAGCATCCGTGATCCGGGGCGCAGCGTGCTGCGGGCACGCTGCAGGAAGCGGCTTGCGTCCTGCGGCTCGAAGTTGCCGATGGTGGACCCCGGAAAGAAGCCGAGATGCGTGGCGCTGCCTGCGGCGCGCCCGGCCAGATCGAACTGCTGCGTGAAATCCGCCACGACGGGCTTCACGGGCAATTCGGGAAAGGCGGCAGCAACGCGGGAAGTGACCGCCGTCAGCCACTCCGGTGCAATGTCGACGGGAAGATAGACTGACGGCGCCTGCAGTGCCTGCAGCAACTGAACCGCCTTGGCGCCGTCGCCCGGCCCGAACTCGATCACAGCGGCGCCGGGCCCGACGGCATTAGCGATCTCCGGACCGCATTCATCAAGGATACGCACCTCGGTGCGCGTCGGATAGTACTCAGGTAGCCGGGTGATCGCTTCGAAGAGCCGGGCGCCCTCCGCGTCGTAGAGCCATTTGCAGGGCAGCGTCTTGCGCGGCAGGGACAGGCCTTGCAACGCGTCGGAAATCAGCGCGACGCGCTGCGCCTCGGCAGGACCGAGCTGAAGCGCGCCGCTCACGCCGCATCCTCCGCCAGCCGCAGGCCACTGAACTGCCAGCGGGCGCTTGGCGGGAAGAAGTTGCGGTAGCTGGGCCGTGAATGCGCGGGGGCCGTCGCGCGCGAGCTGCCCCGCAGTACCATCTGGTTGATCATGAATTTGCCATTGTATTCGCCGACCGCGCCGGCCCAGGGCTGGAAGCCGGGGTAGGGTCGATAGGCGCTGCCGGTCCATTGCCACACAGGCCCATCGGCATCGACGAAGCCAGGCAGCGCGGCGGCGGCTTCCCATTCCTGTTCCGTTGGCAGCCGCTTGCCCCGCCAACGTGCGAACGCTTCCGCCTCGTACCACGAGATGTGACGGACCGGACGCTCCGCTTCGACGGGTTGCAGGCCGCCAAGGCCGAACTGCATCCAATCACCGTCATGGCTTTCCCAGTACAGCGGGGCGCTCCAGCCTTCCGCCTGCCGCGTCGTCCAGCCATCGCTCATCCACAGCAGCGGATCGCGGTATCCGCCGTCCTGCATGAACTCCTGCCATTCGCCGTTCGTCACCAGGGAGCCTGCGATGCGGTACGACGCGAGATAGGTACGGTGACGCGGCGTCTCGCTGTCGAAGGCAAAGCCGGCTCCACCGTGGCCAATTTGCACGACACCCTCTGGCCCATCGAGAAATCCAAGCGGTTGCGTCGCGGCCTGTGGGTCCTGCCAATCGGGATCGTAGGCCGGGCGCAGCGGATTGGCGCTGAGCGCATGAAGGATATCCGTCAGCAGCAGCTCCTGGTGTTGCTCTTCGTGCTGCAGGCCAAGCTCCACCAGCGCAGCGGCCTGTTGCGGCAGGTCGAGCAGCAGCCGCTCCATTGCCTGGTCCACGACCGCACGATAGTCGGCAACTTCAGCAGAGGACGGGCGTGTGACCATGCCGCGTTCTGGCCTGGCATGGCGTGGCCCGGCACCCTCGTAATAGGAGTTGAAAAGAAATCCGTACTCCTCGCGAGGGCGACGGTAGCCGGGTTGTAGCGGGAGCAGCAGAAAGGTCTCGAAGAACCAGGTGGTATGCGCGCGATGCCACTTCGTCGGGCTTGCGTCCGGCATGGATTGGATCACCTGATCCTCCGGCGAAAGCGGTGCGGCCAGCGCCTCGGTCCTGGCGCGCACCGCCCGATAGCGTTCCAGCAATGGGCGCGCTTCTGTGCGTCGATCTGCAGGAAAGATCGCATTCATGCGTAGGTCTCCTCACCGCATGCGCCAGGCGCATCATCGGGACAGCGGCGTCTTCGGGTCGTGCACGTAGAATGAACCAGCAATAAGCCTGGGACGTCGTGCAGGTTCCCGAACGGAAACATCGGCGCCCCCAGCGACGTCAGCGCTTGGGCGTCCGGGTGTCGAGATGGCGGGCGGAGGTCGTATGCCTCCAAGCCGACTACGTACCATCAGCGCATGGACGTCCCCCCGGAGGAATGTTGTTGAAGCCGATGATCCTTAACGATGGCGCGGTCTTGGTGGAGGACTTCGCGAGGCGGGGCCTTGCGCGAGAGACGTGCTGCTCTGACCGCGGCTGCACAGCATTGGCCGGTGCCGCATCGGCGCGATGTTCCGCAGCGTCCGGCCTATCATTCGTTTGCCGTCCTTGTCGGGTCCTCGTCTGACGGATCCGCGTCGCTATCGCCGTGCTGCGGCTTCCAGCCACCGCCGGCCAGTTGGTCGAGGCTTTGGCGTGTGCGGCGCATGGCGGCCTCGGCCTCGCGCAGGGCGGCCTCGAGGTCGCTGTAGTCAAAGGCCGTGCGCGCGACCGGGGGCCGCGGCGCGATCAACCCCGTCGGCGGCGCGGACTCGATCTCACGCGGGACCAGGCGCGGCCGGCCGCGGCCGCGGCCGGGCTCGGGCCGGCGCGGTGGCGCCACGGCGGCGGCGAGCGGCGCCAGGTTCCGCAGGCCGAACAGCCGGCGGGCGGCGCGGCCGGTGACCTCGACCACAACGCCGTCCTGGACCAGGCGGTCGAGGATGGCGAGCGCGCTCTTGACGGCGATGCCGAGCGCCCGCGCCAGGGAGGTGGCGGAGAGCAGCGGCAGGGCGGCCAGCAGGTCGACGGCGGCGGGGGTGCGGGAATGGCGGCGGTGGCCGGCGGTGGCCTGGCGGGCGGCGGACCAGCCGCGCTCGAGATCGGCGAGCCGGGCCAGGGCGTCCTCGGCCTCGTCGGCCAGCGCCTGCAGAAAGACCGGGACCCAGGTCTCGAAGCGCCAGTCCACCTCGGCGCGCAGGGCGCTGGCGCCGGTGAGCGGCAGCGGCGCCCGCAGCAGGCCCGTGGTGCCCCAGTGGCGCACCAGGGCGGCGCGCAGCGGCGCCCGAGCGCCGCCGGCCTCGAGCCAGTGCCAGGTGGCCGTGGCGGCGTCGAGCAGGGCGACGCCGGTCGCGGCGCCGGCGTCGAGCGCGGCCTGCGCCGCCTGCACCTGGGCTGCCTCCGCCGGGTCGGGCGCGGTGAGCCAGCGGTGCAGGGCCAGCGCGGCGCGGCCGGCCTCGAACACCCCGCCCGCCTCGGCGAGGTTTCGGGCGCCCATCATGCGGCGCGGCCGCAGCCCTTCGAGCAGGGCGGCGAGGTGCCAGGGGTCGATGAGGGACCCGTCGACCGCGGCCTGGCGGCGCACGGCGTCGAGCCGGGTGCGGTGCAGCAGCGCCGGCAGCAGGGGGTGGCGGGCGCTGGCCTGGTCGAGCCGGGCCAAGGCGGCGGCGGCGCGCGCCAGGGCGCGGAGGAGCGCGGCGTCGGCGGGCATCAAAAGGCGGCCCTTTCAGAGGGTTGCGCGATATGGGTTACCGTAGACCGGCTCGGGCGTAAAACAAGCTGAATAATCCGGCCGAGCCCCCTTCCCGCATCCGGTTGCGCCCCGAAATTGTGTCCGGTAATGGATATTTATCGGACATGACGCGATGCGGACCACGCTCTTGGGAACTGGCCAGGACGCGGGATCTTCCCTGCCGGGCACCGATCTACTGCTGGGCTATGCTGGCAGCCGCGTTTAGCCGTCTCCTCATCACCGCGCTCGCGCCGATCCGGTGACACGCTGGACGGCAGGTCATTTCGAAACCCTGTCGGGCGATCTTACGTTGCGTCCGGTAAACAAAACGGGAAGCCATTTTTCTGAATTATTATCAGACATTTAGGCGTTTGGCACAGGTCTTGCTGATAAAAGGTGGCGCCGTCCAATTCCGTGACGGCCTGGATCGGATGAACAAAATGAAGAAGGCACTTCTCGGCGCCGTTGCAGCCATTGCACTCGCGGCAGCACCCGCCCTCGCTGGCCCAATCGCGCCGGGCAGCACGCTGTCCATCGTCGGCGTCAACAGCGTCACCCCGACCTCGATCAGCTTTCCCTCGAACGGCTCGCTGTTCGTCAGCACCGGCACCTTCTCCAGCCTCGGCACCTGCTTCGGCTGCGTGGAACTCAGCAACATCACCATCGCTCCGACGGTGTCGTCCGGCCAGATCTTCACGATCAGCAACGCCGGCCTGACCTCCACCTTCACGCTCAACCCAGGTGCCACGGCCACCATGGTCGGCAGCACGCCCGGCGCGGTCGATGTCATCGGCACCGGCACCGTGACGCTGACCGGATTCGACCCGACGCAGGCGAACTTCGTGTTCTCCACGCAGTCCGGCTTCCCGGTCAACGTGACGTTCTCGGCCACAATCGATGCGGTGGCGGTACCGGAGCCTGCCTCGCTGGCTCTGTTCGGGCTGGGCCTCGCCGCACTGGGCGTGGCGCGGCGCCGGCAGGTGGCGCGGGCCTGACTACAAGCTAGATCCCCGGACGGGGGTGCTCCGCCCGTCCGGGGTAGCAGCGGGGGTTGAAGGCCCGTCCCCTTCGCCCCCGCAGCGCCCGTGTCAGCGGGTTGCTACAAGCCGCGCAAGGCAGGCCCCTTTTCACGCGCGGTAAGGGCGGATTATCGTGGCGGGGGCGCGCCCTTAGCGCCGCCAGAACGCCCGCCAGACCCGCGCCAGCGGCCCGCCCCGGCGCCACGCCGCCAGCTCATCCCGTGCCGCCTCGCGCTCGGCCTCAATCCGCGTCGCCCGCTGGCTGGACGCCTTGACCTGCCGCCGGAGCGGCACGGCTTCTCCCTCGGCGGCAGCCGCCTGCCGAACCGCATCGAGAAGCTTTGCCTCGGCTCCGTCCACCCGCTTGAGCTCCGCCTGAAGGTGCGTGACGAGCGCCTTGAGGAGCCAGGGAGGGTCCGGGTCAGCGTCCGGGACAACGCTGTCCTGCGGCTTCACGTCAGGGACAACAAGCCTGTCTGCCATACCCGCCCCCGCGTCCCGGTAGATGACCAGGATAGGTACCGCGACACGTCTCAGATTCTACCGTCAAGGCGCTTGCTCCCGAAGAGCTCATCTGGGCTTGCCGCGGGATCAAGATCGCCGGGCAGGAGGCGCCGCCGCGACCATCGCCAGCGTCATCCGCATCCCGGTGGCGGAAGAGCGCAGCGAGGGCGGGGAAGCGGCGACAGCCTCGACCCGCCCACGCTGCTATCCAGGACCGGCGACCTCGCGCCGGCCGGGGACCTCTTCGATACGCATCAGGGCACAATTGTATGCAGACACGACGGCAATAAACCGAGCGCTGCCGGAGGCGCTTTGCTCGTGTCGAAGACATGATGTCGACCACCCTCAAACTGGCCCTGGCGCTGTCCGCCGGGGCCTTTCTTTGTCAGGGCTACCGCATCGGCCTGCTAGGTCCGCTCCGCCTCCATGCGGCGCCGGCGTGTTCCTTCCGGGACGGAGATCCGAAGCCGGGTGGCCCGCGCCTGCACTGAAGCCAGCGAGCGCCCCAGCTGTTCGGCAATCAGCTTCGGCGGCGTGTTCATCTCGGCCAGACGCCGGAGCGCCTCGTCATCAGCCTCTGTCCAAGGCTTGCGGGCATTGGCGACGGGTCGAGGTGCGGTCATACGGCGTTAGCGCGCCGTGGCGGCAAAGGTCGCCACACCACCAAATCGGTCTCCATCCATCGGCCTTGATTCGGAGCGCGAGCCATGTCTCGCCAGCATTCACGCTCCGCAGCGACAGTGCGGCAATCTCGGCGCCTTGCCACAATCTGGCAGCGCCGCCGGGCTAGCGCATCGGCGTCTAGCGGTCCCCCTGATCCAGAAGAGCGGGAGGATACGCAGCGAGGCGAAGGGGACGGGCCTTCGACCCCGCTGCGATCCAAGACGGGCGTAACGCTCGCCTGTCCGGGATCCAGTTTGCGGTCAGGCCCGCGCTACCTGCCGGCGGCGCGCCACGCCCAAGGCGACGAGGCCCAGTCCGAACAGGGCCAGGCTTGCCGGCTCTGGCACCGCGGTGACGGTGGCGGAGAAGGTCACCGTCTGCGGAATGCCGCCCTGCGTCGAGAAGGACAGGTTGCCTTGGGTCGGGTCATAGCCGGTCAGCGTCGCCGTGCCGGTGCCGAGGATGTTGATCGCGCCGGGGCTGCCGCCAACCATCACTGCATTGGCGCCCGGATCCAGCGTGAAGGTGCCGGTGATGCCGGCATTGCTGATGGAGAAGATCTGGCCCGAGGACACGGTCGGCGAGTAGGTGATGCTGCTGAGGGTCACGCAGCCGAAGCAGGTGCCGAGGCCGGCGAAGTCGCCCGTGCTGACGAGGAGGCTACCGGCGGAGGGAAAGGTGATCTGCGTCGGCGAGACGTTGTTGGCGCCCGCGATGGAGAGGGTGCTGCCGGCCGCGATGGGGCCTGCCAGGGCCGGGGAGGCGGCGAGTGCAACGGCTGCCACTGCGCCGAGTAGTGCCTTCTTCATGTCTCGCATTCCTTGCCAAGATCCGCCGACGAGCCGGCTGGATGGCAAGGACACAGCAAACAGCGTGCCAACTTCATAAGCAATTGATAGCAAACAATATATCTGCGGCTATTTGAGAGAATGGACTTTTAGTGTAATGTCTACCGTCTTTGTGAAAAGTTCCGGTTTCGGATTGTCGTTTTTTGTCCGCGTTTCTCTAAGAAGCTGGTCGCGTTAGCGGAGCGGCCGTCACGTCCCGGCCGCGCGGCGACGATGGGCGCGACCGGGAAGCGCCGGAATCGGCAGGTCGGGCGGCGGGCACTGGACCCCGAATTCGTAATCTGCCAAACCGACTAGCAGCCGGGGCGGGCGGCGCGGCCGGCGACCATGTCCGGATGGTCCTGATACTGCGCGCCGGGCTTGCCAAGCATCAGCCGATCAGCCTCATCGCGCGCGCCTCCGCAATGCTCCGCGCAAGGCGGCCAGCGTTGAAATCCTTCGGGCAGTAGAGCCGCAGCGCGTGCTCAAAGGCTTCGACGAAGGCGCGGAGGTCCACTTAATCCCTTCGGACACCAGCCGCCGGAGACGCATGACCCACCCCCCTGCCCCGCCCGCCCCGCGCCCCCACACCCCGCCGGCGTTGGCCGACCTGGCCGTTACCGCCGACCGCGCCCGCGGCTACGCGCACCAGGCCCGCG
>NZ_JBHMFT010000040.1:0-31838 GCF_051433195.1 Falsiroseomonas sp. E2-1-a20 | reverse complement strand
TTCGGCCAGAGTCAGGCAACCGCCTCGCGCGGCGATCCCAGCTGCAGAAAGCTCTTGAAAGCGGACATCAGAGCGTCATCAAGTCGCGCCTCTGCACCGACCAAACGCAACCCGGAAGGTGCCCGACCTATAGCGGTTTCGCGTCCAGATTTGCGCCGCTCACCAGCCAGCCGACCATTGGCGGCTCGCCGCACCGCGAGCACCACAACTCACGCCGCAGCCCGAGCAGGTGTAGGCGCTCGCCCTGCCCGACCAGTGCCACAAGGTCACGCCGCCCGATGATACGGACGCGGCAGGCGCAGGGCAGCCGCACCGCCTCGTCGCGTGCCAGGAAGGCGACCGTGTAGGGCGGCGCGAGGTCCATGGGAAGGTTCAGCCGGGGCCGGAGCCATGGGGCGCGGGCGGGCGCCGGAGGATGACGTAGCCGCTGGCGAGCATCTGCTGCACCAGTTGCTCCGCTGCAAGCTTCGAGGCGTATTCATGACCCGTCCGCCGCGCCTTCCCGCGCTCGTTGAAGCGCATGGCGTAGGCGAGGGTATCGGCAACCTCTTCCGGAGTGACAGGCCGCAGGGCGCGCCCATCGAGCTCTACGGAAGCCTCCGCCGGCCGGTGCGCGCCGACCTCGCGCAGAAGGCCCGCCACCGCCTCGTCAATGACGCTCACGGGCAACGCTGGCAGCATCCCGCACCCCAGGCCCCGCGCCTCCGCCGCGGCCTCCGCTAGGCTCTTGGTGCGGATGCCGATGGCGGTGGCGAGGACCGTGCGCATCTGGCGCAGGACGTCGGGATCAACTTGGCCGGGTGGGTTCATGCCGAGAGGATGTTCTATTTATGTTCCAACGGCAAGACAGAGCCTCGGTTCAGGTGCACTGCCCTCGCTGGGCACGCAGTAGGGGCATATCTTCCGAATGGAGATAGGGGCGCGCCACGTGGTCGCGATTTTCATCCTGCTGGCGCCGGCGTCAGGGTTGACCGACGCATTCCGCTGGCGCGAGCCGCGCCGTACCTTACCCTGCCGGCGAGGCGTGGTCTGCGCCGCCTTCCGGTGGGCAGACCACGACACCCTTACGGCGTCCTGCATTGGACAGGCAAAGCCGATCCCGGATGGGCGTGGCGGCGGCGCCAGCGCTACGGCACGCGAGCTGGAGCAGCGGTGGATCGCCGACCTGCTGCCTGACCGTGAACCTTCTGCGGTGCACGCCTCGCTGCGCGCGCATCCGGAGGCTAGTTTCGTGGCCAATGACTGTGTGGGTGGCTTTGCCGGTGTGGTCAGAGAGGCCGCGCCCGGGGTGATCCAGATCACGGACCGATGGCGCCTCATGGAAGAACGCGAACGCCGCCTTCCTGTAGGCCGTGCCCGACGCGCTAGGTCCGATCCGTCGGGCCCTCAGCTGCGGCGCAATCAACCCGGACCTGCTGAGCGCCGCCGAGCGCCTGCGGTACGAAAGCAACCTTCGGCGGCGGGAGGCGAACGAAGCAATCCGCGCAATGGTGGCGGCCGGCACCGCCATCAGGGAGACCGTCCGCCGCACCGGCCGTAGCCGTAAGCTGGATTGGGCGGTGCTGGCGACGGCACGAGATCTGATCGAACGCTTCCACCGCATGCTGCGATCGCCGACGCCGGATGTGTTGCCGGCCTGGCCCAACGACGTCAGTGCCAGCATGCTCGCCACCTCACGCCACCCCGAATGGCCCTTCCACCAGATCAGGAACGATTTTGGTGTTGTGCGGTGTGTTCCGGGATATCTGTGGACAGAGGCAGATGCATTTCGGGGGCCAGCGATGGGTGGCGTAAACAAGGTGATTTGGGACCAGAGGGACGCTTCGAACGTCGAGACGAAGATGCACAGCAAGGGTAGGTTGATGCCCGAACCGAAGGAGGCTTTTCGTCAAAGCGGTGTAACGAAGCCTTCCCTCGTTGTGCCACGAGCCGGCTTCACCGTCAGGGGCGCCTCCGAGTGGTCCGGGTTGAGCCGAAGCGCGCTTTACCGCGAGGCCGGTGCAGGACGGCTCGTGTTCCGAAAGGCGGGCCGCACAACGATTGTAGATGGCGCATCCTTAGCTGCATTGGTCGCGTCGCTCCCCGTTGCTGCAATCGGGCCGGACCGCGGGTCTCGGGGCTAGGATGCATTGCTCTGTCGACGGCTCCTCGAGCCCGAGCACGTTCGGCGTGAATGCCCAAGGACGAGCCGGCTGCTGGCTCGGCTCAATCGGGAGCAACCGCTTCGTTAGCGCCGCAGTGTGCGTCTCAGCCCTGCTTCGCTCGCCGAAGGAGGAATTGAGGGATGCCTGACGGTCCGGAACGCTTGATCGCAGCGCCATCTAAGCCGGCGACCAAACGCATGGCTTTGGCGCCGGTGACTTCTGCGTCGGTTAGTCGGAAAGCTGCACCGCGTTCTGCGCCAAAAGGCGCAGGCTATGCAGAGAGCCGTTATCCCGGCGACCTCATCAACAGCATGTTTCAATCGGCGAAGCAGCAGGTCGCGCCCATCAGCCGACCAGCGCCCATGCCTGATTCGTTCGACGCCATGCTTGAGAGCGCGATCAAGCAGGTAGGGCCGCAGAGCCGACCAGCGCCCAAGCCGGCGCCACCGGAATCCGAATGGCCCTTCTACTGCCTCGGCTACGACCGCGATCGCTTCTTCCTCTACACGAAGGAAGGCCGGCAGGTCATCGCGATGAGCGCCAAGGACCTGTCCAGCCACGGCATGCTTCTCAAGCTCGCCAACATCAACTGGTTCGAGGAAAACTTCCCGACCCGCGGCGAGGGCTTCGGCGCCCGCCAGGTCGCCAACGAAGTCATCCGCGCCTGCTACCAGAACGGCGTCTATGACCCCGACCGCATCCGCGGCCGCGGTGTCTGGATCGACCGCGGCCGCAGCGTCCTCCACATGGGCGACCACCTCCTTGTCGATGGCGTCCCCACCAGCCTGACCGCCATCGAATCGCGCTTCATCTACGAACAGGCCCGGTCCATGCGCGTGGACCTCGGCGAGCCCCTGACTGATGAGGAAGGCAAGCGGTTCCTCGCGCTCTGCCGCGCCGTCGCCTGGGATGATCCCACCCGCGACGGCAGCTTCTTCGCCGGCTTCATCGCCAGCGCCATTATCTCCGGCGCGCTACCATGGCGCCCGCATATCTGGTTGCTGTCCGAGTTCGGCGGCGGCAAGACCTGGGTGCAGGACAACATCCTCACTCCCGCCCTCGGCGGCATCGCCCTGGTCCTGCAGGGCAAGACGACCGAGGCCGGTGTTCGCGGCGAGCTGGGCAACGACGCCCGCCCCGTCTTCTTCGAGGAAGGCGAGACGCAGAACGAGATGGACCGCGCCCGCATGCAGCAGGTCATCGACCTGGCGCGGCAGGCATCCAGCGAGAACGCCCCGCCCATCGTGAAGGGCACCAAGGAAGGCGGATCCCGCCGCTACGTCATCCGGTCCAGCTTCATGTTTGCCAGCATCAACGCCGGCCTCACCCAGGCCGCCGATGAATCCCGCTTCGCCGTCCTCACCCTCTGCGGCGGCAACCCCGACCAGTTCGCCGCCCTCAAGCTGGCCCATCAGGAAGCCATGGTGCCGAACCTCGCCGGCCGGCTGCTGGCCCGCCTGCTGGTGATGATCCCGACCATCCGCGCCAACTGCGACGCCATGGCCGAGGCCATCGCCAGGACCGGCGCAGGCCGTCGCGTGGGCGACACCATCGGCACCCTCATCGCCTGCCAGATGGCCCTGGTGGATCAGCGCAAGCTCACCCCCGAGGAAGCGGCCAAGATCGTCGCAGGCCGCGCCTGGGTCCGCGAGGCCGCCGCCGAGGCAGTCACCGCGCCGGAGTATGAGCGCGCCCTCGCGCACCTCATGCAGGGCGAGGGCATGCGTCGCACGGTCGGCAGCCGGCAGGAATCCGTCAGCATCGCGCAACTCATCAGCGCCACGGACGGCTTCGATGAGGACATCAAGCCAAACGAAGCGGACATTCACCTCCGCCGCATGTGGATGCGCGTGGTGGATCACCGCGAGCATGGCCGGTGCCTGATGATTTCGACGCGCAGCGATGCCGTCGCGCAGCGTTTCCGCAACACCCCATGGGGTGCCGGCTGGCTATCCACCCTCGCCCGAATACCCGGAGCGCATCGCAACGTCACCGCGCGCCTCGAGGACGGGACGCAGAAATGCCTTGCAATCCCCATCGCCTCCATTGCACAGGAGAGCACCGATGCTGCTTGATCCGCGCCGCGAGCGCGCCTTGGCCCCAGGGGTAACAAGGGTAACAAGCGGTAACGAGAAAATCCCGAACGATCAACGGCTTACGCCGCGTGTTACCTTTGTTACCGTGTTACGGCCAAATCTACACACCTACACGCGCGTGTGTGTGTGTAGCTCTATTATCTTATCCGGTAACAAGAGTAACAAAGGTAACAAGGGTAGAAAGCCCCAATCCGATCAACGGGTTGCGGTGTTACCTCGGTGTTACCTTTTCGGCGCGGGCGGTAACAACCTCGCCCAGCACCCCGCGGTGTCCGCATGACCCGCGAATTCGCCCTCTGGTGCGCCTACTCCGCCATGCTCGACGCGCTGGCGCCCGTCGCCAACGCCGCCGAGGACGCCGCACAGCGCGCCGTCACGGCCGGCGCCACCACCGCCGACCGGGAGTTCACCCGCACCGTCGCAGACCGCCTGGAGGCCGAGCGTGAGCGCGTCCTGATCGCTATGCGGAGGTTCGCCCCGATCCGGTCGAGCAGGCACCCCAGGCGCCCCCACGGGCCGCCCAAGCGGCACAGCGGGGGAGGCGCTGATGCACAAGCTTCCACGTAAGCCGAAGCCGCCCAGCAAGCTTCCAGCGAAGCCCAAGGCCAAGCGCGTAGCCAAGCCGCCCCCGCGCTTCGCCGTGCCGGCCACACCGACCGGCCGCCCAAGCAGCTACCGCCCGGAGTTCGCCGAGCAGGCTGCCAAGCTCTGCACGCTCGGCGCGACCGATATCGAGCTGGCCGACTTCTTCAAGGTGGAGCGCACGACCATCTGGCGCTGGTCCCAGGTCCACGCCGAGTTCTGCAACGCCCTAAAGGTCGGCAAGGACGCCGCCGATGAGCGCGTGCAGCGCAGCCTGTTTGCGAAGGCCATCGGCTACACCCACGACGCGGTGAAGGTCCTCCAGCACGACGGCGCGCCGGTCATCGTGCCTTACCGCGAACACGTTGCCCCCGACACGACGGCCGCGATCTTCTGGCTGAAGAACCGCCGCCCGAAGGAGTGGCGCGACAAGCAGGACCAGGACCTGGGCACCGCCCCCAACCCCATCGTGGTGCTGCTTCAGCAGATGCGGGCCCGGGCGCTCCCCGTAGTGCTCGTGGTGGACGGCCCCGCAACCGAAATCGAGGACGAGACATGACCAGCCTGACCAACGGCATCGAGTCGGATTCTCATGCCCAAGCGGAGCCGGTATTTTCGGCACCGATCTGACCTTCCGCGAACGCTGCGACACCATCCAGTGCGTCGGGCCTTGTGGCGGCGGCCATGTGCTGTTCCATGCGCAGGCTGATCCGGGGCGATGGCTGGTAGCGCGGTTTCAGCCGGCCGCCGTCTAGGTCGCGCCCGACACTCCTAACACGCTGCCCGAGTTCTTCCTGCTGCTGGGCAATGCCTTCGAGGCCACGGAGGCGGTGGAACACCTCGACGGCGTTGATCCGGAGCTGGATGTACAGCTCGTGGCCGCCACAACCAGGCTGATCGACTCCACCGCCCGCCGCGGCGGCGAGGGGGAGGAGGCGCTGGCGGGCCGGCCGGCGAGGATCGCGCGCAGGGAGGCCCGGGTCGCGTCGAACGGTTGGGCGGCGTCCCAGGCGGCAATCACAGCGACGGCGGCGGCGCGCAAGGTCGGACGCGGGGCGGGCGTATCCTGCTGTGCGGAGGCTTCCTGGGGTGCGGGGGCGCCTCAGGGCTAAGGAGCGGGCTAATGGGGGCAGCGGCCTCCTGGGTGTCGCTGGAAGGTCGTCCCGGCGCCGAGCCTGACGGATCCAGGCCGATGGCGGCCAGGCAATTGTCGGTGATGCGGAGCGCGATCCATACGCTCGCCTCGTCCTGCGGCCAGCTAAACCCGGCATGTTCCGCCGACCCCGGCACCTCGGTGAGAAGGCCCCCCTTCAGCATGCTGCGGAAGACGGCGTTGCGGGCAGCCGCGGGGATCTTTGGCAGCGGGGCCAACCGTGCCTTCTGTTTCGCGGCCTGGCGAAGGATCTGGGATTGGGTGTCGGATAGCGTCATGGTGGTGGTCTCGGGCTTCAGGCGCCGAGGATCGGGCCTTACCACCAGGCGCCCCGCCGGGGCAGAACCTGGTCGAGGCGTGACCAACGCTTCGCTCTGCGTGCGAGCAAAGCTAAGCGCGTCCTGCAAGCCATTGCGGTGATCATTCGACACCGTGCGCCGGCGTCGCGCGTCCAGCGCTTTCTGGCAGGCGTGCCGAACACGCGCGCGGCGGCATTCCGGCAGACGGCGACCGAGGTCGGCGTGGAGGGGCTAATCACCATCGCCACCTCGACCACCACCGCGACCTTCATGAGGGATTTCTGCGTCGGTGGGCTGACCGACCTCACGCCGACCGATCGGGCGGTGACGCTGACGGCGAACCACGGGCTGGGCTGGATGCTCCATGCATCCCAGGCCAAGGAGTTCGCCGTGGCACATTGGCTGACGGGGGGGCGCTTCGGGCGGGCGGTTGTTCGTGCGGGTGTTCGACGGCGCCGGGAACGTCCGCGAGGACATCGCGGGCGATGTGCTGGCCTCGATCACCACCATGCAGTGGAACGGCCCGGCCAAAGGGTGGAACGCCGGCGCGCCGATGGACGATGCAAATTTCAACCTGCGGCAGACGATCCGCGTCGGTGCGTCGGTGGCCTATGCGCAGGTGGGGGTGATTGGCTTCGATGGGCTGATCGATCTGCAGTCGCTGCGGCTCTACGGGCTGCCGGAGGCGGCGCCCGCGGTGCTGAACGGTTCGCCGCTATTGACGGGGGCGCTGTTCGGCTCCGGGCGGCGGGAGTTTGCGGCGGAGGTGTCCTGGGATCTGCCGAGCCTGGCGCCGGGGGCGACGGCGCTGATCGATGTCACGGTGAACGGGGCGCGGGCCGGGGACCTGGCGCAGGCATCGCTGATGTCGTCGACGCGCTTCATCGAGCTTGATGCCGCGGTGTGGTCGAACAACACGGTGCGGGTCATGGCGCGGAATATCTCTGGCGCGACGTTCGACCTGGCGGCGGCCACCCTGTCGGTAGGGGTGGCGAAGCGGCGGGTGCCATAACCTCATTCGCCTGCGAAAGGCGGATAGGCGTGCCCAGCAGTGCCACCATGCAGAGCACGCTCCATCCTTCTCGGCCAGCCCTATGTCGACCAGCCTGGTGGGCGCCAGACGGGGTCGCCGCCATTCCCACCACCGCCATCGATCCGTCCCACCGTGCGGCGTCTCCGACGGTCCCCGCGCTTGTGGCTCCGGGTCCCCTGGGAGGCGAGCCTAACGGGACTGGTGGGACGGGTCACGCATGAAGATACGCGCCCGACTTGGAACGGGAGCGCAAAAGGCCCGCTGACGCAGCGGTTCCCACCGCAGGCTCGCCGCATTACTGCCTTCCTCATTACCGGCGGCGATCATCAGTAGGCGGAAGCGCGGCATGTCGGCGAGGGTGTGTTGGATCTGCTCCGGCGCCCGGAGATAATCGATGCAGACGGCGAGTTGCCGGGCGATGCCGAGGCGTTGCTCGACCCCACGCAGCGCCAGCAGACACACATGGCTGGGTTTCTTGCTTCAGCGTTTCGGTTTCGATACGCGGCAGCGCTTTTGCCGCGCTTGACGCAGACATTCACGTAAGTGGGCGGCAGCAGCTTCACCTCATGCCCGCGCGCGGCGATCTCGGGCGCCTAACAGGGCCAGTGCCACATGCCTTGATCCCGAACAGCACCTTCGGCTGCGCCTCGAACAAGCAAAGCACCTGGCCACGGCTGAGCTTGCGGCGCAGCACGACCTGGCCGCCCGCGTCGACCGCATGCACCTGGAAGAAGTTCTTCGCGATGTCCAGGCCGATGGTCACCGGGACGGCCTTTGCGGTATTCTTCATGGTGGACGGCTCCTTTCGCTCGATGCCTGTGCGGCTCCGAGCTTGGCACAAGATGCCGCGTAGGGGCCGTCCACTCCATCAGTTCTCAGGGGCAACCAACAATCGGGCGAAGCTTCGTCTCCTGGGCAGGCTTCCGGTAGAGCCGAATCCATTGCCCACTGTTCAGTGCAACCGGTAAGGTGCCGGAATGGCTGGAAGACGAAAAAGCGTAGGTATAGAGGCCAGGGCGACCTCGCGGGAGGAGGCGATCAGGAAGGCGAGGCTCTGCTACGTCAAGGAAGCGTATGCTCCGCGTCTCGAGGTAGGCCAACTCTTCGATAGATTACAGGGCATGGGAGACACCGCGGGAGGCCGCCCTACAGGCGTCGCCCTAAATCTTTTGCATACCGGGAAGGATAAGATCGTCGATATTGGAGAGAGAACGCTAAGAAACTACCTCGACATAAGAGAAAAGAACTTCCCAAGCGATAGAAATTTGTGGAAGATACTTCTGGCGATTGTCAAAAATTATTGGTGGGACTCGCACAGAAGCAGATGGAAACTTCCAGAAAGTCCATCAGCGCCTCACAGTAGCGACGGCGCTGACGCCTTGCACTCGCGCATGGCGGCGATGGCGGACGGCCTCGCGGAGTTCGTTCTCGCAGGGCGCGGAAGTCCCTACCTCATTCTCAACGAAGGCAGCCGCTTTCCCGCCCTCGAACTGGGGTTCGAGCACCTGAGCGAGTTGCCCGACGCATCCTTGCCGGCTCCCGGGTTTGCCGGCCTTGGCGCGTTCAAGGGCAACCAGCAAGCCAAACTGTACCTCCAGGGCAGCCAACTTGAGGGGCAGCCTGAGGAGTGGGCGGTCTTGCGGCACGTCGCAATTGAGAGGCCCGCAGAGTTGGAGCTGCTCACCGCGGTTGAGGAGGGCTCACGGCTCAACCTTCTGACAGGTGCTGCCGGAGACGGGAAGACGACCATGCTGCTCCGCCTCGGCATGCGGTTGCGGGAGTTAAGATGGCGAGTCTTTTTGGTTCGGCGCCTGCCGCGAAGGACACCCTTCCCCGCCATGCCTGACTTCGGCACCAGCGGTGTCAGGACGTGCGTCATCATCGACAATGCGGACCAGGCAGAGGGATTCCACCAACTCGAAAATGATCTCGCTGCCCAACCTGCACTGAGTGTTGTGCTGGGTGCGCGAAGCCACCGGTGGCAGCGGCGCTCTTCCGAATTCGAACGCCTCCGCGAGATCCATCTGCCTCGACTCTCTGAGATGGAAATGGCTCCGCTAGCCGATGCGATCGTCAGGCACGGTGCTGCCCAGCCGGCAGCGGCAAGCGACGTTGTTCAGGCCCGGATTGCCGCGAGCGTCTCCGGCGAATATCCGCACCTCCTCGCAGCGATGCTGGCTGCAACGCGTGGCAAGAGCTTCGACGCGTGCATCGAGAGCATGATTGAGGATTTCCATCAAGCTGGCGACGATTGGGCGCTCAAGCTGGTGGCCGGCTTTTCATGGCTCGATGAACTTAGCGGAGGACATGCTGGTCGTATTTCGCACCACATCCTGAGGGCAACATTGCGCTACAATTTCAAGCGCCTTGAGGGGCGGGAGCCGGATGCTGGCTTCATCGCCAAGGCGATCACCCGGATCAGCTCGGAAGTGGTACCACTCCATGCCGAAGGCGCTACTAAATCTGCCGGCTCCGAGTATGATGTGCGGCATCCCGATATCGCTCGGCTTGTGCTGCGCCGAGTCTATGGTTGGAATCAGGAGGGACAACCTGCGAATCTCTCTTTGCTCTGCGAAGACCTAGGTCTAGCGGCGCAGGATGAGGTCGATATGGATGTCGCAGAAGGCCATTCGAAACGCAGCAACAACTGGCGAACTCGTGCAAGCTCGCAAGGGTTGAGGCTGTTAGATAGCCGGCACCAGGATCGCAAGCGCATCTGCCGCGAATTTGGACGTGCACTGCTGCGCAGCATTGTCGATCGCCTCGGCTTTTACCCGGAGGAGAGGTATCTGGCTACGGGACTTCTTAGGGCCTGGGCTCGCGCCGAACGGCATCATCCCACTGCCGGCGAGCCCTTCCGCTACGACGGTGCGCGTTATCTCGACGCCCTCTACGAGGAAGCCCTTGACCGCCAGCCGGATGCCGCGAAGGCAACACGGTTTCAGTGGGTTCAAGAGCTCTGGCACATCCGCGATAACGTAGAGGCAGATCGACGGACATCGGTTCAAGATGAAACCGCGGCGAACGACGAAGCAGTGCCGTACTCCTACCGGTGGCTTGCGAGGCAGGTTTGGGAAGATGGTAGTCGAGGTTCTATAAGATTCGTGAGCCCATGGATCAGAGAAGAGGTCTCTGTGGGCAACATCGGTTCTGCTGCTGATCCCTCACGCTACACCGCCCGCTGGATCGCCCGCGCAGCGTGGAAGGACGGTGTGCAGGACGAGCAGTTCCTCACGACCTGGATGCGGCTGGAGGTGGAGAAGGGCGAAATCGGCAAGGGCGCCGATCCGCCCGAATACTCCGCCCGCTGGATCGCCCGCGCAGCGTGGAAGGATGGAGTGCGAGCCCAGGAATTCCTCACGACCTGGATGCGGCTGGAGGTGGAGAAGGGCGAAATCGGCAAGGGCGCCGATCCGCCCGAATACTCCGCCCGCTGGATCGCCCGCGCAGCGTGGATGGACGGTGTGCGGGACGAGCAGTTCCTCACGACCTGGATGCGGCTGGAGGTAGAGAAGGGCGACATCGGCAAGGGCGCCGATCCGCCCGAATACTCCGCCCGCTGGATCGCCCGCGCAGCGTGGAAGGATGGAGTGCAAGCCCAGGAATTCCTCACGACCTGGATGCGGCTGGAGGTGGAGAAGGGCGAAATCGGCAAGGGCGCCGATCCGCCCGAATACTCCGCCCGCTGGATCGCCCGCGCAGCGTGGAAGGACGGTGTGCAGGACGAGCAGTTCCTCACGGCCTGGATGCGGCTGGAGGTGGAGAAGGGCGACATCGGCGAGGGCGCCGATCCGCCCGAATACTCCGCCCGCTGGATCGCCCGCGCAGCGTGGAAGGATGGAGTGCAGGACGAGCAGTTCCTCACGGCCTGGATGCGGCTGGAGGTGGAGAAGGGCGACATCGGCAAGGGCGCCGATCCGCCCGAATACTCCGCCCGCTGGATTGCCCGAGCAGCGTGGACGAAGGGGCTGCTGACAGGGACGCTCGTCGCGGCCTGGATGCGGCTGGAGGTGGAGAAGGGCGACATCGGCGAGGGCGCCGATCCGCCCGAATACTCCGCCCGCTGGATCGCCCGCGCAGCGTGGACGAAGGGGCTGCGGAGCGGGCCGTTCATCGCGACCTGGATGCGGCTGGAGGTGGAGAAGGGCGACATCGGCGACTTTGACGCGCCGGCGCCCCACACCGCCCGCGGGATTGGGCGAGAGTGCTGGATCAGAGCTCTAGAATCGAACGACCTATCCGTTCCGATCCGATTGATCCGGTTGGAGCTAGAGAGGGAGGCGGGGGCATCATCGTCAGCATCGGGAAGATGGTCTCCGACGCAGCTGCAAGCGGAGTTGTGGAGCCGTGTGAAAGGGAGCGTCAGCCTGGTTCGCTACTGGATCGTGGCGCAGCTCGGGAGCGGCAATCTGGGCGAGCAACACGCTCCTGAGCCGTTCACGGCTTGGTGGCTCGCCGCGAACGCCCCCGCATCGGCTCGATCGGAATTCGAGATGCTGATCGAGACCGGTCCGCCAAGCGCGGACGCGGAAGGTGATCAGCGGTCAGACGCGGTCGCATAGCTTCGGCACCTACCACGCTGAGAGGGCGCAGCCTGCGGCTGCGCCCTCCGTGCGTTAGCAACCAGCCTTCGGAGTGACGCCGTCCGCCGGAAGGCTACCGCCGATCACGTCCTTCACCGCCATGATGACCTCGGACGGCGTCATGCAGGAGGTGTCGATCACCACCGCCCCGTAACGGCGCCTTGCTTCGGCGATCAGCATGGCATCCATCTGCAGGAACGTCTCCGGTGCGGAGATCACCGCCAGATCGTCATCGGCGATCTCCTCGGGAGCGTCCCGTCGCCGCATCTCCAGTCGCGCACGGCGAGCCGCGAGGCCGGCCGTGAGCACAACGCAGCAGGCGAATCGCGGGTGCGCCGGATCGTCCAGCAGACCGGCGAAGGCCTGCGCCATGCCCTCCTCGCCCCGGGCCGCGTAGTGGCAGTAGGAGCGCAACCCGATGGTGGACTCCTGGATAGTCGGACGGCCAGGTGGCGCATAGTGCTTCAGGTCCATCGCCAGCGCTGCGACGAACAGATGGCCGAGGTAGGCTCCCGGGAGGGCGCCTTCCCGGCGAAGTCGGTCCGCTACCACGTAAACCGGGTTACTGTCGGTCAGCGCGTTACGGCGCAGGTTGAGCCGAGGAGCGTACTCGGCCACGAGGGTGCGGCAGGTCGAGGTCTTGCCCGCGAGGTCGAGCCCCTCGATAAGGATGGTGTTGTTCATGTCGATGCCCTCCTCTTACACCTTCACCTTCACCTTCACCTTCACCTTCACCCAGCCGCAGCTGCCGCGCCGCGAGCGCCGGACGTGGCTTTCGTAGGCGGCCGACATGACCGACGCGCTGAGCATGTGATCCGATAGGTCGGAGGTGAGGTCCTCGCGATCGATGCGCCCTTCGACGAAGTCCACGAACTCCTTCAGCGCGGCCATCTTCACCTGCTCGGACTGAAGACGGGTGCGGTCGAACTCACCGAGCTCGGACGCGTCCACAACCTCGACCCGACGACCTGAGCCCAGCAGCTTCTCGTCGCGCACGGTCACGATCTGCAGGTGGTTGCACTGCCCGATCGAGCTGCCCTTGGTGCCGGGAACATCGTGCTTGTCCTCGGCCTGGATGGTCTCAATGCGGATGGACTGGAACGGACCGCTATCGATGCGCCAAAATTCGCGCTTCAACCTCCCGTTCTCCTTATACAGATTGCCCCCGGGCTGGAGCCAGGAGCGCGCCGAGACCGTGTTGTGCTGGAGGTCGATCCTGGCGACGCCCTGCCGCTCATGGTGCTGCATCAGCTCGATGGTGATGAAGGCATCCACCTCCCCGAGCCGGTGGGCGACCTGGGCGAGTTCTGCGTCGGTGTAGGGGGCGTAAGCGTTGTACTCGTCCCCGAACATCTCCACGTATCGGTCTCGGGGCATGTGCTGCAGCAGGGCGCTCGGCTGGACGAAGCTGGAGTGGACCTGCAGGTGAGTCGGCTTGGTGCGTGCCGTCCACCCTGCCGCCAGCAGGTAGAGGATCATGTCGATCTCGTGGTACCCGCTGTGGCTCACCTTGCCGTTGCCGTGGCGGTAGCCGTGGTACCCGATGTCGAGCCACTCTGCCGGCAGGCGGAACTGGCCATCGCCATGTGCGGCGGCGATGTGCGAGATCGGATGACCGGTGAGACGCCGCACCTCTTCCACCTTCTGCCGGACATAGCGAAATGCCGGGTGCCAGCGGCGCTGAGCATTGACCAGAACTGCGACCCGGCCCTTGCGCCTCGCCTCGCCGTAACGCTTGACCAGATCCACAACATCGTGGCGGATCCCGCGGGCGGCACGAAGGCTAGACACGGCGTCAACCCTGGAGGAGACCGGCTTGTCCAACAACACCGAGAACCCGCGCCGGAGCGCCCAGTCGGCATAGGCGAAGTGGGCCTCCGGCGGGGTGGCGACGATGACGGCATTGATCCGATGCTGCTCGGCGAGCCGGTTCAGGACGAACTCTGTTCGGGCATCGAGTGCATCGGCGCAAACCGGCGAGATGAAGGCGGTCGCGTCGGGCTGCTTCTCCGAATACTTCTCCAGTCGGGCGAGGACAGCCTCGCGAGCCGCATCGAGTTCGACCAGGACGCAGAGACGAACGTCGCGCCCAGTAGCGCAAAGCTCAGCAATGTGCTGAAGGTAGGTCCGCTCTGCGTGCGGCCCAAAGCCCGCCAGCATGATGCGAACCTGAATGGGTTGGGAGAGGTAGGTCGCCTCGAGAAGTTGGGCTCGCAGCGGGGGGGAACTGATCTTCGTGACGGTGTTCATGATGTTCAGGCCTCTGTAACGACAGCCGATCGCTGCCGTCGACCGATCCTGAGAATCGCTTGTGCACCGGAAATGCTTCGTTGCTCGCCCCGATGCCGTTGCAACGCACCAATTGCCGCCCTGAATGAATCTGAATGAATCGTAATGATCTGCGACGCGCTATCTCGCTACAGCGCCCGTTGTGGACGTCGCGTCAGAGCCTCTGGACCGTTGTGGCTGGTAGGGACAACATGGTGCCCCACCCCATCCAGCCCGCGGCGGCACGATGTTGCGGGAAGCGACCGTTCGACCCCAGGAGCACTGCCTCCGCCAGTTCCCATACGAGCCGCACTCTCCGCCTGACCAGGCGCCGTGCTGAGTGGCAGGTTTCCTGGGGTTTTCGGGGCAGACCTGTTGACTGGCCCGGCGCGGAGAGGCCCGAAAATCGGTCTTCGGAGGCCAGTTCTCTCCGGACCTCCTGACTTTGCCCGTTTAGTACGGAATGCAAAAAGCTAGGTAAAAAGCAGGTTTTGGCGCGGTCGGCACTTGCCCTGGCTCGAACTTCACTTACCCGAAATCCGTACTTCGAGAGCGAACACTTTGGTACGGAACCCTCAGCGAGGCGGAAACCTGGCTTGTAGTGGTTCGACGGTCCACTCAATTAAACGCGCGAAAACGGTTTTGGCATCGTACACAGCCTTTCGCCTCAGTGGCTTTCCGTCAATTAACGCGCGATAATCTAATTGAGATGGCAACCTTCGAAGATATCAAAGCCGGGGCGCGGCTTCGCGGCCTGGACGCCGCGGGCGTGGCCGAGATCATCCAGGTCACCCGGTTTGGGCCGGATGCGCTCAACCTCGTCTTCCGCGTGAGCGGACGCGTCGGGGAGCGGCTCGTCTATCGCGGTGAGGAAACCGGTTTCAAGTTCCTCGAAGCCGGACGGACGTATGCCTTCGACGCTGATGGCGGGCTGCTGCGTCTTGCCTCTGAGGCTTACAGGCTGCGGCTCGCCCATCTCTTCGATCCGTACCTCGCGGTCAGCGCATCCCAGATCGAGGCGCTCCCCCATCAGATCACCGCCGTCTATGGGGAAATGTTGCCCCGGCAGCCCCTGCGCTTCCTGCTGGCCGACGACCCCGGCGCCGGCAAGACGGTCATGGCCGGGCTGCTCATCAAGGAGCTGCTGATACGCGGCGATCTCGAACGTTGCCTGATTGTCGCTCCGGGCAGCTTGGTCGAGCAGTGGCAGGAGGAAATGTCGGAGAAATTCGGCCTGGCGTTTGACCTCCTGTCCCGCGACCAGATCGAGAACTCCGTCAGCGGCAATCCATTCGCCGACCGCAACCGCCTGATCGTTCGCCTCGACATGGCCGCCCGCTCGGACGACCTGAAGGCCAAGCTCCAGGCGGCACCCGAGTGGGATCTGGTCATCTGTGACGAGGCCCACCGTATGGCGGCCTCGTACTTCGGTGGTGAGGTGAAGGAGACTCAGCGACACAAGCTGGGGAAGCTCCTGGGCGGCCGAGCGCGCAACTTCCTCCTGATGTCCGCCACGCCGCATAACGGCAAGGAAGCCGACTTCCAGCTGTTCATGGGGCTGCTTGACGCCGACCGATTCGAGGGCCGGTTCCGCGAGGGCGTCCATAAGGCTGACGTTTCGGACATGATGCGCCGCCTGACGAAGGAGGAACTGTATCGCTTCGACGGTACCCCCCTTTTCCCTGAGCGCCGCGCCTACACGGCCAGCTACGAGCTCTCACCGGCTGAGGCCGACCTGTACCAAGCGGTCACCACCTACGTCCGCGAGGAGATGAATCGCGCCGATCGCTCGGGCGACGGCAAGCGGCAGAACAGCGTGGGCTTTGCCCTCCAAATCCTGCAGCGCCGCCTTGCATCGTCTCCGGCCGCCATCCACCGATCCCTCGAACGACGCCGCAAGCGGCTTGAGGAGCGACTGCGGGAGGAGAAGCTCCAGCGCCAGACCGGCGCCGCCCCCCTCACGCGTGCCCTCGCGTTGCCGAGCTTCGACGCAGACGACCTCGACGATGCCCCCGGCGAAGAGGCAGAGGCGATCGAGGAGCAGATCGCCGACCAAGCCACTGCCGCGGCGACCTTGGCCGAGCTGGAGGCCGAGATCCTCATCCTGAAGGACCTCGAGGCCCGTGCGCTCCAACTGAAGCTCTCCGGCAAGGACGCGAAGTGGCGTGAGCTCGAGTCTATCCTCGACGACCCCATCATGTTCGACCAGGCCACTGGCCTGCGCCGCAAAATCCTGATCTTCACCGAGCCAAAGGACACCCTGGAATACCTCCAGCAGAAGATCGCGGCCCGCGTCGGCGACCCGGCTTCGGTGGTCGTCATCCATGGCGGCATCGCGCGGGAGGCGCGTCGCGCAGCCATCGCCGCCTTCAACTCCGACCCGCTCGTCCGGGTGATGATTGCGAACGACGCTGCTGGAGAGGGCGTGAACCTCCAGCGCGGCGCCCACCTCATGGTCAACTACGACCTGCCCTGGAACCCGAACCGGCTGGAGCAGCGGTTCGGTCGTATCCACCGCATCGGCCAGACCGAAGTCTGCCACCTGTGGAACCTCTGCGCGACCAACACGCGGGAGGGCGAGGTCTATCAGCGCCTTCTGGAGAAGCTGGAGCAGGCCCGAGCTGCCCTGGGCGGCAAGGTTTATGACGTGCTGGGCGAACTCTTCGAAGGCCAGGCGCTGCGAGACCTGCTGGTGGACGCCATCCGCTATGGCGACGCGCCCGAGACTAAGGCTCGCCTGTTCCAGAAGGTGGATGACGCCGTGGATGTTGGCGCCATCGAGCGCCTTGTGGCCGAGCGCAAGCTCACCTCCGAGGGCATGGACCCGAACGCCGTCGCCGCCATCCGCGAGGAGATGGAGCGCGCCCAGGCTCGCAGACTGCAACCACACTTCATCGGCGCCTTCTTCCGCGAGGCCTTCCAGCTGCTGGGCGGCCGCATCGCCGAGCGCGAGAAGGGTCGCTTCGAGATCCTGCGGGTTCCGCCATCGCTGAAGCACTGGGATAGGCTGATCTGCCGCGGCGACCCCGTGCTCGATCGATATGCCCGCGTTACCTTCGACAAGGCGCTGATCGTCGGCAAGCCGCAGGCCGAACTCCTGGCCCCGGGGCACCCCCTGCTCGATTCGGCGCTCGACATGGTGCTGGTGCGCTTTCAGCCGCTGCTCCAGCAAGGTGGTGTGTTGGTGGACGACGGCGATGAGGGCCTCGCCCCACGGCTGCTCGTCTATCTGGAACACGCCATCCGGGATGGCCGCGTCGCCAAGTCGGGCGAGCCGCGTGTCATCTCGCAGCGGTTGCAATTCATCCATCTGCGGGAGGATGGCAGCGCCGCGGATGGCGGGCCGGCTCCCTACCTCGACTGCCGGCCCATCACGGCGGAGGAGCGCGAATTGGTCGCCGACGCGATTATCGCGCCCTGGCTGTCGGGTCGTGTCGAGCAGCAGGCGCTCGGCCACGCCATTGCGAAGCTGGTGCCCGAGCACCTGGCAGAGGTGAAGCGCCGCCGGATCGCGGAGATCGACAAGGTGGAGCGGGAGGTTCGGGCCCGCCTCACGCGCGAGATCAATTACTGGGATGCCCGCGCGGCTCGACTGCGCGAAGAAGAGCGCGCCGGCAAGGAGCAGCGCATCAACGCCAGCAACGCGGAGGCCACGGCACAGCGCCTGGTCGAGCGGCTGCACAAGCGCCAGGAGGAACTGGCGCGCGAGCGGCAGATTACCGCCCTACCGCCGGTGATGAAGGGCGCCGCGCTGGTCATCCCGAATGGGCTGCTGCTGGCACGAAGCAAGCCTGCCGACGCACGCGTGCTCCCCGGCTTCGCCGAAGATGCGACGTCACGCGCGGAGGTGGAACGCCTGGCGATGGAAGCCGTCATGGCTGCGGAGCTGTCGCTTGGCCATGAGCCGCGGGATGTCTCGGCCGAGAAGAAGGGATGGGACATCGAGAGCCGCAATGCGAAAGCGGGCGCCTTACGCTTCATCGAGGTGAAGGGCCGGCATGTCGATGGCGACGTGATCATGCTGACGAAGAACGAACTGCTGGCCTCGCTGAACAGCCCGGATGCCTTCATCCTCGCGATTGTGCAGGTGGAAGCCGGCTTCGCGCGGGAGCCTGCCTACGTGCGCCGGTTCTTCCAACGCGAACTCGGCTTCGCCGAGACTGCAGTCGCCTTCAACATCAGAGATCTGCTGACGCTTGGGGCGCAACCCTCATGATTGGGCAAAGGATTGCATGAGACAAAAGCTCGAAGCGCTCGCCACGTTGATCGCCGATTTTCGAGAAGGCGAAATTCCGCGGCCCGATGCCGACCATGTGGGACGGTGGATAGGTCAGTTCGAAGCCGTAGAACGCGAGCCACTGCTGGACGAACTTTGCCACGTATGGTCGCAGCTCTATTTCAGCCGCCAGCGAGCTCGAGATTTCATCCGCGGCGTCATAAAGAACGATGATCTCGTAGGAAATGACCCCGCCGGATACTGGTCGGCCGCGAACTTGCTTGACATCCAAAAAAATGGCAGCAGTCAACGCGATATGCTCGAACTGTTTTGGGAGGAGCTTCAGGCAGCAACTGGTCTTCCTCGGGGTGCAACTGGCGGCGGCGCGGATTACATCTATGTCGATGACGCCCTGTTCACAGGTGGAAGAATCCAGACCGATTTGAGGGATTGGCTTCAATATGCGCCGGATCGAGCGCGAGTACGCATTGTCGTCCCCGCGTACCACAAGTTTGGTAAATACAAGACGCGGGAATGGTTGCAGGCTGAAGCGCGACGGCTGAACAAGGATATCACCTTTGAATTTTGGAGCGCCTTCGGTATCGAAAATCGAAATCGGTACAGTAGGGATTCTGGGGTTTTGTGGCCGACGCGGCTTCCGCGCGAGGCGACGGGATACGATCAAGGAAGGTTCCCTTTGCAGCTTCGAGAACCCGGAGGCGCCAGCACCTTCTACTCATCCGAGGTTCGGCGCGATGTGCTCGAACAGGCCTTCGTAAAGGCGGGATTGAAGATTCGCTCATTTTCCGCGAACCCTAAGCCAGTTCTCCGCCCGCTCGGATTCGGCCCGTTTGCCATGGGTTTTGGCTCGCTATTTCTCTCCTGGCGCAACTGCCCGAACAACGCCCCACTGGCGCTTTGGTGGGGCGGCAAGGCAAATCCGCCTTGGCACCCATTCAACAAGTGGCATCCCCTGGTGCCCAGGAAGACGTATGGCAACGACGGCGACCTCTGAAGCATTGAACGGAGGGCGGCTCCGAACCTACGACCGCGCAACCTCGATTGTCTTTCTCAAGACCAAGGAAGCGTTTGGCGGCCTCTCCAACATGGCGGGCGGCTATCCGCTGCGCGTGAATGGCGTCCGCATCCTCACCTCCGAGGCGCTGTACCAGGTCTGTCGCTTTCCGCATCTGCCGCATGTGCAGAAACTGATCATCGAGCAGAACAGCCCGATGACGGCGAAGATGAAGGGCAAGCCGTACCGCTCGGACTCCCGGCCAGATTGGGATGCCGTGCGCGTCAAGATCATGCGGTGGTGCCTGCGCGCCAAGCTGATCCAGAATTTCGCCGAGTTCTCCCGCTTGCTGCGCGCGACCCGCGACCGCCCGATTGTCGAGGAATCGCGTAAGGATGATTTCTGGGGTGCGAAGCCGATCGAGCCGGAGGTGCTCGTCGGCCAGAACGTGCTCGGGCGCCTGCTGATGGAACTGCGCGAGGAACTCAGCGACGGGGACCGCTGGCCCGCGCAGGAACTGCCGCCGCTCGATCTCCCGGAGTTTCTCCTGCTCGGCGGACCGATCGAGCCGATTCGCGGGAACAGCGCCGACGTGGCAGCACCTCGGCCAACGCCAAGTGCCGTGCCGGCTACCCCTGAGCCGAAGCCCGGCCTCTTCGACCTTCCGAAAGATCGCATGGCCCCCTCTCTGCCCCGCAAGAAGCTCATCGAAGTCTCCATCCCGCTGGAGGCCATCAACGTCGCCTCGGCGCGGGAGAAATCTATCCGGCATGGGCATCCCTCGACGCTGCACCTGTGGTGGGCGCGGCGGCCCTTGGCGGCGTGCCGGGCGGTGCTGTTCTCGCAGCTGGTGGACGACCCCTCCGCCTGGCCGGATCGGTTTCCGTCACCGGAGGACGTGGAGAGGGAGCGGAACCGGCTGCACAAGCTGATCGGCGGCACGAAGGAGGCAGACTACAAAGACGGCCTGGTCGCCTGGGAAAGCTCAAACAACGAAGCGGTGCTGAACGCCGCTCGATGGGAAATCGCACGCAGCGTGGCCTGGGGCCGCGACGAAGAGCCGCCGCCGCCGGAGGACGGCGAGGCCATCCTGGCCTACCTCCAGGCTAAGGCGCCGCCCGTCTATGACCCCTTCTCGGGCGGTGGCTCCATCCCACTGGAGGCGCAGCGGCTCGGGCTGCGCTCCTATGGCAGCGACCTGAATCCGGTGGCGGTGCTGATCGGCAAGGCGCTGGTAGAGATCCCGCCAATGTTCGCCGGCTTGCCGCCGGTGAACCCGGCATCCCGCGAGGAGCGCGCGCGCGGTGGGCGCTGGCAGGGGCGCGGCGCGCAGGGGCTTGCCGAGGATCTATGTCACTACGGCGCCTGGATGCGGGAGGAGGCTGCGCGGCGCATCGGCCATCTCTATCCCGAGGCGACGCTGCCGGATGGCAGCAAGGGAACCGTCATCGCTTGGCTTTGGGCGCGCACCGTGCGTAGCCCGGATCCGGCCGCGAAGGGGGCTATGGTGCCGCTGGTCTCGTCTTTCCTGCTCTCGACCAAGGCGGGAAACAAAGCCTGGGTGGAGCCGCTGATTGACGCATCTGCGCCGGATGGTTGGCGCTTTGCCGTACGGAACGGGACACTGACGAAGGCGGAGGAGGAACGCCTCAAGAAGGGGACAAAGACGGGGCGAGGAACGCACTTCACCTGCGTTCTCACTGGAGCGGCGATCGCCCCTGATCACGCTCGCCAGGAAGGGGATGCCGGGCGAATGGGTGCCCGGCTGATGGCCATTGTCGCCGAGGGGGCGCGCGAGCGCGTGTATCTCTCGCCGACCGACGTGCACGAACGCGTGGCAGCGTCGGCGGAACCTGCCGACATCACGGGCCTCGACGTTGAGATGCCGGCCAATCCACGCTGGTTCGCTCCGCCGGGATATGGCTTCAAAACCTTCGTCTCCCTCTTCACCCCGCGCCAACTGGTAGCTTTGACCACGTTCTCCGATCTGGTGACCGAGGCACGGGAAATGGCGTTGGCCGATGCGCGCGCTGCCGGCCTGCTCGACGACTTCACCCCCCTCTCGGAGTCCGGCACCGGCGTCACTGCCTATGCCGATGCCGTGGCGACGTATCTGGCGCTCATCGTCAGCCGCCTTGCTGATCGCTGCTCAAGCCTTTGTTCTTGGGACATTCGAGACGGACAGGGCCGCAAACCCGGCATCAGGAATGTCTTCTCGCGTCAAGCGATTGCGATGACCTGGGATTTCGCTGAGGCTTACCCGCTGTCAGATATCGCGGCGAGCCTCGATAGCAGCATTGGCCGGATTTTTGACGTCCTGCAGCGCACTCCAATTGCCGGGTCGGCATCGATGGGTTTGATCGATGCGTCAAAGAATTCGTTTCCGGTTCGCCCTATCGTCGTGTCCACTGACCCACCCTACTATGACAATATCGGTTACGCCGACCTTTCTGATTTTTTCTACGTTTGGGTCCGCCGCTCGCTGTCTGGCACTTGGCCTGACCTTTTCCGGCGCTTGAACACGCCGAAAGAGCGAGAACTCGTCGCTACGCCTTATCGCCATGGCGGCAAGGACGCAGCCGAAGCCTTCTTCATGCGGGGCATGGGTGAGGCACTGACCGCGATGCGCAAGGCGGCCGTCGACGATGCCCCGCTCACGATATACTACGCCTTCAAGCAGGCCGAAGCGGCGGAAGGCGGCGTGACCTCTGCTGGCTGGGCCTCGTTCCTCCAGGCCGTCGTGGATGCAGGCTTGGCTGTCGATGGCACGTGGCCGGTTCGCACCGAACTTGCCAACCGCATGATCGGCAGCGGCACGAATGCGCTTGCCTCCTCCATCGTTCTCGTCTGCCGCAAGCGCGCGGTCGACGCAGGCACCGTAACCAGAGCCGACTTTGTTCGCGCGCTCAAACGCGAACTGCCCGACGCCATCGCCACCATTCGCAGGGCCGGCGTCGGCCCCGTGGACATGCAGCAATCTGTCATTGGCCCCGGCATGGGCGTTTTCACCCGCTTCGCAAAGGTGCTGGAGGATGACGACAGCGCCATGCCGGTGAAGACCGCGCTCTCCCTCATCAACCGTGTCTGGGACGAGATCGAGAATGAATTGACCGAAGCCTTCGACGCGCCAACACAGGTCGCGCTGGCCTGGTTCGCCACCTACGGCTTCGACGCCCGTCCCTCGGGCGAGTTGATCACGCTCGCCAACGCGAAGAACATCCCGCTCGCCACGTTGTTCAGCTCCGGCGTCTTCCAGGATCTCCGCGGAAAGGCAGGCCTTGTCGCGCGCGCCGACCTCCCGGATGGCTGGTCGCCTGCCACCGACAAGGCGGCGACAGTCTGGGAATGCGTGCAGCACACCATCCGCGTGCTGAACGCGGAGGATGGCGGCGCCGAGGCCGCGGCCGCGTTCGTGGCGCAGATGGGGCAGCGGGCGGAGGATGCGCGCGCGCTGGCCTACCGCCTGTTCGAGATCGCGACCCAGAAGGGGTGGGCGTCGGAGGCGCTGATCTACAACGCTCTCGCGCAGGAGTGGCCCCGGCTGGCGGAGATGGCGCCTGCCGTCATCGCACGCGGCCCTGCCGCCGCCGCGCAAGCCTCATTGTTCTGACCGGCCGGGGGGAGAGTCGTATGTCGGCAGAAAAAGAAACGCTGCGTCGGGTCCAGGATGGCATCTTCCATCTGCAGCGCGGCTTGGTGCCTTTCGTCGAAGGCTGGATGCGCAAGTCGCATGGCGAGCAGTGGCTGGCCTACGCCAGCCGAGCAAGCGGCAGCGGCAACGGCGCGCTGGATGCCTATGGCTTGCTCAAGACCATGATCGATCGCTGGCGCGAGGTATTCGAGGCCGCCTTCGCCCAGAAGGACCGCCACAGCGCCCGGAACTTCGTCTCCATGGCGCTGGAGGCGCGCAACGCCGTTTCCCACCTCACGCTGCCACTCCAGGATGACGAGGCCCTGCGCTACCTGGATGCCATGTGGGCGCTGCTGCGCCTGACCAAGGCGCCTGCGGTGGAAGTCACTGCGCTGAAGGCACTGTATGACGCGCAGCGGAACTCGGGTGCGGGGCGAGCCCTTCCGCCAGCCGAGGCGCCGCCTGCGCCGCCGCAGCTGACCCTCTCGCCAACCGATGGGCCGGCGCGGGCGCTCAAACCGTGGACCGAAGTCGCGCTGCCGCATCCGGACGTCATCGCAAACCGCTTCAAGGAAGCCGAGTTCGCCGCCGACCTCTTCGCGGTGGATAGCGGCAATGTCGCGGTGGGCGATGCCTACGCGACCCCACAGGACTTCTTCGGCATCACCTTCCTCACCGAAGGCCTGAAGCGCGTCCTCGAGGCGGCGCTCCTGCGGCTGGCAGGACGCGGCGGCGATCCTGTGATCGGGCTGCAGACGTCCTTCGGCGGCGGCAAGACGCACACCATGTTGGCGCTGTTCCACCTCGCTGCGCATCTGCGCGCCGGCGGTGACCCGCGCACGCTGCCGGGGCTGGCGCCGCTGGTCGAGAAGATCGGCGTCACGACCTGGCCGAAGCCTGAATTCGCGGTGTTCGTCGGCTCCTCGAAGGGAGCGGACACCTCGCTCACGCTGAAGAATGCGCCGGTGGTGCGGACGCTGTGGGGATACATCGCCTGGCGGCTCGGCGGTGAGCTTGGCCTTGAACTGGTGAAGGAGGCCGAGGCGGCGCGTACCAGCCCGGGCTCGGAACTGATGGTGGAGCTGTTCCGCCTGGTCGGCCCGAGCGTCATCCTGCTCGACGAGCTGACCATGTTCGCGCGCCAGCTCGACGACGATCGGTTCGAAGCCTTCCTCTCCTTCATCCAGTCGCTGACCGAGGCCGCCAAGATGGTGCCCGGCGTGCTCATCGTCGGGTCACTGCCCGAGAGCATTGCTGAAGCTGGCGGTGCCCGCGGCGCAGCGGCCCTGCTACGCCTGGAAAAGGTGTTTGGGCGGGTTCAATCGGCATGGCTCCCGGCGACGGGGGACGAGACCTACGAAATCATTCGCCGCCGCCTGTTCCAGCCCCTGGACGCGGAGGGCGAGAAGGCCCGTACGGAGACGGTGAAGGCGTTCCACGACCTGTACCGGAAGAACCCTGCCGAGTTCCCACCCGAGGCGCGGGAGGCGCGCACCCTCGACCTGATGACCCTGTCCTATCCGATCCATCCGGAGGTGCTCGACCGGCTCTCGAAGGACTGGGCCAGCCTGGAGAAATTCCAGCGGACCCGTGGCGTGCTGCGCTTCATGGCGAATGTGGTCGGCGTGCTATGGCACATGCAGTCGCGCGACCCGCTGATCACACCGGCGCGGATCCCGCTCTCGCATGAACGCATCCGCGCCAGCGTCCTGTATCCGCTCAATCCGGCGTTCGCCTCCGTGGTCGATCGAGAGGTGGATGGCGAAGGCGCGTTGCCGGCGCGGATGGAGGCCAACCCGACGCGGCGCATCTCCCAGTCTCGCGCTGCCACGCGTGCGGCACGCGCGGTGTTCCTCTGCTCGGCGCCGCTGGTGGGGCAACCGAATGCCGGGCTGACCGGGCAGGGTTTGCGGCTGGCCTGCGCGGAGCCAGGTGACCAGCTGGCGATCTTCGGAGAGGCGCTGCGCGAACTGACTGAGCGGGCGACATATCTCTACGAGGAAGCAGGCCGCTACTGGTTCTCGACCCAACCCACCCTGAACCGGGTCGCCGATGAACGCGCGAAGGCGCTGCCGGAGCACGAGGTGGACGCTGAGATTGTCCAGACCCTGCAGAGCGATGCTGGCTTGAAGGGTGGCTTCCATCGTGTTTATGCGGCGCCCGATGATCCGGTGACGATTGACGAGGCGCAGTCGCTCTCGCTGGTGATCCTCGGGCCGAAGACGCCGCATGCGGGGAAAGGCGTGGGGCAGACCCTGGCGGCCGATGCTGTCGCCGAGACACTGACACGCTGCCGCGCATCGCAGCGGCGATTCCGCAATACGCTGGTGTTCGTGGCTCCGGACGAGCTGCAACTTGCCGCCGCTCGCGAAGTGACGCGGCGTGCCATGGCTTGGGCTTCGATCGTGAAGGACGCCCAGCTGCGCAGGGAGATGACCCAGGGCCAGGCCGACGACGCTGCCGAGAAGACCAAGACGAACACTGAGGGCGCACGAAAGGCGGTACGCGGGGCATGGAGCCACATCTTCTACCCGGTCCGCAGCGACATTGCCGGCAAGCCCTTCGACCTCGAGCATAGCCTGATCTCTGCGCGTGACCGCGCCGCGATTCCCGTGGTCGTCTATGACAAGGGCAAGGCCGATGGCGTGCTGCAGGAGCGGTTGGGCGCCGAGCGACTCTGGATCGCGCTGAAGCCGATCTGGCCGGAGGATCGGCCTCACCTTCCACTTACCGAGATCGCCGATTGGTTCGCGTCGTACGTCTACCTCCCGCGACTGAGGGATCGGGTCGTGTTGGAGACCACGATCCGGGACGCGGTGGCGAAGCTCGATCCCGAGTTCGGCTATGCCGACAGCTTCGACGAGACAAGAGGCCGGTATCGGAACCTAGTATGGGCCAAGAACCCGCCCGAGCTACCACCCGCGACCGCGGTGCTGGTGCGTGCCACAGAAGCGCGAGCGCAGTCCGCCGACAGGCCAAAGGCGCCACCGGAACAGCCGGGCGGCGGGCCGGAGCCCGTTGCACCAGGCGGACTCCCGAATGGCAGCACGGATCCTCGCGATCCTCCAGTCACGCCCGCCGCGCCGCGGAAGCCTCGTCGGTTCTACGGGTCGGTCGAGATCGACATGGTGCGCCCGATGAAGTCGTTCGACGCGATCTTAAATGCGGTGGTCATGGAGCTTCAGCGGACGAACGGAGCGAAGATCAAGCTGACCCTGGAGATCGAGGGTGAGGCACCCGAGGGCTTCGCCGAAGGTGAGGTCGGCGTCGTTCGGGACAACGCGAAGCAGCTGAAGTTCAAGCCTGAGTCGACTGGGTTCGAGGAGTAGAGGCTCGGTTTCCAGTGGCACAGCGCGACATGCCCCAATTCCTTTCCTGGCTCTCGAAATTCTTTCGACGCTCAGCAAACCAGAAGCGGGCGGTGAGTCGGCAGGAACCTATCGTCGCCCATGCCGCGCCCGTCTCGGCGCAGGCATCAACTCCGCACACTGCCGGCATAGAAGCGGGGCACGCTGAGACTCTCACACCGGCTGCGCCCGCCGCAGTCGCCGAGACGCCGCAGCAGCAGGTCCGTCAACTGATCAAGCAGGCGCTCGAAGCACCTACACCAGATCAGTTCATCGACTTCATCGTGTTCACAAAGAGCTTCCGCCGCATGGGGGTCTGGAACGCCAGGATGGCGTACATTCAGCGTCCTGGTGCTTCAGTGATTGCGACGGAAGTCGAATGGACATCTGTTGGTCGCCACGTGCTTCCTGATGCGGTGCCGATCATCATCTTATGGCCGTTCTCGCCCATCAGGTACGTTTACGAGGACGCAGATACCGGTCCGCCAGTGGATCGAGCGGCGATAGGAGATCCCTTCGCGGCCACAGGGGTATTTGCTCCAGGAATGCTGAATCGGCTTGTGCGCGAGCTGGACAAGCATAAAACGTTCAAGGTGAAGGTGGAGTTTCGTCGCCAAGGCTTCAGCTACGCTGGCTCGGGCTGCGGCACAATCCATCCTACCAGGATTGTCTGGGGGGAGCCTTGGACCAGTCGATCAGGGCAAGATTGGGGATTTTGCATCGGCGAATTCGGAGGTCTCCGCATTGCCGATCGGCGATGTGCCCGTCTATCGCGTCACGCTGAATGATCGCCTCGACGAGAAGGAAAGGTTTGTGACGCTTGCACATGAGCTGGGCCACATTTTCTGTGGTCATCTCGGACCTTGCAGGTCTCGATCCGCGGAAGGAGACGAGGATGACAGCGAGGCAGGCTGGATCGACCGCCGTCATATTTCTAGGGGCGTGCGTGAAGTAGAGGCTGAGGCTGCCGCATTCCTGATTGCCTCCCGGGCTGGGCTCGTCACTGGCTCTGCCTCTTATCTGAAAGGGTATCTCGAGCGGGTGAACATCGACGACGTCGACCTTGATGTGATCGTGCGCGCGGCTTCATGGATCGAACGGATCGGAAAGATTAGCTATGGCAAAATGGCATTCAAACCCACGTCGAAGTCATGATTCTTTACTTGATCGCCCGCTGCCACTCCCACTCAACCGGAAACGGCTCCATCAGCCCCGGCAGCGTGATCCCCTCCGCTTGCCGCCCGTCCAGGATGGCCTCAACGAGGTCCACCGCCAGCAGCGTTAGGCGGAGCAATCGCGGGACGTAGGATGAGTTGATCTTCTCCGCCGCCGCCAGCTCGTTGATTGTCGCGTACCGCCCGGCCTCCATTATCCGCCGCCACCGGAATGCTCGGGCCGGTGCCTTGACCAGTGTGGTGTCCGCAGCCGAGGCTGTGCGGTTCGCGGTACTGGCCGGCGTCAGCACCAGCTTCCGCCCGCGCCATCCCATAATCACATCAGCCCCGCGTCGCGGAACCCTTTTCCAACTCAGCGCTGCGCTGACAGACTCTAGTCCGGTAGTCAGCCGGCCGCTGCGTTGGGCCTGGAGTCCGTCGGCGCCCGCTCCGTCGCGATCCTCGCAACCTGCGCAGCGGCGGCCGGCATCATCGCCACCACCGCCCGGCGCAACAGGTCCTCCGTCGCGTCAACGATGAAAGCTCCGTAGTGGCTTTCGATCATGGCGACGCTCGTGTCATGCACCGCGCCCACGAGCCGGACCGGCAAGCCCGCGCGCAGCCCGCGCACGATGGAGGAATGGCGGAGGCAGTAGGGCACGAGGTCATCGGGCAGGCCCGCCGCTGCGACTGTCGCACGCCATGCCCGCGCCATTTCCGAAGGCGTCCGCCACGGCCGGCGATCCTCGCGCACCCAACGCGGCAGCCGGCCGGCCGGCTTGTCGCCGGGTTCCTGCCGGTGGTGCCAGCGCAGCAACAGCGCCTCATGCCCCGGACGGCCAGTCGCCAGCGGCCGGAGGCGCGCAACCACGTCATCGGGCAGCGGCACCGCCACATGCGATTGCGCCTTGCTTCCGCGGCCCTTGCGCGAGACCGGAACCATGAGGCGGCGCTGGTCCGCCTGGAAATCGGCCACGGTCGCCCGGGCAACCTGATCCATGCGGGCGCCCGTCGCCGCCATCACCAGCACGAGCAAGCCGAAGTCGTCATCCTGCGCCGCGGCGGCTTCCACGATCTTGCGCACGTCGGCATCGGGCAGCACCTGCTTGGCACGCGGCCGGCTGGCGCCTTCGGGGCGGCTGCACCCGGCGGTGATGGTGGTGAGCACGTCGGCAGGCAGTTTCGACTTGGCGGCGGCGGCACGCAGCGCGGCGCGAAGGTCATTCAGCACCCGGGCGAGCGTCGCGGCGGACAACGGCGCGGTGCCCGGCTTGGATGCCCTGCCGCCGCGCTGTAACCTGGTCCGCCACTGTTCAAGGTCCGCCTCCGTCAGATTGGTCAGCAGCACATCGGCAAGCGGTGCCGACAGGACGTGATGCGTCAACCGGGTCGCTGTGTCCGCCCCGGCCTTGGCGTCGCGGGTGCGGCGGCTCGCGATGTAGGTCTCGACCGCTTTGCGCACGGTGGGGGCAGCCTCCGCGGTCAGGGCGGCCCGTTCTGCATTCGCCTGAGCATCAGCCCACTTCGCCGCGGCCTTGCTGGCCTGGTCAAAAGTCAGGATGCTGGCGCCGTCCGCCGGGCTATGGGCGAAGTCATCCGCCTGGCCCAAGGCGGCCGTCTCGTACCGCTGATCCCCGACGTAGCGGCGCGCGCTCCATGTGCCGGACCGGCCCGCCGCGGAGCGGTAGTAGCCGAGGTGCAGCCCCTCCCGCACGAGCCGGAAGTAGGGCTTGGCCCGAGCCTTGAGGCCCATCCGCGCCGTCCGGTTGTTCAGGCTGACTTCGCGGACCTTGCGGGGCATGGGGCAACCTCTCCAACACTTCTCCAATATGCCATTGGAGACGTCCGGGGATCAAGCGGGATGAAAGCGAGGCAGCGCCTCACGTTTCCTGCGTCCTGGTGCATCCCCAGACATCGCGTTATGTCCCTTTCAAGGCTGTAACACGGGTTCGAATCCCGTACGGGGCATACCCTGCCATCCGAATGCTGCGCCTGCGGCTTCGCTCGGCAGCCGACAAGCTTCGGCACGCGGAAACGCGCCCGCGCCTGGGAGCCCCGCCCATCGCGCCTGCGATGCAGATGAATCCGTAGCATGTCGATACTTTTCCGCAACGGTATACGTCGGATATAACGCCTGGGTTGCCGAGCGGTCGCGGATCGTTGGTCTTTGTGCAAGAACAGCGTGGCGAGACGGCACGAAGGCCAAGCTGGCGCCGGTGATGAAGGCCTTCGTCATGATCCCGGGTGGCGCCGCCGAGGATCCTCGCTCCTCCCGCCTGATGGCGTCACAGGCAGGCGCTGGGTTCCGAGAGTTGCGCGGTCAGCCGGTTGATCAATTCGCGCATCTGCACCGGCTTCTGGATGTGGTCGCTGGCCCCCTGGGCACGGCTTCGCTGCCCGGCGCGCCGGTCCGCCTCGCCGCTCAGAATCAGGATGGGGATCGTCACGCCGTTGAGGCGCAGGCGCTGGCAGAAATCGCCGCCATGGCCATCCGGCAGGTGCTGGTCGAGCAGCATCGCATCGAAGGCTTCCCCCCGCAGCCCGAGCTTGGCGTCCGCTTCCGCGATGCTTGCCGCGCCGGTGGCGCAGAGATCGGCGTCGGAGTCGATGACATCCACCAACAGGCCGCGCAGGATCGGATCATCCTCGACCACAAGAATTCGCGCCGCGGTTGTCAATCTCGTATCCTGCTACTGGAGATTGCAGGATACCCCGATAAGCTGGATTGCAACGCAACGAACTTTCCCGCAGCGTTCACGAACGTTGGCGCGTCTGCGGCAAGTGCGCCGGACACGGGCCGCCGCGCGGTCAGACGCACGCGGCGTCCGCCTGGACGCCGCTCAGAGTCTGGAAGTGATTGAATCCTGAGCGAGCAATGCGGTCAGCGTTTTCCGACTGACCGCATACCGGTCTAGCGCCCGGCCCGGATGATCAGGCCGATGGAGGTTGCGACAAACCCGTCGATGCTCAATCGCAGGTGTGGCGGCAGGGACGTAGCCCGCGGGAAGACCTCCGCCAGCCCATAGGGCGGCAGGTCGACATAGCCATCGAGAATTCCGGTCCCGGGCGAGAAATCCAATGGCAGCACCTCGTGCCCCGCCGCCTCAAGGCGACGGGCGACCTCCTCGATGTCGCGCTGGCGGAACAACACCGTCGGCCAGTTGTCGAGCGTCACGTCGTTCGAGCCGGCGTTGTATTCCGTGGTGTGCACGGCGATGCCGCCGGGGCGGAGGCAGGCCATGGCCTGCTCGATGAAGCGCAGCCCGGCTTCGATCGAGCCCAGGTGCTCCAGCGAACAGGTCGACCACACCACGTCGAACCGTCCGGCGAAATCCGTCGGGATCGAGGTCATGTCGACTTCGCGGAACGCGCAGCGTTCATGGAACAACGCGTCGGGGATGATGCCGGGGCGCCGCAGCGGGGCGAGTTCGGCGGCATTCTGCTGCGTCTCCCGCCAGACCTGGGCCCGCGGATCCTGGGAGGACAGGTCGGTGGCCAGCACGCGCATGCCGCGAGAGGCGAGCACCGCGGGGATCGGCTCCTGCCCCACCGCGAAGCCAAGCGCCTCCACACCCTCGCGCATCGCCCCGCCTTCCCAGAGCGCCTGCAGCACGAAGCCGGTTTCCCAGACCTTGCGATGGTACATCGGCTGGATCTGCGCCTGGCCGAGCCAGTATCGCAGCCAGGGGCTTTCGATATCGGCCTGCCGGCACAGCCGTCCGCCGAGCCCCGTGCGCGTCGGCGTACCCGGCAGGTCGCGCATCGGCGCCGCCTGCCACAGCCGCTCCGCCTGTTCCGTGCCGAGCACCTTCACGTTGCTGATCAGGTTCGGGATCTCGCGGATTGCCAGGTGCGCCGGATCAAGGTTCGGCGTGCCGCGCGTCAAAGTCCGGCGCACCATGCCCTCGGCGACCGCATGGACCGCCCTCGGCAGCAGGTCCTGCTCCATGCGCGCTTCCAGCGCCTGGGCGCGGCGCTCGGTCTCGGCCCGCAGGCCGTCAAGCTCGGCACGAAGGGTTGCCACGTCCTGTCGCAGCGAAGCGATCCTCCGCGCCCGTCCGCGCAGCCGCCGGAACAGGTCCATCAACGCCGAGTTCGCCGGATCATGAAGTCGCCAAGGTTAGCATCCGCCTTCGCATCCGCCGCAATATCGCATCGTTCCCCCCGCGCCTCAATGAGGGCGGTCGAGCTCGGTCCAGAAGCCGCTCTCCCTGGCCGATTCGCTCCACAGGCCCAGGGTCGCCGGATTTCGCGCGACGGTCCAGGACGCTTCAGCGGGAGATGAGCATCACCGCACAAGCCGAGGTCCGGCGCCGC
>NZ_JBHMFT010000039.1:0-32736 GCF_051433195.1 Falsiroseomonas sp. E2-1-a20 | reverse complement strand
CCCCCCCCCCCCCCCCCCCCCCCCCCCCCCCCCCCCCCCCACACCCCCCCCCCCCCCCCCCCCCCCTCCCTCCCCCCCCCCCCCCCCCACCCCCCCCCCCCCCCTAGGCTTCCACGCTCGACCGCGGCGCGCCGAGCATCGTCAGGAACTCGCGCCGCACCTCGGCATCGTCGCGGAAGGCGCCGAGCATGCGGCTTGTGACCATGGAGACGCCCGGCTTGTGGATGCCGCGCGTGGTCATGCACTGGTGCTGCGCCTCGATCACCACGGCGACCCCCTTGGGCCGCAGCACCTGCTCGATGGTGTTGGCCACCTGCGCCGTCAGCTTTTCCTGGATCTGCAGGCGCTTGGCATAGGTCTCCAGCACCCGGGCGAGCTTGGAGATGCCGACGACGCGGCCATTCGGGATGTAGGCGATGTGCGCGCGGCCGATGATCGGCACCAGGTGGTGCTCGCAGTGGCTTTCCAGGCGGATGTCGCGCAGCACCACCATCTCGTCGTAGCCGTCCGTCTCCTCGAAGGACCGCGCGAGCAGCTCCACCGGGTCCGTCTCGTAGCCCGCGAAGAACTCGCCATAGGCGCGGGCGACGCGGGCGGGGGTGTCCACCAGGCCCTCGCGCGTGGGGTCGTCGCCGGCCCACATCAGCAGCGTGCGGACGGCGGCCTCGGCCTCCTCCCGGCTCGGGCGGATCGGCGTGGCGGGCTGGTCGGCCAGGGAGCGGGCAGGGGTGTGGATGTTCACGGGGCGAGATCCTATCGGCCTCTCGGTGCGGCGCGGGGCCAATCCTGCCCCGCGCATCACCGCGCCTTGTTCGGCATCGCAGATGGGGGCAACGCAGGATCGCGCAATGGTGCTTACGCCGGGCGATCGAGCCGGTGGATCGTCGTCGTTGGCCGGATCAATGGATCAGACAGGCGGCTCACCCTGCACCGGATGGCTGCCGAGCGCGCGCAGCAGCACCGTGATGTCATGCGCCGCGGCTTCCACCGCCTCCGCATCCCGGCCCTTGGCGACCAGCGCCACGCCGCCGCCGCCCATGCGGTAGTAGGGGTAGCTGCCGATGTCGAGGTCGGGCCAGCGGGCCTGGATCGCCGCCAGCCCCTCCGCGATGCGGCCTTCCATGACGCCATCGGCGTGCACGGAACGCGATGCGATGGGGGGGCCGCCCTGGAGCGTGGGGGCGAGGCTCTCGAACATCGCCTGCATGATGCGCGGCACGCCGGCCAGCACATGCACGTTCACCACCGTGAAGCCGGGGGCCATGGAGATGGCGTTCTCGATCAGCTTCGCGCCGCGCGGCATCGTCGCCATACGCTGGCGGGCCGGGTTGAAGTCGCCGGGCTTGTAGTGGCGCTCCAGCCGCGCCCAGGCCTCGGGGTGCGGCTCCCAGGGCAGGCCGAAGGCGCCGGCGACGCATTCGCTGGTGATGTCGTCATGCGTCGGGCCGATGCCGCCGGTGGTGAAGACATGGTCGAATTTCGGCCGGACCTCGTTAAGCGTCGTGATGATGGTTTCCCGCACGTCCGGGATGATGCGGACCTCCCGCAGCGGGATGCCGATCTCGCCCAGGCGGGTCGCCAGAAAGTTGATGTTGAGGTCCTTGGTGCGCCCGGACAGCACTTCGTTGCCGATGACCAGGAGGCAGGCGGTGGGGTTGGCGGCGGTCATCGGGCAGGCTCCGGGCGGGAATCGCGCCGCGTCGAGGGCGGTCGGCGCGGCAGGATACCACCGGCACGGCGGCTACAAGAAGTCCCGCAGCAGGGCGACCAGCGGCTTGTCGGCGGGCGGCATCGCATAGTCGGCCAGCTTGTTCGGCCGCACCCAGGCCAGCGCCTGGCCCTCCAGCGGCGCCACGCGGCCTTCCCAGCGGCGGCACAGGTACAGGGGCATCAGCAGGTGGCGCTCGCCCAGGGGATGGCTGGCGAAGGCGAAGGGGGCGAGGCAGCTTTCGGCCACGTCGATCGCCAGTTCCTCCTTCAGCTCGCGGATCAGCGCGGCTTCCGGTGTTTCCCCGGCCTGGACCTTGCCGCCGGGGAATTCCCACAGGCCCGCCATCGGCTTGCCTTCCGGCCGGCGCGCCAGCAGCACGCGGCCATCCGGGTCGATCAGCGCGCAGGCGGCGACCAGCAGGATGTTGGCCCCGCCCGACGCTTGCGGCTGGTCGGCCAGAGCCGGCGCGGCAAGCGGCAGGTCGGCGCGGGTCAGCTCATACAGCTTCACCGGCATGGTGCCGCCGCGGGCGAGAAACTCCCGCACGCCGTCGCCCGTCTCGCGGAAGCCGATGCGGCGCAGCAGGGCCTGGCTGCGGGCGTTCTCGACCAGGGCGGAGGCGACCAGACGGTCCAGTTCCAGGTTGGCCAGGGCCCAGCTTGCCAGCCGCGCCGCGGCTTCCGGGCCGACGCCGTGGCCCCAGAAGCGGCGGCCGATCCAGTAGCCGAGCTCGGCTTCCCGCTTCGTGGCGTGGGCGGTCAGGCCGATGCAGCCGACCAGCACCTCCCGCTCCCCCGGCTCGCCGGCCGCCTCCAGCCCGGTGATGGCCAGGTGCCAGGCGGTGCGGGCCTGCATCTGCGCCTGGGTCGAGGCGATCCATTCATCGGCGAGGGCGCGCGGGTAGGGGAAGGGGACGCGGGCCAGGGTCTTGGCCACCTCCCAGTCATTCACCAGCCGGTGCAGTTCCGCCGCATCCTCCGGCCGCAGCGGCCGGAGGGTCAGGCGTTCGGTCCGCAGCGGCTGGAAGTCGGCGGGAAGGTCAGCCGTCACCTCAGGACCGGTAGGCGCCGTTGATGTCGATATAGCCATGCGTCAGGTCGCAGGTCCAAGCCGTCGCCTTGCCGCGCCCGAGCGCCAGGTCGACCTCGATGGCCACCTCGCGCCCCTTCATGTGGGCGATGACGGGCGTCTCGTCGTAGCCCGGCACCACGCCGCCGTCGCGCGCCATCCAGGTGCCGCCGATGGCGACCGAGAGCAGGTCGCGGTCGGCGGGCTCGCCGGCCTTGCCCACCGCCATGACGATGCGGCCCCAATTGGCGTCCTCCCCGGCGATCGCGGTCTTCACCAGGGGGGAATTGGCGATCGACATGGCGATGCGGTGGGCGGAACGGGCGGAGACGGCGCCGGTCACGTCGATGCGGATCAGTTTTTGGGCGCCCTCGCCATCGCGGGCGACCATCAGTGCGAGGTCCATCAGTACCTCATGCACCGCGCGGGCGAAGTCCTTCAGCAGCGGGCCGCCCTCGGCCGGCACGCGGGGGTGCTTCGTGGCGCCAGTCGCGAACAGCAGCACGGTGTCGCTGGTCGACGTGTCGCTGTCCACGGTGACGCAGTTGAACGACCGATCAGAGCCCTTGGCGAGGATCTTCTGCAGTGCCGCGGCCGGGACCTTCGCGTCGGTGGCCAGGAAGCACAGCATGGTCGCCATGTCGGGCGCGATCATGCCGCTGCCCTTGGCGATGCCGGAGACCGTCACCGTCGCCTCCCCGATCCGCGCCGTGCGGGTGGCGCCCTTCGGGAAGGTGTCGGTGGTCATGATGGCCCGCGCCGCGGCGGGCCAGCCATCGTTGCCGAGCGCCCCGAACAGCGGCGGCAGGGCGGCGACCAGCTTCTCGGTCGGCAGCTTCTCCCCGATCACGCCGGTCGAGGCCAGGAACACCTCGCTGGGCTTGCAGCCTGCCAACTCCGCCATGGACTTGGCCGTCTGCGCGCAGGTCTCGCGGCCGGCCTTGCCGGTGAAGACGTTGGAATTGCCGGCGGTGACGACCAGCGCGCGGGCGCGGCCGCCCTTCAGCGCCGCGCGGCACCAATCCACCGGCGCGCCGGGGCATTTGTTCCTGGTGAAGACGCCCGCCACGGTGGTGCCGGCGGGGAAGGTCATCATCGTCACGTCCTCCCGCGCCCTGTAGCGGATCTCGGCGCGGCCGGAGCCGAGGCTGACGCCGGCAATCGGCGGCATCTCCGGCAAGGGCAGGGCGAGCGGCGACACCGGAAGGTCCTTGCCAGCCATGGTCGGGGCCCTCAGCGCCGGGGTTGCGCGGGGGCGCCGGTGGGGGCGGGGGCCGGCGGGGCGGCGCCATCGAGCAGGGACGGCGCGGGCGTGGCGGGCAGGGGGCTGCCATCCATCGCGAAGCGCTCGATCCGGGCGCCGGCGCGGACGCGGTCGACCTCGGCGGTGACCGCTTCCTCGAAGGCGCGCTGGCGCAGGCTCTCGCGGGCTTCCTCGAAGGCCGGCGGCGGCACGGCGCGGCGTTCCTCCACCTTGATGACGTGCCAGCCGAACTGGGTCCGCACCGGGTTCTCCGAGATCTGGCCCGGCTGCATGGCGAAGGCGGATTCGGCGAATTCCGGGATCATGTCGGCGCGCTTGAAGAAGCCAAGATCCCCGCCTTCGCGGGAGCCGGGGCCGGTGGAGCGGCGGCGGGCGACCTCGGCGAAGTCGGCGCCGGCGCGGCGCGCCTCGGCGAGCGCGGTGCGGGCCTCGGCCTCGGTGGGCACCAGGATGTGGCGGGCGCGCACCTCCTCCTCCGCCGGGCGGCCGGCGACCTCCCGCTGGTAGCGGGCGCGCAGGGCCTCGTCGGTCAGGGCGGGGGCGACGGCGCGGGTGATGAGGGCCTGCTGCAGGGTCTCGTCCTCCGCCCGGCGCAGGCGGGCGGCCACTTCCGGGTCCTGCGCCAGGTTCTGGGCGCGGGCGGCGGCGGTGATCGCCTTCTGGGTGATCATCTGGTCCAGCAGCAGCGGCATCAGCATGGGCGCGGGCATGCCGCGAAGTTCATCCGGCAGGCGCTGCGCCTCCGCCTGCAATTCGGACAGGCGGATTTCCGTGCCCTCGACCCGGGCGATCACCGGGTCCGGGGCCGGGCCCTGGGCGAGCGCGAGGTGGGCCGGCAGCAGGAAGGAGGCGAGCAGAAGGGCGGGGCGGCGCATGGAAGGGGGTCTCTGCATGTTGGGCGGAAGATGGCCGATGCGGGGGGCTGCCACAAGGCGCGCACCCTGCGGTCCCGCGGGGGGCAGGGTGTCCGTTGCGTTGACGCGGCGGGGTCGGGCGCCTATCTCTGCCGCCTTGCGCCGCAGCCCCATTTGGGCCTTGCGCCCCCGTCCCCGGGCGCGATGCCGCTGGTCGAACATGCGGGTCGGAGACGACTTTCAAAAATGTTTCAACGCCTTGTCCGCGCCTTCATCGGCACATCCAACGATCGGGCGCTGAAGCGCTTCCAGGCGCGCGTGCCCGCGATCAACGCGCTGGAGCCATCCTTCGCCGCCCTGTCGGACGACGCCCTGCGGGGCAAGACCGCCGAATTCCGCGCCCAGCTCGCTGCCGGGAAGACGCTCGACGACCTGCTGCCGGAGGCTTTCGCCACGGTGCGGGAAGCGGCGAAGCGCGTGCTCGGCATGCGGCATTTCGACGTGCAGATGATCGGCGGCATGGTGCTGCATGATGGCCGCATCGCCGAAATGAAGACCGGCGAGGGCAAGACCCTGGTGGCGACGCTGCCGGTGTACCTGAACGCGCTGCCCGCCAAGGGCGTGCACGTGGTGACGGTGAACGACTACCTGGCCAGCCGCGACGCGGAATGGATGGGTCGGATCTACCGCTTCCTGGGCCTGACCACCGGCACCATCGTGCACGGCCTGACGGATGAGCAGCGGCGGGACGCCTATGCCGCCGACGTCACCTACGGCACCAACAACGAGTTCGGCTTCGACTACCTGCGCGACAACATGAAGTACCGCCTGGACGAGATGGTCCAGCGCGACTTCGCCTATGCCATCGTCGACGAGGTCGACAGCATCCTGGTGGACGAGGCGCGCACGCCGCTGATCATCAGCGGGCCGTCGGACGACAGCAGCGACCTTTACGCCCGTGTCAACGCGGTGATGGTCGAACTCGTCAAGGACACGGCGCTTTACGAAAAGGACGAGAAGTTCAAGACCGTCCACATGATCGAGGCGGGGACGGAGGCGCTGGAAGTGGCGCTGACCGAGGCCGGGCTGCTGACGGAAGGCGCGCTGTACGACAGCGCCAATGTCACGCTGGTGCACCACGCCAACCAGTCGCTGCGCGCGCATGTGCTGTTCACCAAGGACGTCGACTACATCGTCCGGCAGGACAAGGTCGTCATCATCGACGAGTTCACCGGCCGCATGATGGAAGGCCGCCGCTATTCGGATGGCCTGCACCAGGCGCTGGAGGCCAAGGAGGGCGTCACGGTCCAGCCGGAGAACCAGACCCTCGCCTCCATCACCTTCCAGAACTATTTCCGGCTTTATCCGAAGCTGTCCGGCATGACCGGCACGGCCTCGACCGAGGCCGATGAATTCGCGGAAATCTACAAGCTGGAAGTGGTGGAGATTCCGACGAACGTGCCGGTGGCGCGCAAGGATTCGGACGACGAGGTCTACAAATCCGCGCGCGAGAAGTACGAGGCGGTCGCGGTGCTGATCGCGGAGGCGCGGGAGCGCGGCCAGCCTATCCTGGTCGGCACCACCAGCATCGAGAAGTCGGAGCTGATCTCGGAGCTGCTGAAGCAGAAGGGCGTGCCGCACCAGGTGTTGAACGCCCGCTACCACGAGCAGGAAGCCGGCATCGTGGCGCAGGCCGGCCGGCCGGGCTCCGTCACCATCGCGACCAACATGGCCGGCCGCGGCACGGACATCCAGCTTGGCGGCAATGCCGACATGCTGGCGCGCGCCGAGATCGGCAACGCCGACAGCCCGGAATACGACGCGGCGCTGGCCCGTCACAAGGCGGAGATCGAGGCGATCCGCCCGGCGGTGAAGGCAGCCGGCGGCTTGCTGGTGATCGGCACCGAACGGCATGAAAGCCGGCGCATCGACAACCAGCTGCGTGGCCGCTCCGGCCGCCAGGGCGACCCGGGCGCCAGCCGCTTCTTCCTGTCGCTCGAAGACGACCTGATGCGCATCTTCGGCAGCGAACGCATGGGCGGGATGCTGCAGAAGCTCGGCCTGAAGGAGGGTGAAGCCATCGTTCACCCCTGGATCAACAAGGCCCTGGAGAAGGCGCAGAAGAAGGTCGAGGCCCGCAACTTCGACACCCGGAAAAACCTGCTGAAATACGACGACGTCATGAACAATCAGCGCAAGGAGGTCTACGCCCAGCGGCGGGCCTTCATGGTGGCGCCGGACGTGGCGGAGACGGTGGCCGAGATGCGGCGGGAGACGATCGGCAAGCTGGTCGACACCGCCATCCCGGAAAACGCCTACCCCGAGCAGTGGGACACGGCGGGCCTTCAGGAGAAGGTGTTCAACATCCTCGGCCTGGACCTGCCCGTGGCGGATTGGGCACGCGAGGAAGGCATCGACGAGACCCAGGTGCGGGAGCGCCTGGTGAAGGCCGCCGATGAAAGCTACGCCGCGCGCGTCGCCAATGTCGGCACCGACCTGATGCGCATGGTCGAGAAGTCCCTGCTGCTGCAGATCTTCGACGCGGTCTGGAAGGAACACCTGCTGGCGCTGGACCATCTGCGCCAGGGCATCGGCCTGCGCGCCTATGGCCAGCGGGACCCGCTGAACGAGTACAAGTCCGAGGCCTTCAACCTGTTCAATTCCATGCTGGAGGATCTGCGGGAACGCACCACCAGCGTGCTGATGCGCATCGATATCCGCCCGGACGCGCCGCCGCCGGAGCCGGAGCCGATCCGCGTCACCGACATGCGCCACCCGGACCCGCGCGGCGGGGACCTGGAATATGCCGATGCCGGGCCGCCGCCGGCCTATGGCGCGGCCACCCAGCCGGCGCGCAGCCCGATGGTGGCGCAGTCCGTCGACCCGGACGACCCGGCAACCTGGGCCGCCACGCCACGCAATGCCCCGTGCCCCTGCGGGTCGGGCAAGAAGTACAAGCACTGCCACGGCAAGGGCTGACCATGAGTTGAAACCGCCGCGCTTGCGCGGCGGCGTCGGCATCGCAACATGCCCGGCATGATCGACGCGAAATCCCTCCTCGACCGCTTCCTCGGCCCGAATGCGGGCACCGGCTCCGGCCAACCCCAGCCGGGACGCATGCCGTCCGTCGGCGGCCTGCCGCAGGGCGGCGGGCTGGCCGACATGGCGCGGCAGGCCCTGCAGGGCGGCGGTGGCCGCGGGCTCGGCAACATGGGCGGCTTCGCCGGTGGCGCGGCGGCGGGCGGGCTGCTCGGGATGTTCCTCGGCGGCAAGAAGCGCGGCGGCGGGCTGCTGAGCCACGGCGGCGCCGCGGTGCTCGGCGCGCTGGCGCATCGGGCCTGGCAGAACTATCAGGCCGGCCAGGCGCCCACCACGGCACCCCCGGCCACCCTGCAGGACGCCGCCAGCGTCGATGAGCGGTTCCTGCCCGGCGCCACGCCGGCGGCGGGTGGGGAGGCGTTCGAGCTGGCGTTGATCCGCGCCATGATCGGCGCCGCCCGTGCCGATGGCCACATCGACGCGACGGAGCGCGCCCGCATCTTCGAGCAGGTGGACAAGGCCGGGTTGGACCCGGAGGCCAAGGCCTTCGTCTTCGACGCGCTGGACGCACCCATCGGTGTCAGCGAGGTCGCGGCGGCGGCGCGGACGCCGGAGCAGGCCTCGGAACTCTACCTGGTCTCGCGCCTGGCCGTGGACCCGGACCATCCGGCGGAGCGCGCCTATCTGGAGGCGCTGGCGCACCGGCTGAAGCTGCCGCCGGCGCTGGTGGCGCATCTGGACCGCCAGATCGAGGCGGCGGCAACCCCGGCCGCCTGAAGGCTTCTGCCGGGCGCGCAGCGCTGGCATCCTCCGCGGCATGAGGATCACGCGGGTCGACACCGTGCTGCATGGCAGCGCCTTCACCTATGGCGCCAAGCCGGGCGCCGCCGGGGGCAATCTGCGGCTGAGCCGCATCGACACGCTGCTGGTCCGCGTCGAGGTCGAGGGCGGACTGCATGGCTGGGGGGAGGGCTTCGGCTTCTCCCTGGCGGCGACGACGCGGGACGTGGTGGACCGCCTCGTCGCGCCCGCCTGCATCGGCCAGGATGCACGCGACATCGCGGGCATCGGCGCCATGCTGGCGCGGCGCTTCCACAATTTTGGTCGTAACGGGCCGGCCAGCTTCGCCATCTCCGCCATCGACATCGCATTGTGGGACATCCGCGCCAAGGCGGCCGGGCAGCCGCTGCATGCACTGCTCGGCGGCGCCGGGCGGGCGCGGGTGCCGGCCTACGCCAGCCTGCTGCGCTACGGCCAGCCCGCCGACGTGGCGCGCAACGTGGCGGAGGCGGTGCGCCGTGGCTACCGCCGGATCAAGCTGCACGAGGTCGAACTGGATTGCATCCAGGCGGCGCGGGAGGCGGCGCCGGCGGAGGTGCCGTTGATGCTCGACATCAACTGCGCTTTTGCGGACGCGGCCTCGGCGCTGGATTTCTGCCACGCGGTCCGCGACCTGAACATCGCCTGGGTTGAGGAGCCGACCTGGCCGCCGGAGGATTATCCGGCCATGGCGCGGGTTCGCGCCGCGGCCGGCTGCCCGATTTCGGCGGGGGAGAACCTTGGCGGCCCGGTGGATTTCGCGCGGCTGTTCGCGGCCGGCGCGGTGGATGTGGCGCAGCCCAGCGTCACCAAGCATGGCGGCGTCTCCGGCCTGCTGGAGGTGGCGCGGCTGGCGCGGCCGGCGGGTGTCGCGGTGGTGCCGCATTGCCCGTATTTCGGCCCCGGCCTGCTCGCCAGCCTGCACTGGCTGGCGGCGACGGAGGCCGAGGCGCCGCTCGAGATCTATTTCGCCGACCTCGACACGCCGCCTTATGGGCTGGTGGTGCGGGATGGCTTCGTCGAGGTGCCGCGGGCGCCGGGTCTGGGCCTCTACCCGCTCATGGGATCGCTCAGATAACGGCGTGGCGCACGCGCGCGGACAGCCATTCGCTGACCAGCACGGTGCCGAGGATCAGCACGAAGATCACGGTCACCTGCGGCCAGGCCAGCACGTTGATGCTGGCCTGCATCTGCATGCCGATGCCGCCCGCGCCGACCAGGCCGAGCACGGTCGCCTCCCGGATGTTGATGTCCCAGCGGAACACGCTGATGCCCGCGAAGGCCGGCATCACCTGCGGCACGATCGCCCAGCCGAGCACCTGCGGGCGGGAGGCGCCGGTGGCCGTCACGGCCTCCACCTGCGTCGGGTCGATCTCCTCGATCGCCTCGTACAGCAGCTTGGCGATGAAGCCGACGGAGCGCAGCGCGATGGACAGGATGCCGGCCAGCAGCCCGGGGCCCAGGATGATGACCAGGATCAGCGCCCAGATCAGCGAGTTGATGGACCGGCTGGCGACGATGATGAACAGCACCGCGGGGCGCACGAAGATCCGGCTCGGCGTGGTGTTGTGCGCGGCGAGGAAGGCGAGCGGCACGCCGATGACGATGGCGAGCGCGGTGCCGATGGTCGCCATGTTGATGGTGTCGAGCAGCGGCTTCCAGAGCTGGCTGGCATAGGACCAGCGCGGCGGGAACATGCGGCCGATCAGGTCGGCGCCCTGCGCGGGCGCATCCCAGACGAAGGGCCAGATGGTGCGGTCCGAGATGAACTCGAAGCACAGCAGGGTCAGCGCCACGGCGCCGAACCAGCCGGCCCAGACCAGCAGGTCCGCGCGCGGCGTACGGCGGCGCCACACCGGCACGCCATCGGCGCGCGTGGTCACGGCCATCTACTGCACCTTCCGCCGGATGAAGCCGCTGCTGTATTCGCAGGCCAGCACGATGAGGATGATGATGATGAGGATCGCCGCCGCGGTGTCGAACTCGTAGCGGTCGAAGCTGGTGTTCAGCGTGTCCCCGATGCCTCCTGCACCGACCAGGCCGAGCACCGCGCTTTCGCGGAAATTGATGTCGAGCCGGTAGGCCGAAAGCCCGATCAGCCGCGGCCGCACCTGCGGCAGCACGCCCCAGGCCAGCAGTTGGAACCAGGAGGCACCGGTGGCGCGCACGGCCTCGGCCTGGGAGGCCTGGATATCCTCGATATCCTCCGCGATCAGCTTCGCCATGAAGCCGATGGTGGCGAAGGCCAGCGTCAGCGTGCCGGCCAGCGGGCCGAAGCCCACCATGGCGACGAAGACGATGGCGATGATGATTTCCTGGAAGGTGCGGCTGATGGCGATGATGCCGCGGCAGAACAGGTAGATCGGCAACGGCGCCAGGTTTCGGGAGGCGCCGAGCGCCACGGGGATCGACAGGATGATGCCGACGGCGGTGGAGACCACCGTCATGGTCAGGCTCTCGCCCAGCCCGATCAGGATATCCTCCCGCTTCGAGACGAAGTCGGGCGGGAAGAAACCGCCGAGGAAGCGTCCGGCGCGTTCCACGCCCTCGGCCGCGCGGGTCCAGTTCACCTCGATGGTGGTGAAGGCCAGCAGCGCATAGGCCAGCGCGCCGAGATAGACGGCGTAGCGCAGCCAGGGTGTCGAGATCAGCGGCGGCGGCCGCCAGGCGCGCGCGGCGGCGGCGGGGTCGAAGCCTCTGGCTTCGCCGGAAGCGCGCAAGGTCGTCGCGCTCATGCCACCGCCTCGGCCGCCTCGTCCTCCTCCTCGGCTTTCCGGATGGTCTGCGACCAATCCTCCTCGCCATAGATCGCGGTCAGGGCGTCGGTGCCCAGCTCCTCCGCCGGGCCGTCGAAGACGATGCGGCCGGCGCGCAGGCCGACGATGCGGCGGGCGAATTGCTGCGCCAGCGCCACGTCGTGGATGTTGATGATGGCGGCCAGGCCGCGCTCGGCGCAGAGCTCCACGATCAGCCGCATGATCTGGCGGCTGGTCTTGGGGTCGAGGCTGGCGGTGGGTTCATCCACCAGCAGCAGCTTCGGGTCCTGCATCAGCGCGCGGACGATGCCGACGCGCTGGCGCTGGCCGCCGGACAGCGCATCCGCGCGCTTGTCCGCCATGTGCGCGAGGCCGACGCGGTCCAGCAGCCGGAAGGCTTCCTCGACATCGCGGCGCGGGAAACGGCGGAACCAGGACGACCAGAAGCCGACATAGCCGAGCCGGCCGGACAGCACGTTCTCCATCACGGTCAGGCGTTCGACCAGCGCGTATTCCTGGAAGATCATCCCCATCCGCCGGCGCGCCCGGCGCAGCGCGCCGGAGCCCAGGCTGGTCAGTTCCAGCCCATCCAGCTGAACCCGGCCGCTGGTGGGTTCCACCAGGCGGTTGACGCAGCGGATCAACGTGGATTTGCCGGCGCCGGAGGGGCCGATCAGCGCCATCACCTGCCCCGCCGGAACCTGGAGGTCGACATGGTCGAGCGCCAGGTCGCCGGTCGGGTAGCGCTTGGTCAGCTTCTCAAGAGTCAACAGCACCGGCGATGATCCTCAGCGGCAGGCGTAGGAGACTTCCATCGCGGTATCGATCTGCCGGACCACGTTCCAGTGCTCCTGGTAGGTGATCGGGATGAACTTCTCGGCCGGCGGCTCGCTCTTCGCGAATTCGGCCTGCAGCGCGGTGCCGTTCCAGTCGAAGTTGAAGAAGGCGCCGCGGATCTTCTCGGCCAGGGCCGGGGTCAGGTTGTGCGCGTGGCCGTAGCCGGTCGTCGGGAAGGATTGGCTGCGGTAGATCTGGCGAAGCTGGTCCGCGCGCACGACGTTGCGCGCCACCATGCGCGTCAGCACCGAATTGGCGATGGCCGCCGCATCGTAGTCGCGGTTGGCGACGCCCAGGATGGAATTGTCGTGCCGGCCGGAGAAGGCGGCGGTGAAGTCGCGCCCGGCGCGCATGTTGAACTGGCTGGCCAGCAGGGCGGAGGGCGCCTTGAAGCCGGAGTTCGAGGTCTCCGAGGTGAAGGCGATGGTGCGGCCGCGCAGATCCTCGATCCGCTGCGCGGTGGAGGATGCGGGGACGATGATCTCCATCTCGTAGCCGAAGGCGCCGTTGTTGCTGGCCATCATCGCGAATGGCACGAAGCCGGCGCAGTTCACGGCGAGCGGGTTGGAGCCGGTGTTGAAGCCGGCGATGTGCAGGCGGCCGGCGCGCATCGCCTCGATCTGCGCGGCGTTGGACTGCACGGCGAAGAACTGCACGCGCTTGCCGGTCTCCCGTGCCAGGTGGTCCATGAAGGGCTGCCAGACCTGGCGGTACACGGCCGGATCCTCGACCGGGGTGTAGGCGAAGATCAGCGTCGCGGGGTCCACGAGTTCGCGCGCATTGGTCGGCGCATCGGCCACCAGGTCGCCGTTGCGGTCGCAGTAGCGGGCATCGAGCGTGCCGCGCGGGCAGTCCTGCGCCTGCGCGCGGGCCGGCACGGGGGCGGCGGCCAGGCCGAACAGGCCCAGTGCCAGCGCGGAGGAGGTGAGAAGACGGCGCAACATGGCGGTAACTCCCTGTGGAATCGGCTGCCTTCTACGGGGCAGTCCGCGTCACATCCATTTCAGATTTTTGAAGATTGCCGGGGCTTCATCCCAACGGCAAGCGCCAATGTGACAAACATGTTTCAGTTTCGAGCCTGAGGCGCCTCGCTTCATGCCCCATTGCGCCAGCTTCATGCAACCTTTCGGCGCCAGATCGCTTTCCGGACCATCATCCGGAGATTGGTGGCATGCAGCAGGACAAGGCGAATACGGCATCACCCGCCGCGGGTGGCGTGCGGGGTGATGTCGCCTTCCTGCGCCGGGTCCTGATCGTCGCCGGCGTGATCCTGCTGCTGCTGCTGCTGTGGCAGGTGCGGGAGGCGCTGCTGCTGACGTTCGCGGGCGTGCTGGTCGCCGTGCTGCTGCTGGCGGTGGCGCGCCCGGTGGAGGCGCGCCTCGGCCTGTCCCGCACCTGGTCGCTGCTGGCGGTGGGGCTGGCGCTCGCGGCGTTGCTGGGCCTGGCCGGAGTGCTCGTGGGCAGCGAGGTCACGGCCCAGGTCGCGCAGCTGTGGGAGCAGTTGCCGCGTGCGATCGGTGCCTTCGAGCAGCGCTTCGACGTCGACATTCCGCCGCTCGGGGAAGCTGCGCGGCAGGCGGGCGGCGAGGGCGGCGGCGAGGCGGGTGGCAGCGCCGATGGCGGCTTCTTCGATGCCTCCGTGCTGCGCACCCTGGCCGGTCATGCGGCCACCGCCGGCACCATGATCGTCAATGCGCTGTCGGCGCTGGTCATCGCGGTGGTCGGTGGCTTCTTCCTGGCGGTGGATCCGGCGATGTACCGCAAGGGCGTGGTGATGCTGGTGCCGGTGGAACAGCAGGAGCGGGTGGAGGATGCGCTTCTGGCCACCGGCAATGCGCTGCGGATGTGGCTCGGCGCACAGTTGGTCTCGATGTGCATCGTCGGCACGCTGGCCGGGCTCGGCACCTGGCTGATCGGGCTGCCCTCGCCCCTGGCGCTGGGCCTTTTCGCCGCCCTTGTCGGCTTCGTGCCGCTGCTGGGCGCGGTCGCCGGGGCGGTGCCGCCGCTGCTGCTGGCTCTGGCGGCCGGCGGGGATGCGCTGCTGTGGACGGCGGTGCTGTTCCTCGTGATCCAGCAGCTGGAATCCAACATGATCCTGCCGCTGGTCGAAAAGCACATGGTCAGCATGCCGCCGGCGCTGATGCTGTTCGCCGTGGTTGCCGTGGGCCTGCTGTTCGGCCTGCCGGGCGTCATCCTCGCCGCGCCCATCACGGTGGTCACCTATGTGCTGGTGAAGCAGCTTTATGTGCGGGAGACGCTGGGGCAGGAGACGGACGTGCCGGGGGAGGACGAAGCGCCGGAATGACCAGCGGCGTGCCGCGCGATTCCTTGTCGAGGCGGAAAGGGAGCGAACGGCCGGGCGTGGCGGGTGTTCTGTTCCCAGGTGCAACTGCGTGAAGGAGGCTTCCTGTGAATCGGCGGTCATGGCCTGCGGCCAGCCTGCTGGTGCTGCTGGCGACAGCCGCATGGAACGGTGCGGCGGCGCAGGTCGCCGCTCCGGTGGACGGTCGGCCCGTGGTGGCGGAAACCAGCCAGGACCTGGTCCGCACGCTGATGCAGACGCGCGGGTACTCCGAGATCGGTGAGATGCGGCGTGACGGCGATGTCTACATCGTCAGCGAGGCGCGGCGTTTCGGCGAAGCGGTGCGCGACCTGCGTGTCGAAGTGCTGAGCGGCCAGGTGCAGGCCGAGCAGCCGCTGAGCACGGAACAGGTCGGGCGGCTGCTGGAAAGCCGTGGCTACACGCGCGTGAGCGAACTCGGGCGCGACGACGAGGCGATCATCACGCAGGCGCACCAGAATGATCGCGCCTGGCAGCTTCGGATCGATGCCCGGCGCGGCACGCTGCTGCACCAGCAGCCCGTGGACTGACGGGTGTCCTGCACCCGTCGGCGAACCAACAACCGAGGAGGACGACATGCCTGACAAGGATCGGATCGAAGGCAGCGGCAAGCAGGCCAAGGGCAGCATCAAGGAAGGCATCGGCAAGATGACCGGCGACCAGTCGATGCAGGCCGAGGGCAAGGCCGACAAGGCCGAGGGCAAGGTCCAGAACGCCGTGGGCGGCGCGAAGGACAAGGCCCGGGACACGCTCGACAAGTCCTGATCGGTGGCGTCGCGGCAGGGTCGGGAGGCCCTGCCGGGACGTCCTCCGCTCGAGGGGTGCGCGAGGGTGGTCGAGCCGCGCCCCACCGCGGGTTGCGCACCGTGCGCCGGTGCGGAACGCGACCCACTTCGGCGCGCTTCGCAGGAGACGAACATGCAGGACATCACGATGCGGATGGCAGCCGCGCGCCACCGGCTGTTGCTTGGTGCTGCGACGGCGGCGCTCGGCCTGGCCATGGCGTCGGCCGCCCCGGCTGCGGCCCAGCAGGCCCAGCAGGGCGTGACGCCGTCGCAGCCGCAGGCGGCCCAGTCGCCACTGCAGCGCGCGGCGCAGGAACTGCGCGTCGCACATCAGCAGCTCGGCGATGCCTCCGGGGACGCCTCGCCGCAGGCGATCCAGCGGGCGCGCCAGGCACTCGATCAGATGACGCGCGCGATGGCCGACATGCCGCAGGACCAGCGCGGCCCGGTCGAACAGCGCGTGGCGCAGGCGCGCGACGCGCTGGGTGATGGTGACACGGTGCCGGCACCACGCGCACGCAGCGCCATCGAAGGGCTCCTGGCCGTGATTCCTGCCGGCCAACAGGGCGGCACGACGCGGCAGGAGGCGCGGACCGGTGCCTCCGCCACGCCGCAGCCTGCCCAATCCGGCGGTGGCACGGCGCAGCCCGTGGCCGGCCGCGGCGCCGCGTCCGGCCTCACGCTGGAACGCGCCTCGAACCTCGTCGGCACCAATGTGGTCGGCGCCAACGGACGCGATGCCGGCGAGATCGAGAACCTGCTGATCGACGGCAACGGGCAGGTGCGCGCGGCGGTGGTGGAGTGGGGCGGCTTCCTCGGGATTGGGGCCCGCCGTGCCGTGGTGCCGATCGAGCAGCTGGCCTTCGGTGGCCCGAGCGAACGGGTTCGGATGGAGTTGACGCGGGCGCAGCTGGAAGCCCTGCCGCGCTACGAGACGGAGCGCATCCAGGAATACGGCCGGATGGGCGGCTGGGCGGACGGCGTGCGCGCCTATCGCTGACGATCCCGGGACCTGTCCCACGCGCGGCCTGGGGTGGCGGGCCGGCGAGCGGGTTCATGACATCATCGACGTGCGGCGGCCCGCGCTTCGGACGCGGCACACCAGACAGAAAGATATCAGCATGAAAACGAAGTTCCTGGCACCGCTCCTCGCCGCAACCTTCGCGCTGGCGGTCGTCGCCTGCGACGACCCGCAGAACGAGGCCTCGACGGACACCAGCACCGGACAATCCGGCGGCAGCGCGCCGAACACGGTGGCCGGGACCGGCACGACCAGCAATGCCGGGCGCACCACCGGGACCAGCGGCAATGCCCCGATCGGTGCGCCGGAAGCGCCGCTCCCGCCGGCGCCCGGTACCGCCGGGACTCCGGTAAGCCCGAGCACCACCGGCGCCAGCCCGCCAGGCTCCGGCGTGACCGGCGGTGGTGGCCCGACGCAGTAGCCAGGCCAGAGGGCACCGGCCCGGCCGCCGGCGGAACCGGACGTGATGGCGGGTGTTGATGCCGCTGTCCGGGCGGGAGGAGGCCCAGCGCCGATGCCCCTCGACGACGACAGCACCAGCCCGGCCATCATCGATGCGCGCGAGGCGGCCAGCGACGCCGGCCTGCGCTACGTTTCCGACGACCAGCTAGGCATCAGCCGGCGCCGCGTCGGCAAGGGCTTTTCCTACCGCCTGCCGAAGGGCGGTGCACTGCGCGACGCGTCCGCCCTGAAGCGCATCCGCGCGCTGGCCATCCCACCCGCCTGGACCGAGGTGTGGATCTGCCCGCAGGCGAATGGCCACATCCAGGCAACCGGCCGCGACCAGAAGGGCCGCAAGCAGTACCGCTACCACGCCCGCTGGCGGGAGGTGCGGGATGCCGCGAAATACGACCACATGCTGGAATTCGCCGAGGCCCTGCCGGCCCTTCGCGCCCGCATCAATGCCGACATGCGCCGGCCGGGCCTGCCGCGGGAGAAGGTGCTGGCGACGGTGGTGCACCTGCTGGAGACCACGCTGATCCGCGTCGGCAACGACGACTACGCGAAGCAGAACGAGAGCTACGGCCTGACCACGCTGCAGGGCGAGCATGTGGCTGTTGCCGGCAGCGAGCTGCGCTTCGCCTTCAAGGGCAAGAGCGGGAAAAGCTGGAACCTGCGCGTCAAGGACCGTCGCGTCGCCCGCATCGTCAGCACCTGCCAGGACCTTCCGGGGCAGGAGCTGTTCCAGTACCGCGACGCGGATGGCGAGATCCGCGATGTCACCTCGGCCGATGTGAACGCCTATCTGCGCGAGATCGCGGGCCGCGACGTCACGGCGAAGGATTTCCGCACCTGGGCCGGCACCGTGCTGGCGGCGCTCGCGCTGCGCGAATACCAGCGCGTGGACAGTCAGGCGGCGGCCAAGCGCAACGTGCGCCAGGCGATCGAACGCGTTGCCTCCCGCCTCGGCAATACGCCGACGATCTGCCGCAAATGCTACGTCCACCCGGTGATCCTCGACAGCTACCTGGGCGGGACCCTGGCGCTGGAGGTGGAGGCCGAGGCGAAGGCGGAACTGCAGCAGGAAATCGGCCGGCTGCGGCCGGAGGAGGCCGCGGTGCTGGCACTGCTGGCGACCGGGCTGCAGGAAATGTCGGCGACGCCATAGGGTTCCGCTGCCGCCGCGGCAGCCCTATCCTGCGGTACGCAGAACAGGATTCCGCCGCATGACCTCCGCCCTCCGCCTCGCCGGGTTCGCCCTGCCGCTGCTGCTCGCCGGGCCGGCCGCCGCGCACCACCCGATGGGCGGGGAGGTGCCGGCGACGCTCTGGCAGGGGCTCGCCTCCGGCTTCGCGCATCCCATCATCGGCCTGGACCATCTGGCCTTCCTGCTGGCCGTCGGGCTGATCGCGGGCCTGGCGCGGCAGGGCCTCGCCCGGCCGCTGCTGTTCGTGGTGGCGTCGCTCGCCGGCGTCACCACCGCCTGGCTGGGGCTGGTGCTGCCGGGGGCGGAGTGGCTTGTCCTGGCGACGGTGCTGGTTGCGGGCGCAGTGCTGGTGGCCGGGTGGCGCATCGCCCCGGCGGCTTGGCTCGGCCTCCTGGCGCTGGCCGGCCTTGCACATGGGCAGGCCTATGCCGAGGCAGTCCTGGGCGCGGAGCCGACGCCCGTGCTGGCCTATCTTGCCGGGCTGGCGCTGGTGCAGGGCGGGATGGTGGCCCTCGTGGTGCGGCTGGCACGCGGCCTGCCGGTCCTGGTGCCGCGGCTGGCAGGTGGCGCCGTGGTGGCGGTGGGCCTCCTCGCGCTGGTCTAGCAGGCTGCGGAAAAAGCCCTCTCCACCCGCAGGGGGGAGGGTTGGGGAAGGGGGGCGTTTCGGTTGTGCGCCCGTTCAGTCGCTTGCACATCCCCCCTCGCCCGCCCGTCGGCATATAGGCCGACCCTCCCCAGGAAGTGGGGGGAAGACTCTTTTCGCCGAATTTCCTAGCCGCCGCTCATCGCCGTCATCACCAGCATCTCCCCGCCCGGGCGCAGGGACGTGGCCAGGGTCGCGGGCTGGCCGTCCACGAAGACCTTCAGGTGGCGGCGAATCGAGGGCGTCGAATCGCAGATGCGGTCGCCCATGCCCGGCCAGCGCTGCTCCAGCGCCAGGATCGCCTGCGCGACGGAGGCCGCCTCCAGCGCCACCTCCCGCGGTGCGCCCGGGAACAGGCGCACCAGGGCGGCGGGCAGCAGGACCTGGACGGGCTGCATCAGCTGCTCATCCGCCTGGCAGCACCAGCGTCTCGATCGAGGAGATCACCGGCAGGTGCCGCGCGATGCAGCACCAGGTCTCGCCCTCGTCGGCACTCGCGAACAGCTCGCCGCCGCTGGTGCCAAAATAGACGCCGGCGCGGTCCAGCGTATCCACCGCCATCGCCTGGCGCAGCACGCCGAAATAGGCGTCCTGTTGCGGCAGCCCCGCGCGCAGATCCTGCCAGGTCCGGCCGCCATCGCGTGTGCGCCACACCGCGCATCGCGCATCCGGCACGTAGCGCCCGGCCTGGTCGCCGTTCAGCGGCAGCAGGAACAGCGTGGCCGGGTCGCGCGGATGCACGGCGGCGGGGAAGCCGAAGCTGGAAGGCAGGCCGGCCTCGATGCTGGTCCAGCTTCGGCCGCCATCCTCGCTGCGGTACATGCCGCAATGGTTCTGCTGGTACAGCAGGTCCGGCTGGCCGGGCGCCATCACCAGGCAATGCACGCATTGGCCATGTTCCGGAAAGCGCTGGTCCTCCGGCGCGTAGTCCTGCCGGGTGCCGCGGTTGCGCGGCGCCCAGGTGGCGCCGCCATCGGCGGTGTGGAACACGCCGCCGGTCGAGATCGCCACCCAGAACTGGTCCGGGTCCGCAGGGTGCGGCAGCAGCCCGTGCAGGATCAGCCCGCCGCCGCCCGGCTGCCATTCGGGGCGGGAGGGATGGTCGCGCAGGCCTGCCACATGGGTCCAGCCCTCGCCGCCATCCTCGCTGCGGAACAGCCCGGCCGGCTCCACCCCCGCATGCAGCACGCCATGCGCCGCGGCCAGCGACCACACCGTCCTGATCGGCGTCTCGCCCGCCGGATAGGCGAGGCCGACGCTGGAATGCGTCCAGCTTTCGCCGAAATCCGGCGAGGTCCAGACTGCGGGTCCGAACCATTCATTGCCGCCGGCCGCGTGGATGCGCCCCGAGGCCGGGTCGGCGATCACGTGGTTGATCGGCCAGGTGTCGCAGAGCGGCCCGCGCAGCGACCAATCCTGCCGCGCCGCATCGGATTCCAGGATGAAGGCACCCTTGCGCGTGCCGATGAGCAGCAGGACCCGCGTGCCCATCCTTCAGCCCGCCCGCCGGTAGCGCGCGGTCATCACCTGCTGCCAGTGGCCCTCGGCATCCTGCATCCGCGACCGCATGATGCGCTCGTCGGGCGACGGCAGCTCGATGATGTCCTGGTAGTGCGCGGTGCGGCCGGGCGTGCCCATGTCCGGTCCCTCGCTGTCCAGCGTCAGCACCGTCCCCCCGGCATCGAGTTCGCCGTCGTAGAGCCACATCATGGTCATCATGGAGCCGACGAAATTGCCGGTGAAGCGGCCCTTCGCCACGTCGTAGCCGAGGGTGATGACGGTGTGGCCGGTGCCGCCGCCGGGCATCTCGCCCTCCCCGGTGCCGATCACCCAGAACTCGCCGAGCGGGCGGATGCTTTCGCGGCCGCGCATCGTCATCGTCGGCTGGTCCGGGCCCATGATGCATTGCACCTCGCTGGTCCATTCGCCGACCAGGCGTTGCAGCCAGCGATGTTCCGCCGTGGCTTTCTCGTCCATCATGGCGTCGTCTCCATCGTGGTGAAGTGGGCGTCCAGGCGCTGCATCGATTCCGTCCAGCCGCGGCGATGCCGGGTGGCGGTGGCGGCATCGGCGAAGCGGTCATGCGTCAGGGTGATCTCGGTGTCGCCCTCCACCGCGCGGAAGCGCACGGTGACGCGGCTTTCGCGTTGCGGCATGCTGGCCCATGCCCAGGTGAAGGCGATTTCGCGCTCGGGCTCGATGGCGATGTAGCGGCCGCCGACCTCGTGGCGGTCGCCATTGTCCTCGATCAGGCGGATACGGAAGCCGCCGCCGATGCGGGCATCGACCTCGGCGTGCTCGACCTTCGTGTGGTGCGGGCCGAACCACTGCGCCAGCACCTCCGCCCGCGTCCAGGCGGCGAAGACGCGGGCGGGTGGCGCCTTGATGCGGCGCACCAGGGTGAGGCTCGGGATCGTCGTCGTCATGGCGCGCGCTCGACGGCGGCAGCCAGGCGATCCAGGCTCTCGGTCCAGAAGCGCTGGTAGCGGGCGAGCCACCCCATGGCGTCCTCCATCGGCGCGGCGGTCAGGCGGCAGGCGACGGTGCGGCCGGTTTTCTGACGCGCGATCAGCCCGGCGCCTTCCAGGACATCCAGGTGCTTCATCACCGCGGGCAGGGACATCGCCAGCGGCCGGGCCAACTCGCTGACCGAGAGCCCGTCCTCCGCATCCAGGCGCTGGATCAGGGCACGGCGGGTGGGGTCCGACAGGGCGGCGAAGATGCGGTCCAGGTCGGGGGCGGCTTGAAAGTTAACCATGTGGTTTACATTATCGGTGCCGGGTGCCCATGGCAAGCTTGCCAGCATCACGGAAGCGGGATCACCATGCGGGCATGGCGCTGGTGACCAATCCGACCCGGGACAAGCTGCGGCGCGGCGAGGCCGCCTTCGGCGTCATGGCCTTCGAATTCTTCACGCCGGGCCTGGCGCCGACGCTCGCCGCCGCCGGCGCCGAATTCGTGCTGCTGGACATGGAGCATTCGGGCCTGGGGATCGAAGGTGTGAAGGCGCAATGCGCCTTCGCCCGCGCCGCCGGAATCGTGCCGATGGTGCGCATCCCGGCCGCGCTGGCGCATTTCATCCCGCCGGTGCTGGATGCCGGCGCGCTCGGCATCATGATGCCGCTGGTGGAGACCGCGGAGCAGGCACGCGCCCTGGTCGCCGCCTGCCGCTACCGGCCGGAGGGCACGCGCGGCCTGGTCTTCTCGGTCGCGCATGATGCCTATGCCGGCGGCGATCCGGCCGCGAAGATGGCGGCGGCGAATGCGGCGGTGCTGACCATCGCGCTGGTCGAGAGCGCGCCGGGCATCGCCAATGCCGAGGCGATCGCCGCGGTGCCGGGGCTGGACCTGCTGTGGCTCGGCCATTTCGATCTGTCCGACAGCCTTGGCATCCCCGGCCGGTTCGAGGATCCGCGCTACCGGGCGGCGGCGGCGCGCTTGCGGGCGGCGGCGCAGGCGGCGGGCAAGCCGGTCGGCTGGGTGGCGGCCGATGGCGCGCAGGCCGCGGCGGCGCTGCGGGCCGGCTTCCGCTGCCTGTGCATCGGCCATGAGGTGATCGTGCTGCGGGAGGCGCTGGCCGCGGGCTTCCGCACGGCGCGGGCGGCGCTGGGCGACGCGGCGGAGGATGCGCCGGGCGCCGCGGGCCTGCCGTAGAGCATTTCCAAGTCAGGCGGATACGCCTGACGACTCGGGAAATGCGACCGAGCACCGGATCAGCGGATCACGAAGCCGACCGGCGCCGTCACCACCACCTGCGCATCCGGGAAATCCGCCGGCAGGCGGGGCAGGGGGGAGACGCGGCGCAGCAGCGCCAGCGCCTCATGGTCCAGCAGCGCGGACCCGGTGCCGCGCAGCAGTTGCGCCGCCTGCACCGTGCCGTCGCGGCCGATGGTGAAGCGCAGCATGGCGGTACCCTCCACGCCCTGGTCGCGCGCGCTGGGCGGGTAGCGCAGGTTGCGCTGCAGGATGCGGACCAGCGCGGCGGAATAGGCCGGGGGCAGCGGGCGCGGGCCGGTCGCGGCACCGGCGGGCCCGGCGGCGCCCGCCGCGGCCGGGCCGGGTGCGGGGCCCGGCGTGCCGGTATTCGCCCCAGTCGGTCCCGAGGCCTGCGGTCCTGCCGTGGCCGGCCCTTGCGAGGCGGCAGGCGCGGCCTGGCGCGGCGCCGGGCGCGGCGCCGGCGCCGCACGTGTGACGGTCCTGGCGGCGGGCGGCGGGGCCGGCAGCGGTGCGCGCGCCTTGACCGTTGCGGGCTCGCGCGTGGCGAGGTCCTCGGGTGGTGGCGGGGGCGGCAGGATTCGCGCGGCGGCCTGCAGGGCTTCCGGCGGTGGCGCCTCGGCCAGCAAGTCCGGCGGCGGCGCCGGGGTCAGATCCGGCGGCGCCGCCTCCGGTGCCTGGGGCAGCGGTTCGGCCGCAGGTTCCGTGGGGGGCTCCGCGGCGGCCAGCGTCTCCGGCTCCGCCTGGGCCGGCGCCAGGGCCTGGGGCTCGGCCGCCTGCAACAGGTCCGGCGCGGCCGCGCCCGTCATCCCGCCGCCACCGGCCATGCCGCTGGAAAGCCCCACCTGCAGCCCACCGCCGCCCGCCACCACCGGCGGCGCGGCCGGGCGCATCAAGGCCGCGGCGACGCCGAGATGCAGCGCCAGCGCCACGCCCCAGGCAGCCGGATGGATTCCCGCTTGCGAGTGACGCATCGGCCTAGGGCGCCGCCTCGCCGATCAGGGAGGCGCGGCCGAAGCCGGCGGCGGCCAGCGCGGCCAGGATGCGCATCACCTCGCCATAGGGCTGGGCGCGGTCCGCCCGCAGGTACACCGGCCGGTCCGGCGCCGCCTCCGCCATCGGGCGCAGGCGGGTGGCGAGCGTCTCGGGGTCGGCCTCGGCTTCCTCGATGAAGACGCGGCCGGCGCGGTCCAGCGTCACCACCAGCGGCTGCGTCACCTGCGCCGCCGGTGCCTGGGCGGCGCGCGGCAGATCGACCGGCACGCCCACCATCATCATCGGCGCCGCCACCATGAAGACGATCAGCAGCACCAGCATGACGTCGACGAAGGGCGTGACGTTGATCTCGGACAGCATGGCGTCGTCCTCGCCATCCTCCTCCAGGGTGCCGGACGCCATCACTCGGCCGCCATCCGCGCGCGTCCGGACCCGGCGAGGCCAAGCCGGCGGGCCAGGCGTTCCGCCGCGCCGTTGGCCGCGCCGCGCGCCTCGCCCAGCATGGCCGACAGCCGGTTGAAGGCGAGCGCCGCGGGAATGGCGGCGACCAGCCCGAGCGCGGTGGCGAACAGCGCCTCCGCGATTCCCGGTGCCACCGCGGACAGGCTGGTGTTGCCGCTGGCGGCGATGGCGGTGAAGGCGTTCATGATGCCCCAGACGGTGCCGAACAGCCCGATGAAGGGCGCGGTGGAGGCGATGCTGGCCAGCATCGGCAGGCCGCGCCGGGCCATGGCGGTACGCTCCGTCACCGCCAGCCGGGCCGCGCCGGCGATGTGGTGGCGGCGGTCCCCGGGCGATTCGCCGGCGGCCTCGCGCGCCGCCTGCTCGGCCGCGACCAGCACCTCCGCCCAGGCATTTTCACGGGCGGGCGGGGAGCCATCCTCGGCGAAGCGACGCAGGGCCCGGGCATCCCGCGCCAACCGGCGAAAGCGCAGCGCGCGGTCCAGTGCCAGCGCCCAGACGGCGACGGAGGCCACCACCAGCATCAGCATGACAGCCCGGACCACCCAGTCGGCGGCGAGGAACAGGCCGAGCGGGGAAAGGTCGTGCGCGGTGTCCATCGCGTGTCTCCTTCTACAGGCCGAAGCGGATGCCGGCGCGGCTGGACGGCCGGATCAGGTCCGCGCAGTGCCCCACTTCCGTCCCGCCGATCCGGCAGGACAGCACCTCGTTCACCAGCAGGCGGCCGATGCGGTCGCAGGCCAGGCCCGCCAGGTCGAACAGCCGCACGGCGGTGCGACCGGCGCCGACCGGGGCGAGTTCCACGGCGGCGCGGCGCGCGATCTGGCCCTCGGCGCCGAAGACCACCAGGTCGAGCCGCAGGCTTGCGATGGCGGTGGCCTCCGGCGCGTCGTTCGCCAGTACCATCCAGATGCGACAGCCTTCGGTCGCGCCCGTCACCGGCTCCAGCCGGTTGAGTTCGAGCGGCAGCACCGTCTCCGCCCCTGCGGGGCTGGAGAGCGCGAGAAGGGTCAGCGCGATGATGGCGAGCTTGCTGGAAGCCATGCGGGACGTCCTCGATCCGGGTGCTGCATGGCACAAATGCGAATGACTCGCAATCTCGGTTGTCGCGGGCGCGGGAAACCTGAACGGCATTAACCGGCACTTAGTCCCGGGATTCCTAGGGTCGGCACGCAGCCAGAACGCCTGTCCCCGGAGACCAAGAATGTCCGTTTCGACCGAGCTCGCCCTGGCCGACCTTTCCTACGCGCAGGGGGCCGGCGCGGTTGTCCTCGATGCGGCGGCCCTGGTGACCGGCGGTGCCAGCTATCGCGGCGGCTCGCTCACCTTCACGCTCGAGTCCGGTGGCGGTTCGAGCCAGGTGCTCGGCCTCACCACCAGCGGCAGCGCCGACGTGACGGCGGGCGCCATCTCCGCCGTCGGCACCACGCTGTATCGCGGCACGGGCACGGGGGCGGAGGATATCGGTGCCATCGACGCCACCCTGGACGGGCAGGGCGGTGCGGCGCTGCGCATCAACTTCGTCGGCTCAGGATTCGCGAACGGCAGCTTCGACCAGGGCGAGGATGGCGACGTCATCATCACCGGCTGGACCGCCGAGACCGCACGCATCCGGCTCGACGGCGTCGCGACCATCGCCGGCTGGGCAACGCCGGTCGATGCCACCTATCCCGGCGACAACACCACGGGCGACAACAGCACCCCTGGCTCAAGCGGTTCGGCCGCCACGGCGACGCTGTCGTCGCTGTCCGGCGTCGGGCCCGGCGATTTCTCGGTGAAGCTGGATACCGAGTTGCTCCGCATCGACCAGCCCTACGGCGTCATCCGCGGCCCCGCCGTGTACAGCAACAGCGCCATCGTGCTGGCGGCGGGCGACAGCGTCGCCTTCGCCTGGAAGGCGCTCGGCACCGGCGATGCCTACGATGCCTTCGGCTACCTGCTGAACGTCGACACCGGCGCCACGATCACCCTGCTCGACGAGACCGGCAGCAGCGGCGGGGCCGAGACGGATTGGGCGACGGAGACGCTGACCCTGGCCACCGGGCAGGACGGCTCCTATCGCTTCGTCTTCGTGGCCGGGTCCTTCGATGCCAGCGGCGGGCAATATCTCGGCGGCACGCTGATGATCGACGACGTGACGGCGACCGTCGCCACGCCGCTGAGCCCGCTGACGGCGGAGGAGGTCGCCGCGGTGGCACGCCTCGTGACCTATGAGAATGCCTCGTCCGGACAGGATGGCGGCACCACCACGCTGACGACCACCGTGGTGGATGAATCGGCCGTCAGCGCGACCGACACCAGCACCATCTGGCTGTCCTCGACCTATGCCGGACCGGTGGCGGGCATCGCCAACCAATGGACCGGGACGGCGGCGGCGGACCTGGCGCTCGGCACCTCCGGGAACGACTTCATCGCGCTGGGCGGCGGCGACGATGCGGCCGCCGGCGGCGAGGGCGACGATGTCATGGATGGTGGCACCGGCTCGAACTTCCTCTCGGGCGGCGCCGGCTGGGACCGCTTCTTCCTTGACCTGCGGGGCGAGGGGCCGACCTGGTCGACCATCACCGATTTCGACGCCGGGGAGGAGGTGGCGGTGTGGGGTTGGCAGCCGGGCGTTTCCACCTTCCTGCGCGTCGACAGCGCCGGCGCCGCCGGGTTCCAGGGCGCCACGCTGCATGTCGATGTCGATGGCGACCAGGTCATCGATGGATCCGTCACCTGGGCCGGGCGCGACTGGTCCGAGCTTCCGCTGCCGGTCGAGACCAGCGTCGGCGGAACCGGGCTGCTGTGGTTCGCCTGAGCCGCGCGGGCGCGCCCCGTCTGGCCCTGCGCGGGGGAAGAAGCTAGGAAAGCGGCCCCCGCCATGGCTGGGCACCCGATACGGGCGTCCTGTCGCGTGGCGATCGTGATGCAGGACCGATCCGATGCCGCAGTACCGCAGCCGCACCACCACCCATGGCCGCAACATGGCCGGCGCGCGCGGGCTGTGGCGCGCCACCGGGATGAAGGACGGCGATTTCGGCAAGCCGATCATCGCCGTGGTCAACAGCTTCACCCAGTTCGTCCCGGGCCACGTCCACCTGAAGGATCTTGGCCAGATGGTGGCGCGGGAGATCGAGGCCGCCGGCGGCGTGGCGAAGGAGTTCAACACCATCGCGGTGGATGACGGCATCGCCATGGGCCATGACGGCATGCTGTACAGCCTGCCCTCGCGCGACCTGATCGCCGACAGCGTCGAGTACATGGTCAACGCGCATTGCGCCGATGCGATGGTCTGCATCTCCAACTGCGACAAGATCACGCCAGGCATGCTGATGGCGGCGATGCGGCTGAACGTGCCGACCATCTTCGTCTCCGGCGGCCCGATGGAAGCCGGCAAGGTGGTGCATCGCGGCAAGAAGCGCAGCGTGGACCTGATCGACGCGATGATCGCCGCGGCCGACAGTTCCGTGACGGATGAGGAAGTCGCCGTCATCGAGCGCTCCGCCTGCCCGACCTGCGGGTCGTGTTCCGGCATGTTCACCGCCAATTCGATGAACTGCCTGACGGAGGCGCTGGGCCTGGCGCTGCCCGGCAACGGCACGGTCCTGGCCACCCATGCCGACCGCAAGCGGCTGTTCCTGGAAGCCGGGCGCCGCATCGTCGAGATCACGCGCCGGCACTACGAGACGGACGACTTCTCCGTGCTGCCGCGCGAGGTCGCGACGCGGACGGCGTTCGAGAATGCGATGACGCTCGACATCGCCATGGGCGGGTCCACCAACACCGTGCTGCACCTGCTGGCCGCGGCGCATGAGGGTGGGGTGGATTTCAGCATGGTGGACATCGACCGCCTGTCCCGCCGCGTGCCGGTGCTGTGCAAGGTGGCACCTTCGGTGGCCGACGTGCATGTCGAGGACGTGCACCGCGCCGGCGGCATTTTCGGGATTCTGGGTGAGCTCGACCGCGCCGGGCTGATCGACACGTCCGTGAGCCGCGTCGATGCGCCGACGCTGGCCGAGGCGCTTCGGCAATGGGACGTGATGCAAACGGCCAGCGGCACCGTCCTCGACTTCTTCATGGCGGCGCCCGGCGGCGTGCCGACCCAGGTGGCGTTCAGCCAGGCGGAGCGCTGGGAGAGCCTCGACACCGATCGCGAAGCCGGCGTGATCCGGTCCCGCGAGCATGCCTTCTCCCAGGATGGCGGGCTGGCGGTGCTGGCGGGCAACATCGCGGCCGATGGCTGCATCGTGAAGACGGCCGGCGTCGACGCCTCCATCCTGACCTTCACCGGGCCCGCGAAGGTGTTCGAGAGCCAGGATGCGGCGGTGGAGGGCATCCTCGGCGGCCGCGTGGTGGCCGGCGACGTGGTGGTCGTGCGGTATGAGGGACCGCGTGGCGGGCCCGGGATGCAGGAGATGCTGTACCCGACCAGCTACCTGAAATCGAAGGGCCTCGGGAAGGTCTGCGCCCTGGTGACCGATGGCCGCTTCTCCGGCGGGTCCTCCGGCCTGTCGATCGGGCACCTGTCGCCGGAGGCGGCGGAAGGTGGCCCGATAGGGCTGGTGGAGGATGGCGACATCATCGAGATCGACATCCCCAGCCGCCGCATCCACCTGGCGGTGGACGAGGCCGAGATGGCGCGGCGCCGGGCGGCGATGGAGGCGAAGGGGGAGGCCGCCTGGCAGCCCGCGAGCCCGCGCAAGCGGATGGTCTCGACGGCGCTGCGCGCCTATGCGGCGATGGCGACGAGCGCCGCGCGCGGCGCGGTGCGTGACTTGTCCACGTTGCGGCGCCGCTGAATCAAAAAACCCTCTCCGCCATCGGCCGGAGTGGGTCTTCTGGTCGTCAGGCGCGCTGGCGCATCTGGCTTTCGCGGATGATGCGCTCATGCCCGTCGCGGGAGTTCTTCACGCGGTACTCGCGGTCCAAAGCGTCGTTCGGCAATTGCCGCACGACGGTGTAGGCACCGGAGGGGGCGGAGCCGTCGAAACGGCCGGGCACGAATTCGATGTGCTGGCCGATGGTGAAGCTGTGCTTCGGCGGCATGGGGCGCTCCTTGCGGGTCGAGGCTTGTCCCGGCTGGGCCGGGCAGAACGATCGGGCCGCCCGCGCGCGCCGTGCCGTCCTTGGTCAGCCGATGAGGTCCAGTACGATCCGGCGGAGATCTTCGCGGGACAGGCCGGAAACCATGGGCTCTCGCGGCGTGGTGGCCGGCTGTGCCGGCTGGATGGACCCGATGGTGTTGGAGAGTTGGGTCGAAACTCGGTCGTTGGAGAAGTGCACGTTGTCCTTTGGGCGGTGGCGGCGTTGTGTCGCGGCCCCGCGTCTTCATCTGGGTGCCGGAAGCGCCGAAGCGCGTCAGGCCGATTGTGCTACCCTGTCGGGCAGCGGGATGGTCGTGGCGGAGAGGCGGGTGCATCCGCACCCGGCCTCCCGCCAGTCGGGTCAGGACGGCCGGGGCCGTCCTGCTTCCGGAATCAGGCGCGCTTCAGGTTGCCGGCAGAGGTCTTGCCCTGCTGGCCGTGCTGCAGCTCGTATTCCAGCTTGTCGCCTTCACGCGGCTCCTGCAGGCCCGAACGCTGAACGTCGGAGATGTGCAGGAACACGTCCTTGGAGCCGTCTTCCGGCTGGATGAAGCCGTAGCCCTTGGTCGCGTTGAACCACTTGACGGTGCCGATAGCCATGGATGTATTCCGCTTCGAAACAAAAGGCCGCCCCGCACGATCGCAGAGCGGATCAGACCTGGAGGGGAGACGGACAGCGGGCTCGGCGCTCGATCTTGAGCTGGGAGAGCAGGCCGAACCAAACGAGGCTGACGGAGACACATATGCGCCCTCGACCCCTGTTCTGCAACCCAAATCGGGCTTGACTGGCGCCGGGGGCGTGATTGTGGCGCGTCCCGCAGGTCGGTAGTCTCGGCAATTGCGCGCCTCGCGCGGAACCCCGGGGGTGGCTTTCAACGATGGCTGTGCTGGACCAGGCCGCGCCGCGGCTGCTGCTGCCGCCAGGGCCACGCTTCGCCGTCGTCGGCGCGGAGTTCGTCCGCGGCATCGAACCCTCTGCCAGCACCTACGGCCAGCTCCATGGCGAGGGCCCCAGACCTCAGGGGACGATCCACGGCAAGCGCATCGGCTGTTCCGAGAACCTGAACCGCAAGGCCCGCCAGGACGCCGGCTATGTCGATACTGCGACCGCCGCCGATTTGGACGCACGGGTTTATCTCGCTGCCCGCCGGGCGCCACAGGAGCGACGGCTGAGGGATTGCCAGGCCCAGCTTCGGCTGTGGTGGTCCATCAGGTCGGAGGCATCTGCGGCCCATGCCACTGCCAATGCCAATGTCAGTGCCGCGCCCGTGCCGGCCGTCACCACATACCGCCGCCCCGAGGGTCAGGGTCCGAGCCCCCAGGGGATGATCCACGGCAAGCGGGTAGGCTGTTCCCAGAACCTCGACAAAGGCGTCCGCCGCAACGCCGACTCCGTCGATGCCATGACCCTCGATGACCTGGACGCGAACCGCCACCTCGGCGCTCGCCGCGTAGGCTCAGAGCGGTGACCCTGTCTGGTTCTGGCCCATCCAATCCTCGACAGGATCGCATCCATCCAGGCCGGCGACAGCGGCGTCATAGGGTCGGTGGGGTGAAGCCACCACGTGCCGCACCCAAGGCAACCGGGCCACCAGGAAGCGACCAACGCGGACAATCGTCAAGGCAGTAGCGCAGGCCGGCTCAGGCGCCGCTGGGTCGGATCACCATGTAGATCGCGTCGCTGCAAAGCGTCTGTTCTCGCACTGCGCGCCAAGACGCCTCCAGCCACCAGCGATCCGTCCCCTCAAAGAGATCGGGATTGGCGCCCTGCGGGGCGTTGAAGGCAATCCAGTGCATGTAGTTGAAGATGCCATAGCGCTGATAGCCATGAACTTCGATCCTGGCGTTCGGCAGCGCTCGCCGGACGACAGCGGCGAGTCCCTGCGGCGAGAAATAGGAGATGTGCTCCATCATAAACCAGCGTGCTCGGAAGGCCTCTGAGCGTCGCATGAGTTCGTCGTCGAGATTGGGCACCTCAATGCAGATCGCGCCCCGGGTCGGGTGCAGCACGCGCTCACAGAGCCTGAGCAACTCAACGGGGCGCGGCACATGCTCTAGCACGTGCCACATGGTCACGACGTCAAAGCTGCCCGCATGAGCCTCCGCATAGGCATCATCAAGAAGCCCGGGGCTCATGGTCAGCCGCTCCAGGGCAGAATCTGGTAGCAGTCCTTCTGCCAGCATGCGCTCACGCCCCATTTCGATGCGGCGGGCGCTCGGTTCCAGCGCCACTACGTCGGTATCAGGGCTGGACGAGGCGACTTGCGCGCCGAAGAAGCCGTAGCCGCCGCCAACGTCCAGAAGGCGCTGTCGCTCCCCTGCGGCCGGCGTGCCGAGTTTCGGGCCCAGGCGGGCGAACCGCTCCGTCCTGAGTCGTGCCTCAATGATCGCGTGTCGGAAGAGGGTCTCTGGCGGAGTGCCGTAGAATTTTTTGACGTTCTCGATTTGCCCATCTTCATCATAAAAACCGAGGTCATATTCGGGCGGACTGAGCTGCACATGGCCGCATGCGGCGCAACGCACGGCGCGCAGCACGTTCTGGCTGTCCCCCTTGATCTGCGTCGCGACGATTTCGGCTTCGGTCTGGCTCGAGCAGACAATGCACTGAGTAAGCATCAGCAAGACATTTCCCCCTCTTGAGAGAAAAATAAGTAATTCTTCGCATCTCTTAAGTCAATCTAGCACGCCAGGCCAGCGATTACGTGCGACGAGGCATGGTCTGGGTCGAGCCGCACCCCATCTCGACCGAGGCCTACCGCGTGATCTGGCTACAGACCGAGGGTGCCATCTAGACAAACCTCAGCGCCTCGGCCGGCCGCCAGGCGCTGCTGCCCCTGGTGCTCGGTGAGACCTGCCGCAACGGGCACATCCAGGAAGAGCGCCGGCTGCCCACCCGCCGGAACTTGTCGGACGCCGCCAGGAGCTGCTGGTCACGCGCGTCGACTGTGCAGCGTAGACCACTCCAGACGCCCCAGGACTGCCCGGTGAAGACCGACACCGCCCCATTGCGCCAGTTCCCTCCTGAGCCTCTCTGGCGCCCTCCATGGGCGCTAGGGGCTACATGCAGCGGGGCTTGATCAGCGCGACCGCCTTGGGCAGGGAGATCTTCTCAAGCCCGTCCTTCATCGCACTGACCTCGACCCGGCCATACCCCGCACCCACGCCGCTCCGGCCCCGGTCATCATGCCCGCACAGCTCGTTGGAGATGCTGTCTGGCACTTGGACGTTGCGCAGCAAGGTCTTCAACGTGTGCCGCAGCGAGTGAAAGCCGAGACCTTTTCGAGTCTTAAGGTTGAGCCGTGGGAGCAACCGCTCACTCATCCACGCGCCGGGCGCCTTCCCAGGGTCGCCGAGGACCGGGCCAGGTATTCCAGGCAGCAACATCCGCGCCTTGACGGCCTGTTGCTGGGCAGCAAGCCGGACCAAGCCGATCTCGACAAGCCGACCATGAACCGGGATCAGTCGCGCGGTCCCCTGGTTCTTGAGCGTCTTTTCGCCGTTCTCGTTGATGTCGACCACCGCCAGACCGTCGACAACGCGAACATCATTTGGCCGAAGCTGGGCAATCTCGCCGATCCGGGCTCCGGTGAAGAGCGCGATCAACGGGGCCCAAAACATCCAATCGTCAACGAGGTAGTCCCCCAAATCGTAGGGTCTCAGCTTGCTCTTCGCACCCTGGAACAACGGGGAACCGAACAGCGCCTCAAGCTCA
>NZ_JBHMFT010000038.1:0-33609 GCF_051433195.1 Falsiroseomonas sp. E2-1-a20 | reverse complement strand
CGGCAGGACCTCATCCAGTACGGCCGGCACGATGGCGGGCAGCGGCAGGACCTCCGCCGACACGGGTTCGGGCGCCACGTCAGGGCGGGGTAGGCCCTCTGGCACCTCGACAGCGGGCTCCCGCGTCGAGTCCACGGCATCGGGCCTTGTCGCTGGCGGCTCGAGCTTCTCCGCGACTTTCTCCCGCACCTCCGCCACGACAGGCACCGCCGCGGCCGGCCTGGTTTCCGTCGCGGCAGGTTCAGGCGGGACGGGAGGGCTCTCCGGCGTCGCGGCCGCGGCGGGCGGCAGATTCGGCGGCGGCGGCTCGGGCCGGGGTCGCGCGACGACGACCACGGCCGGCATCGCGTCCGGGATCGGAAGGCTGAAGACCGACTCGGACGTTCGGGCCGCCCCGTTCCCAGGCAGGTCGCCTGCGGCGGCGAGGCTGGACCGCGCCTCGGCCGCCGGCGCCACGACGGTCGGCGCAGCCGGTTCCACCGTGCCGATCGAAACCGGCGGGGCCAGGGGAACCGCGGGCGCCATCACACCCTGCGTCGGGGTCCCGGTCACGGGTGCGGCGCCCTGTGGCTCGGGCGTGGCCGGAGCGGGCTCGGCACTGCGTCCCGAGATCGGGTCCCGGTCGCGCGCCAGCGTATCGACCTGCAACGCCTCGCCCGCGGCGGGCCGCCTGGGGCTGAATTCGAATGTCTCCTCCAGCCGCACCGCCGGCGCCGCGGCGGTCAGTGCGCCCGCCCCCGGCATGACCTCGGCGCCCGAAACCGTCAGGGTCGCGGGGGCGCCCCGCGGCGGCGCGGCGAGCGCGATCTCCTCCAGCGGCATCAGCGCGCTGCCGTGCATCACGCGCCCCTGGACTCCCTCGGCCAGGAAATCCTGCGTCGCCTTCCAGGTGGCGAGGAAGCTGCCGGCCATCTCCAGCCGCGCCGCCTCCTGCGGCGTCTGCGCCACGGCGACGGACAGCATGGCACCGGCCAGGCTGGTGGCCGCCAGGGTCGCGCCAGCGCTGAAGCTGACGGCGCGGAATCCGCCATCGTCGAGCGTGCCGGCGGCGATGATCGTCCGCGGGCTTTCCGGCAGAGCCGCGCCGGCCAGCGCACCCTCGATGACGTTGCGGCGCGGATTGGTGGAGGCGGTGGATTTGCGGCGCCCGCCCTTGGCGCTGGCCGTGCCGGCTTCCGGCTCCTCCACCAGGAACGGCTCGTCCTCCTCCACCAGCGCCGCCTCGGCGGCCGCGGGATCGCGCGGCGCAGGGCGGGGGACCGTGAGCGGGCTGGCGGGCATCGGCAGCGTCGCCGCGATCAGGGAAGCGCGCCTGGCAGCCTCCCCGGCATCGAGCAGCTGCGTCCCGAAGCGCAGGATGGTCTCCCGTTCTTCCTTCAGAAGCGTGCCTGGCAGGGCAGTGTTCGACGCAGTGCGAAACAATTCGAAGGACATTCGGAAACTCCTCTCAGTCACGACTGGCGTCGTGACCGGATCGGATCTTTCCAGCTATGATCCTGAATTAGATCCGCAAGAAGAATGGCGTATCGGTGACTACGCTCTACTGTCCGAACCCTATGTTGCCATGCATCGGCATGCACCCGTCATCCTGCAGCCAAGGATGCTGCTGGCGCCGAGTTGATGACGGTTGGAAGCCTGGGTTGGAGGCGCGGCGCCGCGGCTAGGCTTCGAAGCGCGCCAGTCGTACCGCCGTATGGCCGCGCATCGCCTGCGGGCTCGGCATCACCAGCAGGCAGTCGTCATGCGGGGTCCGCACCTCCGCCTCGCCATCCAGGGCGATCAGCGTGTTGCGCCGCGCCACCACCTCGCCGCCGCGGAAGTCGCGCAGGAAGGTGAAGCCGGTGGTCGCCGCCGTCACGGTGCGCGTCACCCGCGCCACCCGCCCATCCGGCCGCGCCGCATCCGGCGGCAGCGCCGCGCCTTCCGCGGCCATGCCGAGGTGGCGCAGCAGGCGGGCGGCGGTGGCTTCCATCTGCGCCAGCGTCTCCGGCTGCCAATGCGGCCCGGCCTCCAGCAGCAGGGCGCACGCGCCCTCGCGGAAGCGGGCGTGGTCGATCATCCGCATCCCGGCGGCGTGGCCCTCATCCGCCACCACCAGCCCCGGCGTGCCCAGCGCCCGGCCGAGCGCGCGGGCCGCCGGCCCCGGTCCGGCGAGGAACAGCGGGTCCGACGGCCACAGCATCGAATGCAGGTCGAGCAGCACATCGGCCTGGCAGACCAGCGGCAGCAGCGCCCGCGCCCGGTCGAGTTCCACCGATCGCCGCAGCCCGCCGAGCATGGTGGGCGCCCAGAGCCGGTTCATGTCCTCGTCCACGAAGCGGCTGGCGGTGGGGTCCGCCGTGTCGAAGCGATCCAGCGCTGCAAGATTGGCGAAGGCCAGCGTCAGCCGCCCGCGGCGCGGCCGCACGCCGTCGCGCAGCCAGCGTGTCAGCAGCAGCGCGCCCGCAATCTCGTTGCCGTGCACCACGCCGGTGACCAGCAGGTGCGGCCCGGGCTCCGCGGCGGTGAAGCGCCAGACGCCGGGGATGCCAGTATTGCCGGCCCGCCAGGGGCCGAGTTCCGGCCGCGGCAGGCGGACATCGAGCGGCGGCAGGCCGTCCGGCCTCATCCGGCGGCCTGCCGGTCGCCGAGGCGGTCGAGGAAGCCCATGCAGGCGGCCAGCTGCGCCTCCGCGATCCATTCCTCCGGCTGGTGCGCCTGCGCGACATCGCCGGGGCCGCACACGATGCTGGCGATGCCGGCCTCCTGGAACACGCCGGCCTCGGTCGCGAAGGGCACCCGCGCCGCCTGCCCCACCGCGCCGCAATCCCGCGCCAGGTCGAACAGCGGCGACGCCTCGGGCAGGTCGAGCGGCGGGGCGTGGCAGCGCGTGCGGATGCGGAACTCGGCGTCCGGAGCGGTGCTGCGCAGTTCGGGCAAAAGCACGTCCTCGGCATAGGTGCGGAGTGAGGCGACCACAGCCTCCGCCCGGTCGCCGGGCACGCTGCGGATTTCGAAGACAAACTCGGAAAAGTCGGGAACGATGTTCAGGATGCTGCCGGCGCGGAAGGTGCCGGTGTGGACCGTGGTCCAGGGCGGCTCGAAGCCCGCCGCGCGGCGGCCCTCCGCGGCGAAGCGACGCGCGGCCTGCTTCAGGAAGGCCACTGCCTCCGCCGCCGCCTCCAGCGCATTGGCGGTGCGGTGGGTCTGGGAGGAATGGCCGGTCAGGCCGGTCACCTCGACCTCCCAGGAGGCATAGCCCTTGTGCGCCACCACCGGCGCCATGGAACTGGGCTCCCCCACCACGCAGAAGGCCGGAGGCGGGCCGGATTGCGCCAGGCTGTCCACCAGCAGGGGGGCGCCGGCGAAGGTGGTTTCCTCGTCGAAGGACAGGCACAGATGCACCGGGCGGCGGAGTGGCTTGGCCAGCAGGCCGGGCACGGCGGCCAGGACGCAGGCCCAGAAGCCCTTCATGTCCACGGTGCCGCGCCCGGTCAGCCGGCCATGCGCCTGGCGCAGCGCGAAGGGATCGGCCGCCCAGGCCTGGCCCGCCACCGGCACGCAATCCGAATGCGCCGACAGCGCGACGCCGCCGGCCACCGCCGGGCCGATCACGGCATGCAGCGCCGCCTTCTGACGCGACTCATCGAACACCAGCCGGCTCGCCACGCCCTGCGCGGCCAGCTCGGCTTCGACCCATCGCACCAGGTCGAGGTTGCTGCGCGCGCTGGTGGTGTCGAACGCCACCAGCCGCGCCAGCATCCCGACCACGTCGGATTCCCCCGCCATCCCCCAAATCTCCCTTGGCCGCCAGTCTATACGGCGGCCCAACGGGGGCAACTCGGGGTCCTTCCGGGGCGGCTACCGCGCGGCGCGCGCCTCCGCCACCAGCCGCTCCAGCGCCGGCAAATCGACCGCGCCCGGCACCAGCGTCGTGCCCACCACCAGGGCCGGCGTGCCCTCGATGCCGAGGGTCTGGGCGAGGCGCAGGTTGGTCTCGATGCGGGCCTGCACCGCCGGGTCGTCCATGTCCCGCCGCAGCCGCGGCCAGTCGAGGCCGGCGCGCTCGGCCTGCTGGCGGATGACAGCCTCGGTCGGTTCCACCCGCAGCCCCATCAGCGCGTCGTACAGCGGCCCGTAGCGGCCCTGGCGATGCGCGGCGAGCAGGGCGCGGGAGGCGAGCACGCTGGTCGGGCCGAGGATCGGCAGGTCCTTCATCACCACGCGCAGGTTGGGGTCGCGGCGGATCAGCGCCTCCATCGTCGGGTGCAGCTGCTTGCAGTAGCCGCAGCGGGCGTCGAAGAACTCCACCATCGTCACGTCGCCGCGCGGGTTGCCCTTCACCGGGTCGGCCGGGTCCTGGAACAGGGCGGCCGCCTGCGCCGTCAGGGCGTCCCGCTGCGCCGCGACGCGGGCTGCCTGTTCCGCCGCTTCCAGCCCGCCGATGGCGTCGCGCAGGATGGAGGGGTCCTCCCGCAGGGCGCGGCGCAGGATGTCCACGATTTCGGCACGCTGGGACTCGGTGAAGCCCTGCGCCAGGGCCGCCACCGGAAGCGCGCAGGCCAGGACCAGCGCCAGTATTCGCAGGGTATGTCTCACGGCAATCCTCATCGGCCGCGACCCTGCGGCAGGTTTTCGGGCGCGGCGGCGTTGCGCAGATCCTGCGCCCGCAGCCGTTGCGGGCCGGCGGGCAGCGCGGCCTCGGCGCGGGTGGCCAGGGTGCGGGCGCTGCGGGCATCGCCGAGCAGCAGCGCCTCCTCTGCCAGGGCCAGATCGGCCTGCGGCATGTTGCCGAGGCGGCCCTGGGCGATCGCCACCTGGCGCCAGACGAAGGGGCTGTCGCGCTCGGTCCGCATGGTGGCCTCCAGCTCGCCGAGCGCCTGGCGCAGCATCGCGGGCTGGCCGAGTTCGATCAGCACGCGGGCGTGGCTCAGGCGGATCATCGCCTCGTCCGGGGCGAGTGCGCTGGCCTGGGCATAGGGCGCCAGCGCCTCCGCCGGGCGCTGGCCCTCGAACAGGATCTGACCCTTCAATTCGTGCAGCCAGGGGCTGCGCGGCGCCTCCGCGATCAGCGCATCCACCATCGCCACGGCCTCGGCGATGCGGCCGGAGCGGAACTGGGCGATGGCGCGGGCGTAGCGGGCGGGGGTCGACAGGTCCGAGGGCGGGTAGCGGCGCCAGGTGCTGGCGGGCGCGTCGATGAAGCCGTCCAGCTTGGCGCGCACCATGGCGAAGCTGTCCTCGAAGCCCGGCGGCGTCGGCGCATCGGCGTGGCGGGACTGGCTGATGTGCTGGCGGGCGAATTCCAGGCGGTCGCGGGACAGAGGGTGGGTGCGGAAATACGGGTCCTGCCGCCCGACGGCGAGCAGTTCCTGGTCCAGCAGCTTGATCAGCAGCGATTCGAGGCCGCGGGAGGACCAGCCGAGCCGGTCCAGGTAGGTCACCGCCGCCTGGTCGGCGGATTGTTCCTGCGCGCGGGTGAAGGCGTAGAACTCGCCCATGGCGGAGGCCTGGCCGCCCAGCATGCCGGCCGCCAGCGCCCCGGAATCGCCGGACGCCGCGGCGGCGACGCCGCCGAGCAGCATGCCGCCGATGGCGCGCAGCATGGCCATGCGCATCTCCTCCGGCATCCGCGCCAGGTGGCCGCCGGCGATGTGGCCGGTCTCATGCGCCAGCACGCCGATCAGCTCGCGCACCGAGCCGGCCTGCTGGATCAGCCCGGTGTGGATGAACAGCCGGTTGCCGGTGCTGACGAAGGCGTTTATGGCCCGGTTCTGGATCAGCGTGGTCCGAACCAGCCCGGGATCGACGCCCGCCGTGCGGAACAGCGGATGCGACAGGCGGCGGACCAGGTTCTCGGTCTCCGCATCCCGGATGGTGACGACGCGCTGCGACGCCGATTGCGCCGCGGCCGATCCAGGGGCGGCCAGCGCGGCGAAGAAGGCGAGGACGACCAGGATGACGACCAGCTTGGAAGCCAGGGAACGCGACATGGTGGCAAGCCTAGCGCGATCGGCCGGCCCGGCCCACCCCGAACGGCGTGGTCGCCGCCTGCTCGCCCTGGCGCTGCTGCCGGCCCTGGCACTGGCCGCCTGCGGCACCACGGAGAGTGGCGGTGGCGGCGGGACGCCGCAGTTGGGCCAGGAAGGCTTCGTCCGCGGCTTCCTCGGCGGCGTGGCGGCGGAGGAGCCGCGCGCGGCGCTCGCCGCGCGCGACGTACTGTCGGCCGGCGGGTCGGCCGCCGATGCGGCGGTGGCGGCCGGGCTGATGCTCTCCGTCACCCTGCCCTCCCGCGCCGGGCTCGGCGGCGGTGGCGCCTGCCTGCTGTATGCGCCGAACCGCAACGAGGTGGAGGCCATCGTCTTCCCGCCCGGACCGCGCACCGCGGTGCCGCCGGGTGCCGACCGCCCCGCCGCCGTGCCGATGCTGGCGCGCGGGTTGTTCGCCCTGCACGCCCGCGCCGGCCGCCGTCCGTTCGAGGAACTGGTCTCCCCGGCCGAGCAGGCCGCCCGCTTCGGCACGGAAGTCAGCCGCGCGCTGGCCGCCGACATCGCCGCCGTCGCCACGCCGCTGTTCGCCGACCCGGCGGCGGCGGCGGTCTTCGCCGGGCCGGGCGGGCAGCCGTTGCAGGCCGGCGCGCGCATCACCCAGCCGGACCTTGGCACCACCCTCGCCACGCTGCGCACTGCCGGCGTCGGCGACCTGCACCAGGGTGGCCTCGCGCGGCGGCTGGAGGAAAGCTCGGTTGCGGCCGGTGGCGGCCTTACCGTGCCGGAGTTGCGGGAAGCGGTGCCGCGCGTGCTGCCGCCGGTGCAGGGCCGCGCCGGAAACGACCTGGTGTCCTTCCTGCCACCGCCGGCCGATGGCGGCCTCGCCGCGGCGGGGGCCTTCGCCGCGTTGCAGGGTGGTGCTGCCGCGGATGTCGCGGCCAGCCGTGGCGCTTCGGTGGCGGCCGCCTGGCGGCAGCGCGGCGGCGACCCGGCGATGGTGCTGGCCGCCGCGGACCTGCCGCCGGCCGGCGGCGCGGTGCTGCCGGCCTCCACCGGGCTGGTGGTGCTGGACCGGGACGGCATGGCGGTGACCTGCGCCTTCACCATGAACAACCTGTTCGGCACCGGGCGCGTGGCGCCGGGCACCGGCATCCTGCTCGGCGCCGCGCCGGGAATCGGCCAGGTGCAGCCGGCGCTGCTCTCGGCCGGCCTGGTGCACAGCCCGAACCTGCGCGCCTTCCGCGCCGCCGCCGCCGGCAGCGGCCAGCAGGCGGCCCCGATGGCCGTGGCACTGCCGCTGGCGCGCGTGCTCGGCGGCGCGGATGCCACCAGCGCGGTGGGCGCGGCGGCGGAACCCGGCCGGACGCAACTGCTGTCCTGCCCACGCTACCTGCCCGGCGATGCCGGCAGCTGCCAGGCGGTGACGGACCCGCGCGGCGCCGGCCTCGCCGCGGGCGCCACGGACCGCTGATGCCGCTCAAGACCGGCCGGGGGGCGGAGGCACCGCCCTTCCTGGTGATGGATGTGATCGCGGCGGCCAATGCGCGCGCCGCCATCCTGCCGCCGGGCAGCGTGCTGCGGATGGAGGTCGGCCAGCCCGGCAACGGCGCCCCGCGCGGCGCGGCGGAGGCCGCGATCCGTGCGCTGAGTGCCGGTGACCCGATGGGCTACACGGAGGCCTTCGGCCTCGCCTCCCTGCGCGCCCGCATCGCCCGGCATTACTCCGAAACCTACGGCGTCACGGTGCCGGCCGCCCGAATCGCGGTGACGGTGGGCGCGTCCGGTGCCTTTCCGCTGGCCTTCCTGGCGGCCTTCGACGCGGGCGACCGGGTGGCGATGGCGGCGCCGTTCTACCCGCCCTACGCCAACATCCTGACCGCGCTCGGCATGGTGCCGCAACTGCTGCCCTGCGATGCCACGACGCGGTTCCAGCCGACGGTCGCGATGCTCGAAAGGCTCGACCCGCTTCCGGACGGGCTGATCGTCGCCAGCCCCTGCAACCCGGCCGGCACCATGCTGGCGCCGGAGGAGCTGGCCGGCATCGCCGCCTGGTGCCAGGCCCGCGGGGTGCGGCTGGTCTCGGACGAGATCTATCACGGCCTGTCCTGGGGCAGCGTGGCGGAAAGCACGGCGGCCGCGTTCAGCGACAGCGCCATCGTGGTGAACAGCTTCTCCAAGTATTTCTGCATGACCGGCTGGCGCATCGGCTGGCTGCTGCTGCCGGAGGATCTGTGCCGGCCGGTGGAACGCCTGGCGCAGAACCTGTTCATCAGCGCCCCGCACATCGCCCAGGTCGCCGCCGAAGCCGCCTTCGACTGCGCGCCGGAGCTGGAGGCGAACAAGGACGGCTACCGCCGCGCCCGTGCCGCGCTGCTGGAGGGACTGCCGGCGGCGGGGTTCGACCGCATCGCCCAGGCGGACGGCGCCTTCTACCTGTGGTGCGACATCGGGCATCTCAGCAACGACAGCCTGGACTTCGCCGCCCGGATGCTGGAGGGCGCCGGCATCGCGGCCACCCCCGGCGTGGATTTCGACCGCGACCGCGGCCACCGCTTCCTGCGCTTCAGCTACTGCGGCGAGGAGGCGGCGATGGTGCAGGCTCCCGGACGTTTGAAGGCCTGGCTGAACCGCTGAGCCGCCTCCCTTGGCATGGTGGGGGCTTCCCGAAGGAGTCCCTCATGCCGCAACGCCCCGCCTTCCAGCCTGGCCCCAACATCGCGATGAAGATGCCGCCCGGCGAGCAGGAGCGCCTGGTGGTGTTCTACCGCGACGTGATCGGGCTGGAGGTGCTGGCCGAGGAAGCCCACACCACCGTCTTCCGCTTCGGCGCGATGCGGCTGTGGGTGGACCGGGTGGAGGCGCTGAGCCAGGGCGAGACCTGGTTGCAGGTCCAGGCGGAGGACCTGCCGGCGGCGGCCGAATGGCTGGCCTATCACGGGGTGCAGCGGCGCGACCCGATCGAGCGGCTGCCGGACGGATTCGAGGGGTTCTGGATCGCGGCGCCGGGCGGGATGATCCACCTGGTGGCGGGGGTGCCATCGCCGGGTTGAGGCCCCCTCACCCGCAGGTGAAGGGGCTTCCGCTCAGCCAGGGCGCGGGGCCTGCAGGGCCTCGGCGCGCTGCAGGTGCATGCGGATCGCCGGCAGGTGCTTCTGGGCAAAGGCCTTGAGCGCGCCGACCTCGCCGTTTTCCGCGTAGGATTCGAAGATCGTCACCGCCTCGCGATGCGCCTCGACCTGCATCTGCACGTACCAGCGGTTGAGGTCGTCGCCCTCGTAGCCGCGCAGGCTGGCCAGTTTCGCCTGCATGCGGTCGTCGCCGCTGGCGGGCTGGCGCGTGGTCGCCTCGGGCATGGAGCGCATTTCGGCGGACATGGCGGTATGCGCCGTGATCATGTCCTGCGCGAATTCGCGGATCTGCGGGTGGGTGCTTTTCTCCAGCAGGATCTGGCTCGACTGGATCTCGAAATTGTCGCCGATGGTCGCGCGCTCGACGAAGGCGTTGGCGCCGACGCCGGTGCCGCTCAGGAAGTCCAGCACGCCGGTCGGGCGCTGCTGCTGCGCCAGGACGGGCAGCGCCGGCAGCAGCAGGGCACTGGACAGGATCAGGAGGCGACGGTTCATTGCGATGTATCCTTGGCTCGGGTTCGGCAGGGAAACGTCGCGGGGCGGCTCCGGGTTGCCCGTCACACCCGGATTGGTGACAATCTTTTTCAACCTTGGCGCAGCAGGCGGCGGCCGAGCGCCTTGGTGCGCTGCCACGTCGCCCGGGTGCGCAGGATCAGCCGGGTCTCCATCACCTCCACCTTCGCCACGGTGTCGGGCCAGCGCGATTCGGTCCAGGCGAGGCTGCGATGCGCCCACATGTACTGGTGGCGCATGATGAACAGGCCGAGCGCCAGGAACACCACGCCGGGCAGCACCGGCAGCAGCCCGCCGACCGGCGCCAGCGCAATCAGGGACCACCCCGCGCATTTGCGGGGGAGGGAGGGTTTGTGTTCCATCATGGCGCCGCAGATGGTGGGGCGGCCCGCGCAAGGCAACAGCAGCCGGATCAGCTTCCCGGCAGCAGGACGGCGCCGTAGCCCTGGTTCCGTGGCAGGTCCAGGCGGCGGTCGCTGGTGACATACAGGCGTTCCAGCGTGCCGGCCGGGCCGGGCGTGCCGACCTTCTCGCCGCGGCCATTGTGGATGCCGAGGCGCGTGCCGGCGTAGCGGCGATGCACCACCTCCAGCACATGCAGGTAGCCGCGGCCGGCCAGCATCCGCTCCAGCTCCGCCCGCGCCAGGAAGCCCTCCGCGCCGAAGGAGACCACCAGGGTCGGTGCGCGGAGGGCCGCGACCAGGCGGGCGAAGGCGGGGGCGATGGCGGTGCGGCTGTTGAAGGCGCTGCGGCGGGTGCGGCAATCGACGCACTTGCGGGCGCGGCCATAGACCTCCGGCCGGTCCCAGCGCACCAGCGTCTCCCACAGGTGGTAGTTCGAGAGGTAGGCGTGCTGGTCGTAGGGCGGGTCGAGGTAGGCGACATCGCACTCGATTGCCGCCGCCAGCGCCACGGCGTCCTCGGAGACGGCGAGGCAGGGGCCGGAATCGGGGCGGGGCAGCAATTCCGGCAGGCGAAGCTCGAGCGCCTTCATCGCCCGTGGCGCCAGGTCGCGCAGGAAGGCCATCTGGTGGCCGGCGCTGCTGTCCACCCGGTCCGCGGCCTGGACCAGGGCGGTCAGCAGGATCGCCTCCAGTTCCGGCTCCGGCTCCAGGCGCCGGATCGCCTCCCGGATCGCCTCGATCCGGGCCGCGTTGGCGGGGTGCAGGAACCGCGCCTCCACGGCGTAGGTGGCGGTGAACCAGCCGGCGGCGGGCGGCAGGTGGGACAGGTCCGAGAGGAGTTTCGTGGCCCGCGTGGCCCAGCGCCCGGCATCGGCCTGCACCAGGCCGCGGGCGAGGGTCTCGGCGAAGCACAGCTCGTCATTCGCGATGACGCGCCAGCCGGCGGCCTTCAGTGCATGGGCGACGCGGGCGGAACCGGAAAACAGGTCCGCCACCACCGCGCCCTCCCCGGCCGCGGCCCCCACCGCCCGCAGGATCTGCGGCAACAGCCCGCGCTTCGATCCAAGGTATTTGATCAGGCGCGCGTCCTTGTATCCAGCGGCCGATGGTGCTGGCGGCGCGCGCCCTTCAGCGCGCCGAGGCCGCGAACGCGGCCCGCGCCCAGACCGCCCGCGTCACCATGCACGACAGTCCACGGCGCGCAGGCAAGCGCGCGGAGCGCGCGCCCGCCGCTTGAGGGCACTCAGATATGCAAGGCTCTTCCGGTGACGGCCAGCGCGGCTTCCTTGACCGACTCGTTCAGGGAGGGGTGTGCGTGGCAGGTGCGCGCCACATCCTCCGAACTCGCGCCGAACTCCATGGCGATGGCGATCTCGGCGATCAGCGTGCCGGCATCCGGGCCGATGATGTGCGCGCCGAGAACCCGGTCCGTCGCCTTGTCCGCCAGGATCTTCACGAAACCATCGGTGTCGCCCATCGCGCGGGCGCGACCGTTCGCCGTGAAGGGGAATTTGCCGACATTGTAGCTGGCGCCGCGGGCCTTCAGCTGTTCCTCGGTCTCGCCGATGCTGGCGACCTCGGGCCAGGTGTAGACCACGCCGGGAATCGCGTTGTAGTTCACATGGCCATGCTGCCCGGCCAGGATCTCGGCCAGGGCCACGCCCTCCTCCTCCGCCTTGTGGGCCAGCATCGGGCCGGTGATGACATCGCCCAGGGCGTACACGCCGGGGATGTTTGTGGCGTAGTGGCCATCGGTCACGACCCGGCCGCGCTCATCCATCGCGACGCCGATCTCGGCCAGGCCAAGCCCGCCGGTGAAGGCGCGGCGGCCGATGGCGACCAGCACCACATCGGCCTTCAGCGTTTCCGCCGCGCCGCCGGCGGCGGGCTCCAGCGTCAGCGTCACGCCATCCGCCGCCTTGGTGGCGCCGGTGACCTTGGTCTTCAGCTTCGTCTTGATGCCCTGCTTGCCGAGCACGCGCTCGAACAGCTTGCCGACTTCCTGGTCCATGGTCGGCACCAGCCGGTCGAGGAACTCCACCACCGTCACCTCGGCGCCGAGCCGCCGCCAGACGCTGCCGAGTTCCAGGCCGATATAGCCGCCGCCGATCACCACCAGGTGGCCCGGCACGCGCTCCAGCTCCAGCCCGCCGGTGGAGGTCACCACCTGCTTCTCATCCACCTCGACCCCCGGCAGCGGGATGCTCTCGCTGCCGGTGGCGATGACGATGTTCTTCGTCTCGTAGGTGGTGCCGGCGACCGTCACCTTGCCGGGGGCGGGGATGGTCGCCTCGCCCTTCAGCCAGGTGACCTTGTTCTTCTTGAACAGGAACTCGACGCCCTTGACGTTGGCGGAGACGACCTCCCCCTTCCGCGCCAGCATGCGGGCCAGGTCGATCTTCACGCCTTCCACGATCACGCCATGGTCGGCCAGCTTGTGCTTGGTTTCCTCGTAATGCTCGGAGGAATGCAGCAGCGCCTTGGAAGGGATGCAGCCGACATTCAGGCAGGTGCCGCCGAGCGTCGCGCGCTTTTCGACACACGCCACCTTCATGCCGAGCTGCGCCGCGCGGATGGCGCAGACATAGCCGCCGGGGCCGGCGCCGATGACGATGAGGTCGAAGCTCTCGGACATGAGGGAGTGATCCTGCGAATGACGGGGCGGACCATAGCCCGGGCAGCGGGACGCTGAAACCGCCACAAATCCGCAAGCGCGATCAAGCGCGCCCCTGGCAGGATCGGGGCATCGGAGAACCCCCGCATGGCCAACAGGCTACTGACCCAACATGACTATGGCCGCCGCATCGCGCGTGCCATCGCGCTGATCGCGGCCGATCCGGCCCGCAACCCGGGGCTGGAGGAACTCGCCGCCGCCGCCGCCTTCAGCCCGTATCATTTCCACCGCATCTATCGCGAGATCACCGGCGAGACCCCGGCCGAGACCCTGGCGCGCGAAAGACTCTCGCGCGCCGCGGGGCTGCTGGTGCGGGACGCGCTGCCGGTGGCGCTGGTGGCGAAGCGCTGCGGCTATGGCTCGGCCGCCGCCTTCACCCGCGCCTTCCGCGCCGCCTACGGCACCCCGCCCGCCGCCTACCGCGATTCGGGCGGCATCGGCGCCCCCCTGCCCGCCCCCACATCCACGCCGCAGGAGCCCGGCATGTTCGACATCGAGATCCGGCACGAACCCCCGCTGCGCCTGGCCGCGCTGGCGCATCGCGGCCCCTATGCCGAGATGGGCACGGTCTTCGACCGCCTGATGGCCTGGGCTGCCGCCCGGCGCCTGGTCGGGCCGGAGACGCGGTTCCTCGGCCTGTACCACAACGACCCCGCGACGGTGCCAGCGCGGGAGTTGCTCTCGGACGCCTGCCTGACGGTGCCGGCGGGGGTGCCTGAGGGGATGGAGTCCAGCGACGGCGTGCGCATCCTGGACCTGCCCGCCAGCCGGGTCGCCGTCCTGGTCTTCAAGGGCCCCTATGCCGAGCTGGAGCGGGCCTACACCTGGCTGTACCGGGACTGGCTGCCGGCGAGCGGCGAGGAGCCGGCCGACCAGCCGCCGCGGGAGGACTACCTGAACGATTGCCGCAGCCTGCCACCGGCGGAGTGGCTGACGGCAGTGATGCTGCCGCTGCGGGACAGGGCGGCCTCATGATCGCGGCGCGGGTCGTTTGCGCCGGCTTAACAAGATCCTAGACATTTCGGTATTGATTCAAAATGCACGCAGGTTAGGTCTTTGTTCACTTCTCGCAGGGATGGCGTGCATGACGACCGTGGTTGCCTTCGACCGCATGGGCCGAGGCCTGGACATGACCGATCCGAGCCTGACCGGCTGGCTGCTGGAAGGTCGCGCCTTGTCCCAGAACAAGGTGCTCGGCGGCAACAATGTCGGCTATTCGCTGGATGTGGAGCCGGCCGGCAGCGTCTTCCTCAGTGGTGACCTGCCCTTCGGCGCGTTCGGCGTGGCCAGGGCGATCCGGATCTTCGTCGAGGACGTGAACAGTGTCCTGAACAATCCTTCCACGGAGATCCTTCTGCGGGTCACGGGACTGGACCTGTCCTTCTTTTCGGACACCCCGAACCAGTCGCTCGCCATCAACGTCCTCGGCTCCGACGACACCATCACCGGCAACCGCCACGCCGACATCCTGCGCGGCGGGGATGGCGCAGACCTGCTGCGCGGGATGGGAGGCGGGGACGTCCTGCTGGGCGATGCGGGCAACGACACGCTGGAGGGCGGCGCCGGCAGCAACGTGCTGATCGGTGGCGAGGGCACGGACCTTGCGCTGCTGGACCCGGCAGTCGGCGCGGTCACCGCCTATGCGGCGGGGGCGTGGACCCTGCTTGTCGATGACGTTGGCGCCGATGCCCTGAAGGGGGTGGAGAACGTCCGCTTCGGCAGCGGCGACATCACGGCGCTGTCCAGCCTGGTCGGGGGCGCACCGGGCTTCACGCCAAGCTTCGCGCGCACGGACCTGGGCAGCAACCAGTCCAGCACCCCGATCGCCGTGACCTACTCCGGCCCGGTGGAACACCTGGTGCTGAGCTTCCTGGGCAGCGGCGCGGGCGAGGCGGTGCAGGGAACGGTGTTCGCCGACTTCATCAACGCGCTGGCCGGCGACGATGCGGTGAATGCCGGGCAGGGTGCGGATGTGGTGGATGGCGGCACCGGGTCCAACTTCATCACCGGCGGCGCCGATGGCGACGTCTTCTTCCTCGATGGCCGCGGCGGCACCATCACCTGGTCCACCATCACGGATTGGGAGGATGGGGAACAACTCTCCGTCTGGGGCTGGCGTCCGGGCACCAGCGTCGCGACCTGGGTCGACCAGGCCGGGGCCGTGGGATACCAGGGCGTGACGATGCATGCCGACCTCGACGGCAACGGCCTGATCGAGACCTCCGTGACCTGGACAGGCAGGTCGCGCGCCGACCTGCCCGTGGGCCATGCCTTCGAAGGGCTGTTCTGGTTCACCTGAGCGGCGCGCGGGCTACACCGCCAGGATGCGGATCAGCACCGCATCCGGCAGCCGGGTGCCCTGGCCGATGAACAGGCTGCGCGTCAGCCAGGCGTGGGCCGGCGCGGAAGTCTCGAAGACCGGCGCGGTGCGGAAGTACACACGCTCCGGCGGCACCGCCTCGCCGCGCAGCAGCCTGGCCATGTCCTCCGGCGCCGCGTGGCGCAGGCCGCGATTGGTGACCTGGACCAGGGCGCCATCCAGCAGGCGCAGCGTGTAGCGCGCCTCGATCTCGGCCACGCCATCGGGCCGGATCAGCTGGAAATCGGCACCGCCGGGCAGGATCTCGCCGGACAGGCGCGGCCCCTCGATGCGGCCGCCGAGGATCGGGACGATGCGGCGCTCGCCGAGCGGACCGGGCCCGAACAGGAGGGGCGGGCCGACCTCGGCACGAACCTCCGCCACGAATTGTGATTTCATCCGACACCCTGGCTGTGCATTATGCTGCATAACAATCAGGGAGTCTTGTCGATGAAATCAAGCACTGGCCTGCCGCGCCGCGCCCTGCTGGCGGGCGCCGCCCTGCTTCCCTTCGCCGCGCGCGCCGCGGTGCCGGACCGGCCGGTGCGGCTGGTGCTCGGCTTCCCGCCCGGAAGCGGGCCGGACGTGGTCGGCCGGCTTCTGGCGGAGGGGTTGCAGGAGGCCTGGCCGGCCGGCGTCGTGGTCGACAACAAGCCCGGCGCCGCGGGCGCGATCGCGGCGCAGGAAGTGGCGCGGGCGGCGCCCGACGGCACCACGCTGCTGTTCGGCGAGGTCGGGCAACTGGCCATGGCGCCCAGCACCTTCGCCCGCCTGCCCTACGACCCGGCGCGGGACTTCGCCGCGATGGCGGAGGTCGCGGCGGTGGATTTCGCGCTCGTGGTGCCGGCCAGCCTGCCGACCGCCGACCTCGGGGCCTACCTCGCCTGGGCCAGGGCACGCCCCACCACCTTCCTCGGCACCTTCGGCGCCGGCACGCCCGGCCATTTCGGCGGCGCCATGCTGGCGGCGGAGGCCGGCTTCCGGCACGAGGCGGTGCATTTCCGCGCCACCGGCGATGCGATGACGGCGATCCTCGGCGGCGACGTGCAGGGCATGTTCGGCAGCATCGCGCTGGTGGCGCCGCATGTCCGCGCCGGGCGGCTGCGGGCGCTGGCGGTCACCGGCCCGGACCGCTCGCCGCTGCTGCCCGAGGTGCCGAGCTTCGCCGAGTTGCGCCGCCCGGGGCTGTCCTTCTTCGCCTGGTTCGGGCTGGTGGCGCCGGCCACGACGCCTGCGCCGGTGCTGGCGGCGCTGGAGGAGGGCGTGCTGCGCGCCCTGGCCGCGCCGCGCCTGCGCGACCGGATGTCGGAAGCCGGGTTCCGGCCCGCCGGGCGGGGGCGGGAGGCCTTCGCGACCTTGATGCGGGAGGAAACGCTGCGCTGGGCGGAGGTGGTGCGGGCCACCGGCTTCCGCGCCATCGAATAGGCGCTGCATCCGCGTGATTCACGCCTGCGGCCGTTCCAGCCTTCGGCAATCACGCTCTACGCCGCGATCAGCGCCCCGGCGAGCAGCCCGAGGCCGAAGACTCCCGCGGCGGTGGAGGTCATGCCCCACCAGCGTTCCGGGGTGAAGCCGCCGGCGAAGGCGAAGGCGGCGCCGAGCAGGTAGGCGCCGGCGCCCTGCGCCACGTCCACCCGCGCCATCATCACCATCGGACCGAAGGCCGCGAGCAGGCCGCAGATGGTGCCGAGCACGCGCCAGATGCGATCCGTGCGCGGGTCCGGCCGCAGCGGCGCCTCCCCCCGCGCCCGGTATTCCAGCGCGGCGCACAGCGCCAGGAAGCCGAAGGCGAGGATCAGCACCGCCGGTCCCCGCCCGCCGCGATCAGAGGTCGAGCATCAGGCGGCGCGGATCCTCGATGCTTTCCTTGACGCGCACCAGGAAGGACACGGCTTCCTTGCCGTCGACGATGCGGTGGTCGTAGCTCAGCGCGGTGTACATCATCGGCCGGATCTCGACCTTGCCACCGACCGCCATCGGCCGTTCCTGGATCTTGTGCATGCCCAGGATGCCCGACTGCGGCGGGTTCAGGATCGGCGTCGACATCAGCGAGCCGTAGATGCCGCCATTGGTGATGGTGAAGCTGCCGCCGGTGAGGTCTTCCAGCTTCAGCCCGCCGTCACGCGCCTTGCGGCCAAGCCCGCCGATCGTCTTCTCGATCTCGGCGAAGCTCATCTGGTCGGCATTGCGCACCACGGGCACCACCAGGCCGGAGGGGCCACCGACGGCGATGCCCATGTGGACGGCGTGCTTGTAGATGATCTCGTCGCCGTCGATCTCGGCGTTCACCGCCGGGAATTCCTTCAGCGCCGCGACGCAGGCCTTCACGAAGAAGGACATGAAGCCGAGCTTCACGCCGTGCTTCTTCTCGAAGGCGTCCTTGTATTCGGTGCGCAGCGCCATCGCCGCGCCCATGTCCACCTCGTTGAAGGTGGTCAGCATGGCGGCGGTGTTCTGCGCCTCCTTCAGCCGGCGCGCGATGGTCTGGCGCAGGCGGGTCATCTTCACCCGCTCCTCGCCCGAATCCAGGGCGCGGGCGGCCTTCGGCGCCGCGGCCGGCGCGGGTGCGGCGGCGGGCTTGGCGAGGAAGGCGAGCACGTCGCCCTTGGTGACGCGGCCGTCCTTGCCGGTGCCACTGCCCACCTGGTCGGCGGTGACGCCGGCATCGGCCATCGCCTTGTTCGCGGCAGGGCCGTGCGAGGCACCTTCCGCCGGGCGCGACACCGGGCCGGGCGCGGATTGCGCGGCTTCCGTCTTCGGCTCGGCCGGGGCGGCAGGCGCCGGCGTGGGCTTGCTCGGCGTGCCGGCAGCCGGCTTCGCGCTGGCGGTGCCGCCCTCCGCGATCACGCCCAGCACGGCGCCGGGGCCGACCTCGGCGCCTTCCTCGGCGGCGATGCTCTCGATCACGCCGGCGACGGAGGCATTGACCTCGACCGTGACCTTGTCGGTTTCCAGCTCCACCAGCGGCTCATCGACCGCCACCTGCTCCCCGGCCTTCTTCAGCCAGCGGGCGATGGTTGCGCTGGAGACACTTTCCCCCAGCGGGGGCACCACGATCTCGGTCATCTGTCCTGCCTTATCACTTGTCGAAGGCCTTCTGCATCGAACCAACTCCCCCGCGGACCGCCTCGCGGGCCGAGCGCCCGACCGAGCGCCGCGGCCAATGCCGCGAAGCCAAGCCGGCGCATGCCGGCGCCCGGCGTCTGAGGGCAAGCATCACGACAATCCGAGCGCTTCGCGCACCAGGGCTTCCTGCTGCTGCTGGTGAACCTTGGCGAGACCCGTGGCCGGGCTCGCCGCCTCGGCGCGGCCGACATAGGCGGGGCGCTTCGACTTCATCTCGACATCCTTCAGGACGCCTTCGATCTTGCGGTCGATATAGGTCCAGGCGCCCATGTTCTCAGGCTCCTCCTGGCACCAGACCACATCCGCGTTGCGATACGGCGTCAGCATCTTCGCCAGCGTCTTCTTGGCGAAGGGATACAGCTGCTCGACGCGGATGATCGCCACGTCCTTCACGCCCTTCTCCCGCCGCTCCGCCAGCAGGTCGTAGTAGACCTTGCCGGTGCAGAGCACGACGCGCTTGACCTGGTCTTCCGGCACCAGCGCGTCGATCTCGGGGATGATGTACTGGAAGGCGCTGCCGGGCCCGAAATCGGCCAACGGGGAGACCGCCAGCTTGTGGCGCAGCAGCGACTTCGGCGTCATCAGCACCAGCGGCTTGCGGTAGTTCGCCTTCAACTGGCGGCGCAGCGCATGGAAGTAGTTGGCCGGCGTGGTCAGGTTGCCGACGCGCATGTTGCGCTCCGCGCACAACTGCAGCCAGCGCTCCAGGCGCGCGGAGCTATGCTCCGGCCCCTGTCCCTCGTAGCCATGCGGCAGCAGCATCACCAGGCCGGACATGCGCAGCCACTTGGTCTCGGCGCTGGCGATGAACTGGTCGATGATGACCTGCGCGCCGTTCGCGAAGTCGCCGAACTGCGCCTCCCACAGCACAAGGGTGCGCGGGTCGGCCAGGGTGTAGCCGTATTCGAAGCCGAGCACGCCCATCTCGGACAGCAGGCTGTTGAACGCCTCGAACTTCGGCTGGCCGGCGCGGATGTTGTTCAGCGGCACGTATTCGGCCTGCGTCTTCTGATCCACCAGGTGGGCGTGGCGCTGGCTGAAGGTGCCGCGCTGCACATCCTCGCCGGACAGGCGCACGCGATGGCCCTCCAGCAGCAGCGTGCCGAAGCCGAGTGCCTCGCCGGTCGCCCAGTCGATACCCTCGCCGGTGTCGATGGAGGTCTTCTTGGCCTCGAGCTGGCGGACGATTTTCGGATTCGCGCCGAAATCGGACGGCACGCGGCCGAGTGCTGCGCCGACCTCGCGCAGTTCGTCCAGGCCCACGGCGGTGTCGTGCAGCCGCTCGACATCCTCGCCGACCGTCACGGCCTTGAGGCCGGACCAGTGACCTTCGAGCCAATCCGCCTTGTTCGGCTTGAAGGAGGACGCGGCCTGGAAGGCTTCCTCCAGCTTCGCGTTGAAGGCGTCCAGCGCCGCCTTCGATTCCTCCGCCGGGACGCTGCCTTCGCGGGCGAGCTTCTCCGCGTACAGGGTGCGGGTGGTCTTCATCTCCTTGATGCGGCCGTACATGATCGGCTGCGTGAAGGCCGGCTCGTCCGTCTCGTTGTGGCCGTGGCGGCGGTAGCAGACGATGTCGAGCACGAAGTCGGCGCCGAACTGCATGCGGAACTCGGCCGCCATGCGGGCGCAGAACACCACCGCTTCCGCATCGTCGCCGTTCACATGCAGGATCGGCACCTGGATGCTTTTCGCCACGTCCGTGCAGTACAGGCCGGAATAGGCATGTGCCGGGACGGTGGTGAAGCCGATCTGGTTGTTGGTGACGATGTGGATGGTGCCGCCGGTGCGGTAGCCGATGAGCTGGCTCATCGCCAGCGTCTCATACACGAGGCCCTGGCCGGCGAAGGCGGCATCGCCATGCAGCAGGATGCCGAGCACGGAACGGCGGCCCTTGGTATCGCCCGCCATGTCCTGCCGCGCGCGCACCTTGCCGACCACCACCGGGTCCACCGCTTCCAGGTGCGACGGGTTCGGCTGCAAGGACAGGTGCACCATGCGCCCGGCCACCTCGATGTCGGTTGAGGTGCCGAGGTGGTACTTCACGTCGCCCGAGCCCTGCACATCCTCCGGCGTCGCGGCGTTGCCCTTGAATTCGCTGAACACCGCTGAGAACGGCTTCTTCACCACGTTCACCAGCACGTTCAGCCGGCCGCGATGGGCCATGCCGATCGAGACCTCGTTCACGCCGCCGGCGGCGCCGACCTCGATGACCGACTGGATCGCGGGGATGGTGGACTCGCCGCCCTCCAGGCCGAAGCGCTTGGTGGTGGCGTATTTGCGGGCGCAGAACGCCTCGAAGCCCTCGGCTTCGGTCAACTGCTGCAGGATCTGGCGCTTGGCTTGGCCGTCGAAGGCCTTGACCCAGGGCGCGCCCTCGATCCGGCGCTGGATCCAGGACTTCTGCTCCGGGTCCTGGATGTGCATGAACTCGACGCCGATCGAGCCGCAGTAGCTGGCGCGGCAGATCGCCAGGATTTCGCGCAGCGTCGCGTATTCGCGGCCGAGCACGAAATCGAGGAAGATCGGCCGGTCCATGTCGGCATCGGTGAAACCGTAGGTCGCTGGCGACAATTCGGGGTGCGGCTTGAGCTGCTGCAGGCCGAGCGGGTCGAGCTGCGCTTCCAGGTGGCCGCGGACGCGGTAGCTGCGGATCAGCATCAGGGCGCGGATCGAATCCAGCACCGCCCGCTGTGCCGCGGCCTTGTCCACCGTATTGGCGGCGGGTGCGGCAGCGGCGGCAGGCTTCTCGCCCTTCTTCGGTGCCGGCAGGGCTTCCGGGTCCGGGCCAAAGGCGCCGCGGAGGCGGGGCGCCCAGCTGGCGCCGGTGGCGTCGGTCAGGACCGACCGCGCCTCGTCGTTCAGCGCGCCGAACAGCTCGGCGAAGGAGGCATCGACGCTGTCCGGCTTTTCCGTCCATCGGGCATAGAGGTCGGCGAGGTAGGCCGCATTCGCGCCCGACATCGCACTCGCGAGGACATCCACTCCGGCCATTTCCGTCTCCGTTGCGCCTGCCTCAATCCCCGGGCGGCGCGCCGCACATAGATAGGGCACCAGGCCCACCGCCGTCAGGCCCCAAGCCAGGAGCCTGACGCGACCCAGGTGACCGTTACGTTACTTCTTCAGCGCCTTCACCATGGTCGAGCCCAAGGCGGAGGGGCTGTCGGCGACATGGATGCCAGCTTTCGCCATCGCTTCCATCTTCGCCGCGGCCGTGTCGTTGCCGCCCGAGATCACCGCGCCGGCATGGCCCATGCGGCGGCCGGGGGGCGCCGTGGCGCCGGCGATGAAGCCGACCACCGGCTTGTTCGGGCGGCCCGCGCCGAAATTATGCTCGGCCAGGTATTCGGCGCCGATCACCTCCGACTGGCCGCCGATCTCGCCGATCATGATGATGGACTTCGTCTCGTCATCGGCCAGGAACAGCTTCAGGACGTCGATGAAATCCATGCCCTTCACCGGGTCGCCGCCGATGCCGACGCAGGTGGACTGGCCGAGGCCGGCCGCCGTGGTCTGCGCCACCGCCTCATAGGTCAGGGTGCCGGAGCGCGAGACGATTCCGACCGAGCCGCGGCGGTGGATGTGCCCCGGCATGATGCCGATCTTGCAGGCATCCGGTGTGATGACGCCCGGGCAGTTCGGCCCGACCAGGCGGGACTTCGAGCCATCCAGCGCCCGCTTCACGCGCACCATGTCGAGCACCGGAATGCCCTCCGTGATGCAGATCACCAGCGGCATCTCGGCGTCGATCGCCTCCAGGATCGCATCCGCGGCGAAGGGCGCGGGGACGTAGATGACGGAGGCATTGGCCCCGGTCGCGTCACGGCATTCCACCACGGTGTTGAACACCGGCAGGTTGAGTTCCGGGTGCATCGTGCCGCCCTTGCCGGGGGTCGTGCCGCCGACATAGGTGCTGCCATAGGCAATGCCCTGGCTCGCATGGAAGGTGCCCTGGGCGCCGGTGAAGCCCTGGGTCATGACGCGCGTGTTGGCGTCGATCAGAACGGCCATGGCTCAGGCCCCCTTGGTCGCGCTGGAGGCGCGCGCTTCGTTGACGGCGGCGACGACCTTCTGGGCCGCATCCGCGAGGTTGTCGGCCGCGATGATGGCGAGCCCGGATTCCGCGAGGATCTTCTTGCCGAGGTCCACATTCGTGCCCTCGAGGCGCACGACGAGCGGCACGCTCAGGGACAGGTTCTTCGAGGCCTCGACGATGCCGGTGGCGATCATGTCGCACTTGGCGATGCCGCCGAAGATGTTGACCAGGATCGCCTTGACGTTGACGTCGGAGGTGATGATCCGGAACGCCTCCGTCACCCGCGCCGCATTCGCGGTGCCGCCGACATCGAGGAAGTTGGCGGGCGACGAGCCGTACAGCTTGATGATGTCCATCGTCGCCATGGCGAGGCCCGCGCCGTTCACCATGCAGCCGATCTCACCATCCAGCGCCACGTAGTTCAGGTCGTTGTTGATGGCATCCAGTTCCTTCGGATCCATCTCGCTGTCGTCGCGCAGCGCCTCCAGGTCCTTGTGGCGGAACAGCGCGCTGTCGTCGAAGGACACCTTGGCGTCGAGCGCCACGATGTCGCCCTTGCCGGTCACGACCAGCGGGTTGATCTCGACGATGGCGCAGTCGAGTTCCAGGAAGGCGCCGTACAGCGCGAGGACGAACTTCTGGAAGCTCGCGACCTGCTTGCCTTCCAGGCCGAGGCCGAAGGCGAGCTTGCGGGCATGGAAGGGGAACACGCCGGAGGCCGGGTCGATGGCGACCTTCAGGATCTTCTCGGGGTGGTTGTGCGCCACCTCCTCGATCTCCATGCCGCCTTCGGTCGAGGCCATGATGGTGACGCGGGAGGTCTCGCGGTCGATCAGCAGGCCGAGATACAACTCACGCTTGATGTCGCAGCCGTCTTCGACGAAGACGCGGGAAACAAGCTTGCCTGCCTCGCCGGTCTGCTTGGTGACCAGCACCTTGCCGATCATGGCGTCCGCGGCGGTACGCACATCCTCGACGGACTTGACGACGCGCACGCCGCCCTTGCCGTTGGGGTCGTTGGTGAAGCGGCCGGCGCCGCGGCCGCCGGCGTGGATCTGCGACTTCACGACATAGACCGGCCCGGGCAGCTTCTTCGCCGCCTCCGCCGCCTCATCCGCCGTCCAGGCGACATGGCCTTCCAGCACCGCCACGCCGTAGCGGCGCAGCAATTCCTTCGCCTGGTATTCGTGGATATTCATCCGATGTCTCCGGCAGGCAGGTTTCGGCGGCCCGAAAGCCGCCGGGGCAGGCAGGTCTCGGCGGCCCGAAAGCCGCCGGGGCGGGCTGTCAGACGCCGAGCGCCTTGAAATCCGCGATCAGCTTCTTCACCGCGTCGCAGGACTTGTCGAAGGCGGCCTTTTCTTCCGGCGTGAACTGCACTTCCATGATGCGCTCCACGCCACCGGCGCCGATCACCACGGGCACGCCGACATAGAACTGGTCCTGGCCGTATTCGCCGTTCAGCATCACGGCGCAGGGCAGCACGCGCTTCTTGTCCAGCAGGTAGCTTTCCGCCATGGCGATGGCGGAGGCCGCCGGCGCGTAGAAGGCGGAGCCCTTCTCCAGCAGCTTGACGATCTCGCCGCCGCCATTGGCGGTGCGCGCCACGATGGCGTCGATCTTTTCCTGCGTCGTCCAGCCCATCTTGATCAGGTCGGGCACCGGCACGCCGGCGACGGTGGAATAGCGCGTCAGCGGCACCATGGTGTCGCCGTGGCCGCCCAGCACGAAGGCCGTCACGTCCTCCACCGACACGCCGAATTCCTGCGCCAGGAACAGGCGGAAGCGGCTGGAATCCAGCACGCCGGCCATGCCGACCACCTTCTCCGGCGGCAGGCCGCTGCGCTGCTGCAGCACCCACACCATGACGTCCAGCGGGTTGGTGATGCAGATGACGAAGGCGTTGGGGGCGTGCGTCTTGATGCCCTCCGCCACCTGGCCGATGACGCCGGCATTCTTGGTCAGCAGGTCGTCGCGGCTCATCCCCGGCATGCGCGGGAAGCCGGCGGTGACGATGACGACATCGGCGCCGGCGATGTCGGCGTAGTCACCGGTGCCCTTCATCTCCGAATCGAAGCCGTCCACCGGGCCGGACTGCATGATGTCCAGCGCCTTGCCCGCGGCGACGCCCGGGAAGACGTCGAACATCACGACATCGCCGAGTTCCTTGAGGCCGATCAGGTGGGCGAGCGTGCCGCCGATGTTGCCGGCGCCGATGAGCGCGATCTTCTTGCGGGCCATGCAGCGGTCCTTGCCAAAGGGGGGCCAAACGGGTGAGCCGAGTGGGGCTCATGAGGAGCTTCGCGGGATTTTCAAGGCCGCGCCGTTCCCGGCGCGCCCCGCCGCTTCCTACTCCCGCACCACCTTATGGGCAAGGCAGGCCGCGCTTGGCGCGGCCGTTGAAAGCAAAGTCGGCCGCGCTTGGCGCGGCCGTTGAAAGCAAAGTCGGCCGCGCTTGGCGCGGCCGTTGAGAGCAAGGTCGGCCGCGCCTCGCGCGGCCGGGTGGGCGCTCAGAGAGGCATGCAGCGGATCACGTCGTCATGCCCGCGCGCCAGGGTGGCGAAGGTACCGACGGGGCAGTCGCGCTGTTCCATGGTCATCGCCGGAAGGCCGGCCTGCCAGCCGAGGTTACGGTTGCCGACGCTGCGGGAAATGGTGGCCGCTGCGGCGCCGCGCACCACGGTGCCACGGCGCTGCGCCCGCACGTCGTTGCGGCGGACCGCGACCTGCCCGTTGCGGACCCCGCTGCGCGCGGCGCGGGCCGTCGGCCGGCCGCTGCGGGCCACCGCGGCGGCGCGCGGCGGCGTGGCCCGGCCGCGCTGGGCGCTGGCCCGGGCCGTCGCCCTCGGGGCTGTGCGTGTCACCGTCCTGGGCGCGGCGCGGGTCGCGTTGCGGGTGGCGGGCTGCGCGGCGGACTGCGATCTGTTCGCCTGGGTCGTTCGGTCATTCTGCCTGGCGGCGTCTGCCGCCTGCGGCGCGAGAACAAGGAAGGACAAAAGGGCCAACAGGACGGTCCGCATGCGATCAAAATCTCCCCGACACCGGCCCGATTCCGCGGGCCCGTGAAACCCCCCGGGACCCTGGATCAGGCTCCCCCCGCCGATCACTAGACTGACCACCCCGTGGCCTGTCAACGCATCTTGAAGACTGTTACGTCAGATGCGGAAGTTCCAGCCAATCCTGGCTCTGCATCTCGTTTAGGCGACTCGCAGTCCTGTAGAACATGGCAGCATTATGGCCTTCTTCGTGCAGCCGGTCCGGGACCGCATCGGCACTCGCCAATAGCTTCACGCGATGCTCGTACAGTGCGTCCACCAGAGTAATGAATCGCCTTGCACGATCGAAGTTCTCGGGCCCGAGCCGTGGAATGCCATCCAGCACCAGCGTGTGGAAATGCGTCGCCACCGCCAGGTAGTCGGCCGGGCCGAGCGGGCGGCCGCACAGCGCCTCGAAGTCGAAGCGCGCGACCCCGTTCGCGGCCTGCGGCACCTCCAGGCTGCGGCCGAGCAGGGTCAGGCGGGTGGGCTTGCCATGCGCCGAGCCGGTCAGGTCCTCGAAGGCGGTATCCAGGGCGCGGGTGGCGCGCTCATCGGCCGGCACGTGCCAGGTCGGCAGGGCGCGGAGGCGGTCGCGCCGGTAGTCCCGCGCCGCCTCCAGCGTCAGCACCTCCAGCCGGCGGGAGATCAGGCCGATGAAGGGCAGGAAGGCGTCGCGGCCGGGGCGGCCCTTGAACAGGTCGGCCGGCGCGGTGTTGGAGGTGGCGACCACCACCGTGCCGCGAGCGAACAGCGCCTGGAACAGCCGGCCGAGGATCATGGCATCGGCGATGTCGTGCACCTGGAATTCGTCGAAGCACAGCAGCGCGGCGTTCTCGGTGATGGCATCGGCCAGTGGCGGGATGGGGTCGGCGGTGTCGCCGTTGGCCCGCTTCCAGGCGTGGATACGGCGGTGGACGTCCTGCATGAACTGGTGGAAATGGATGCGCTGCTTGCGGGCGACATCCGCGGTTTCGAAGAACAGGTCCATCAGCATGGATTTGCCGCGGCCGACTTCACCCACCAGGTAAAGGCCCATCGGCGTGCCTGCGGGGGCTTCCTCGGCGGCGACGGGCTTGCGGCGGGTGAAGCGGGCGAAGAAGCCGCCCTTCTCGGGGGTTTCGGGGCTCGGGTCATAGCCGCGGGTGCGGCGCCAGAGATCCTGCAGCACCTCCACCGCGCGCGCCTGTGCCTGGTCGGCCGCGAGCGCACCGGCTGCGACGCGGGCGCGGTAGGTGGGCAGCGGGCCTCCGCCAGTCCCGATCGGCCGATCATCCATGCGCCGCGCGATACCGCTTCGCGCCGCCGCCGGCAACGGTGGCCCGCCGGCGTCGCCGGCAATGGTGGCCCGCCGGCGTCGCCGGCGATGGTGGCCCGCCGGCGTCGCCGGCATTGGTGGCCCGCCGGCACCTTGCGGTTGACGAAGGCCCAGGCCAGCCCGCAGCCTCACGCCACGATGCCCCGCCCCTCCGCCGCCGCGCTGCTGTACGCCCCGGACGGCTTCGATGAATCGCAACCACAGGTGATGGGCCGGCAGGCAGCCGGGGCCGGGTTCCTCCGCGGGCTGGTCCGGCATGCGGATTTCGACCGGCTGGTGGCGCTGACCACAAGGCCCGGGCACGCCGTGGCCTTTGGGCGCCAGGTCGCAGTCCTCGGCGCGCGGGTGCGGGTGGAGACGCTGGAGGAGGCCGAGTATCGCCGGCTTTCGGAGGCCGGCTGCCTGATGCTGCCGGGGCCGGATCTTGGAGGGCATGGCTGGCGGCGGCGGCCGAGTTCTCCCTGGTCGGCATCACCCACACCATCGCCTCGGAGGCGGCGATGGACGCCATCGCGGGACTGCCGTGCGGCGGCTCTGGGCGGCGTCGCGCCGACGCGCCGGAGGGGCCGGCGCTGCCAGTGATCCCGCTCGGCGTCGATGCGCAGGCGCTGGCGCCGGACCTGCGGGCGCGGGCGGAATGGCGCGCCAGGCTCGGGATCGGGCCTCGGGACGTGGCGGTGCTGCATCACGGGCGGCTGTCCTTCCACGCCAAGGCGCATCCCCTGCCGATGTTCCTGGGGATGGCCCGCGCAGCCTCGGCGACGCCCGGGACACGCGTGGCGCTGATCCTGTCCGGCTGGTTCGCGGACGAGACGCAGCGGCGCGCCTTCACCGACATGGCGCGGGCGCTGGCGCCGAACCTCGTCATCCGGCTGGTGGAGCGGCCGGAGGCCGGCACCACGCTGCGCGCCGCGGCGGACCTGTTCGCCCTGCTGTCCGACAACGTCCAGGAAAGCTTCGGCCTGGCGCCGGTGGAGGCGATGGCGGCCGGGCCGCCGGTCGTCGCCTCGGACTGGGACGGGCTGCGCGACACCATCGAGCACGGCGTCACCGGCTTCCGCATCCGGACGCTGATGGCCGGGCCGATGCCGGACCTCGCCGCGCGGCATGATGACGGTCAGGACAGCTACGACCACTACATCGGCGGCATCGCGCAGTTCACCGCGGTGGATGTCGGCGCCGCCGAGGCCGCCTTCGCCGCGCTGATCCGTGACGAGACCCTGCGCGCGCGCAGGCGCTGGCGCGCTTCGACTGGGCCGCCGTGATGGCGCAATATCATCTGTTGTGGGCGGAACTGGCGCGGCTGCGCGCCGATGGCCGGGACGAGCGCGCCGCCCCGACCCGAGCGCCCTGTTCGCCGATTATCCGACGCGGCGGCTGGCGCCGCAGACGCGGCTGGTGCTGGCGCCGGGCTTGCCCGACGCGAAGGTGGCGCTGGCACGGGTGCTGGCGTTCGCGGCCATCCCAGGCCTGGCGGCGCGGGGGGAGTTGCTGCCGGGGGCGGAGACTTTTCGGGCAGCACTAACGGGCCTCGCCGGAGGATCAGCCACGGCCGCCGCGCTGGTCGCGGAGCTATCGCCTGAACAGGCGGCATCCATGTGTCGAGCGGTGGCCTGGCTCGTGAAGGTCGATGTGTTGCGACCTGCGGAAGACGAGTGGTGCGATCGGGGTTGATGGGTCCCGCCAACGAGCATCAGGCCGCAACGGGCAGGCCAGATTTTTGGCGCGTCCCGCTCTCCCACCAGTCACCCGCCGGCCAACCTCCGTAGAGCGACCTGCGCGCCTGCCGCCATTTCGACCACGATCTCCGCGGCCGGCCGGACAAGCGCTGCCAATCCGACGCCCTGACCGGCCCAGAGTGGCATGGCCTCCACGTCGCCCCCCACATCCGCGCTCGCCACCTCGGCGCGGTAGCGCGGGATCGGCCCGCGCGGCGAAGCAGCCACCATCTGGTCTTCGCCAGGACGCTGGCCGGTAGGTGGGCGGCCCGCCGCCTCCCACGCGGTCAGAGTGCTGTTGCGAAGGACCCGATGGGGTTCGCGACCGAAGCCGCCGTCAAACAGCTCCGTGTGCACGGTATTCGCCTCGGTCGCGGCGAGCAGGCGTGCGCGATAATGTGGATGCACGGATGCCTCATCGGCAACGAGGAGGGCCGTGCCGACGTACGCCCCCGCGGCCCCCAGCGCGAGCGCGGCGGCCAGCCCGCGCCCGTCTGCGATCCCGCCGGCAGCCAGCACCGGCAAAGGCGCCACCGCGTCCACTGCGCGTGGCACCAGGGCAAGGGTGGAAACCTCACCGCGGACGTGCCCACCCGCCTCCCAGCCCTGCGCGGCTACGATGTCCACGCCGGCCGCCGCGGCGCGGAGGGCCTCCTCGACGGAGCCCACGGACATGAGCACCAACGCGCCGACCCTATGGCAGGCTTCGACGTAGGGTGTCGGATCACCCCAGAAGAAGGAGACGACCGGCACGCGCTCTTCGAGGCAGGCCGCGAGGCGCGCTTCCAGTCCATCGCGTGATGCGTTGAGCAGAAGGTTTACCCCGAACGGCCGGTCGGTGAGGCCACGCACCTCTCCAATCTCCCGGCGCACCGCGTCCGTGGAGAATGCGCCAAGGCCCGAAAGCATGCCGAGGGCGCCGGCGGCGCTGACGGCGGCGGCCAGCCTGGGCCGACCGGCGGCACCCAACCCCGCCTGCACGATCGGGAGCTCTATCCCAAGTCGCTCGGTGAGTGCCGTGCGCAGCATTGCTGTGTGGTCCCCTGCCGCGACCGCCGATCCGACAGTTCAGCCTTGCAGGTTAAGGTACGGGAGGAAACCATTAACGCCGATGACGCCACTAGGGCCGTTTCACCTGCGCCATGCACAGGTGAAACGGCCCTGGCTGTTGATTTGGCGCATTTTCCGAGCCGTCAGGCGTATCCGCCTGACTTGAAAATGCTCTAGCTCCGCCGCCGGAACCGCTCCACCGCCGAAACCAGCGCCGTCCGCACCCCCGGCTCCAGCGCCGAATGGCCGGCATCCGGGATCACCGTCAGCCGCGCCCGCGCCCAGGCGGCCGCCAGGTCGAAGGCGGTGTCGCAGGGGCAGACCATGTCGTAGCGGCCCTGCACGATCTCGGCCGGGATGTGGGCGATGCGGTGCATGTTGCCGAGCAGGCCCTCGGGCGGCAGGAACAGGTCGTGGCGGAAATAATGCGCCTCGATCCGCGCCAGGCCGAGCGCGGTGCGGTCCTGCGCGAAGCTCGCCACCGTCTCCGGGCTCGGCAAAAGGGTTGAACAGGAGCCCTCGTACAGGCTCCAGGCGCGCGCCGCCGGCTGGTGCACCATCGGGTCCGGGTCGCACAGGCGCCTGAGGTAGGCGCTCAGCAGGTCGCCGCGCTCCTCCGGCGGGACGTGTTCGGCGAAGGCGGCCCAGGCATCGGGGAAGACGCGGCGCAGGCCGTAGAGGAACCAGTCCACCTCCGTGCGGCGGCCGAGGAAGACGCCGCGCAGCACGCAGCCTGTCACGCGGTCCGGATGCGCCTGCGCATAGGCCAGGGCCAGCGTGCTGCCCCAGGAGCCCCCGAACAGCAGCCAGCGCTCGATGCCGAGGAAGCGGCGCAGCGCCTCGATATCCTCGACCAGGTGCGGGGTGGTGTTGTCGCGCAGGTCACCGAGCGGGCGGGACCGGCCGGCGCCGCGCTGGTCGAAGATCACCACGCGCCAGTGGTGCGGGTCGAAGAAGCGGCGATGGATGGCGCCGGCGCCGGCGCCCGGGCCGCCATGCAGGAACAGCGCCGGCTGGCCGCGCGGATTGCCGACCTGTTCCCAATACATGACATGGCCGGCCGACAGCGGCAGCAGCCCGGTCTCGAAAGGCGCAATATCGGGATAAAGGTCGCCGCGTGGCATTTTTTCCCTCTACGGCGGCGGGGCGCCCCGAGTCCATAAGGCTTGTTGACGGAGCAGGTGCGGAAATGCGGCCGCGCACCCTTCGCCCGGGGGCGATTCGTGCCTAGTTTGCAGGACATGGCCGAGACCCCCTCGGCCGGCTCCCGTTCCGCTACCGCCGGCGCCTTGCGCTGCGGGGTGTGTGGCACGGAAAGCCGGCACCCCGCCTTCCGCCCCGCGCCGCCCGAACAGGCGCCGGACCTCGACCTGCGTCCGGGTGAGCCCGTGCGCTCCACCATGGCGCGCTGGCTGCAGCAATGCCCCGGTTGCGGCTATGCGGCACCCGACATCACCCGCGCGCATCCGGCCGCGGCGGAGGCGGTGCGTGCCGCGCCGTTCCGCGCCCTGCTGGCGGAGTCGGGCACGCCGCCCCTCGCCCGCCGCTTCCTGGCCTGGGCCCTGGTGCTGGAGGAGACGGGCGCGCTGCACGCCGCGGCGGAGGCGACCCTGCACGCCGCCTGGGTGGCGGACGATCTTGGCCGGCCGGACCTGGCACGGGCCTGGCGGCTGGATGCGGTGGCGCTCTGGCGCGGCGGGCCGGTGCTGGATCCGGAGCAGACGGTGCGGGTGATCGACGCGCTGCGCCGGGCCGAGGCCTGGGGCGATGCCGGCAATACCGCCGAACAGCTGGCGGCGACCGACCCGCCGGATGCGGTGGCGCAGGTGGTGGCGCTGGAGCTTCGGCTGATCGCGGCGGAGGATGCCGGGCGGCACACCGTCGCCTCCGCCCTGCCGCCACCCTCCCGCCGACCGCATGTGACGCACCAGCGGATCGAGAAGCGTGGCGAGGGGCTGTTCGCGCGGCTGCGGCGGTGGATCGGGCGGGGCTGAGCGGGGCGGATCTCTTGCCGCTCCTGGCCTGACCTTCTATGGTTATATTATAACGTTGCAAAGGTCAGCCGCCATGCGCCGGCGCTCCCTCCTCGCCCTCCCCGCCTTGCTGCTGCCTGGCCTGGCCCCGGCCCATGCACGGGCTCAGACACAGGCCGCGCCATCGGTCGTGGCGTCCTTCTCCATCCTCGGCGACATGGTCACGCAGATCGCCGGCGATCGCGTGCGACTGCGCACGCTGGCCGGGCCGAATGCGGATGCGCACAGCTTCTCCCCCCGCCCCTCCGACGCGCAGGCGCTGCGCGGCGCGGCGCTGGTGGTGCGGAACGGGCTGGGCTTCGATGGCTGGATGGACCGGATGATCCGCGCCGCCGGCTACACCGGCCCGGTGGCCACCGCGACGCAGGGCATCACGCCGCGCCAGATGGACGCGCATGCGCACGGCCACGACCATGGCGGCGCCGGGCGGCGGCACAACCATTCCGTGGCGCCGCGCCAGGTGCCGGACCCGCATGCCTGGCAGGACCTCCGCTTCGGCATCGCCTATGCCCGCACCATCGCCGCGGCATTGGCGCGTGCGGTGCCGGCCGAGGCGGCGGCGATCGAGGCCAATGCGGCAGCCTACATCGCGCGCCTCGAAGCGCTGGATGCCTGGGTGCGCGCCGAGGTCGCGGCGGTGCCGGAGGCGCGCCGCAAGGTCGTCACCAGCCACGACGCCTTCGGCTACTTCGGCGCCGCCTATGGCGTGGCGTTCCTGGCGCCGCAGGGCATCTCGACCGAGGCCGAGCCCAGCGCCGCGGACGTCGCCCGCCTGATCCGCCAGATCCGCGCCGAGGGCATCACCGCCGTGTTCCTGGAAAACATGGGCAACCCGGCGACGCTGGAGCGCCTGGCGCGGGAGGCCGGGGTGGTGGTGCGCGGGCGGCTGTATGCCGATGCGCTGTCCGAGCCCTCCGGCCTCGCGCCGACCTACGAGGCGATGTTCCGCCACAACATCGGCGTGCTGGTTCCCGCGATGCGCGGCGACGCGGCGTGAGGCTCGCCCTTCTCGCCTTCGCCGCGATGCTCCCCTTGGGGGCCGCGGCGCAGGAGGTGCGGGTGAAAGCCGGGTTCCAGCCGCATCTGGCCCGTATGGCGAGGTGGCGGCCGGGCTGCACCTTTCGCCGGGCTTCTCGATCCAGGGCGTGCTGGCCTTCGAGCCGATCGGCGAGGGCGCTGCGCTCGGCGGCTCGCCGGATGGCGGCGTCACAGGCTTCCGCCGCCAATCCGCCTTCCTCGAGGCGCTGTTCGCGGAATGGCGGCCGACCGGGGACCTGACGCTGCAGGCCGGCCGCTTCGTCGCCCCCTTCGGCCGCGGCCACCACGACGTCCCGGGCATCCTGACGGGCATCGGGCGCATGAGGTCCATGCCATCACCGACAGCCTCGGTGGCGGTGCCACCACTACCTTCCTGTCCGATCCGGTGTTGGGCGAGCACGACATCTCCGCCGCCATCTTCACCCTGGACCGCACCGCGCTGTCCTCCACCTTCGCGACCCGCCGGCGCTGCTGCGACGAGCGCTACGAGCGCTTCAACCGCAACACCCGCCAGCAGGGCGGCCCGGCCAATACCGGGCAGGCGGACAATTTCGCGGTCGCGCTCGATGGCGACGGCTTCGCCTGGGCGCCGGGCCTGTCCTACCACCTGAGCGTGCTGACGCGCGGCGCGGGCGTGCAGGTCTGCAATGCCGCCGCGCGGCCGCGCACCGAGATCACGCGGCTCGGCCTCGACCCGGATACCGGCGACGAGTTCGAGACGGTGCTGGAGACCGCGCTGCGCGAGCGCCGCACCTTCACCACGCTCGGCCTGCAGCACCGCATCGGCGAATGGCGCGGCACGGTTGCCTGGCAGCGCGACCAGCGGAAGCGCAGGGTCGAGACGCTGCCGACGGAGAACGACCTCGAAGCCTCCATCGGGACCGACCTGCCCTACAACTTCACCGCTGATGCCGGCTACCAGCACGGGCGGTACGCGCGGGAGGAAGCCGCCGGCCTCGGCACCTCGCACGCGCTGCTGTTCCGGCTGGGCTGGCGCGGGCTGTAGCGCCGGGCCTGTGGGAGCTACCTCGCAAAATACGCGGAAATAGTAACCGGCTGCGCCGCAACCATTGGAAGCCGGCGGAAACGCCTTCCGCCGGACGGGCTGTCTAACCTTCGCATCGCTGCAAGGAGAGACCGCCATGAACCAAGTATTGTACTGGAATTCCGTGCTGCTCGAGGCATCGCGGCGCGACCATTCCCAGGGCTAT
>NZ_JBHMFT010000037.1:0-34117 GCF_051433195.1 Falsiroseomonas sp. E2-1-a20 | reverse complement strand
AACTGATCCCCTCCCCCAAGACCAGTGAACCGAATCTGAGGGTCGGATGGATCCGGGAGCTGCGCTGACCGGGCGTAGAGGTGATGCTGCTGTGGGAGGAGTACCGGCGCGAGCAGCCCCGCGGCTACGGCTACAGCCGTTGGTGCGACATCTACCGTGGCTGAGGGTCGCTGGTAGCCGAGCGGGCTGAAGGTACGGCACCGTCGACTGCGATCAGCCCAAGCACGGCTCTCGCCGGCCTATCCGCTTGCGACGAACATCGTCGCGCGTCCTCGCCCCCGGCCGTGTTCCACGACCGGCCTGAAGCAGATCCGAGACGGGGCGCAGGCCACCGGCTCGACGGGAACTCGGCTTGGCGGTGATGCACGACGGCTAGCCCGCCAACGTGAGCCCGCTGGTCCACCCTGGTGGACCAGCGGCAGTGCAAGTCAGTTCGCTACGTTACCTTCTTGTAGATGGTCAAGCCGAGAACGAACAGGATCACGGCGATGATGACCGCCAGCCAGAACAGGATCTTGGCAATCTCCATCGCCGCCCCGGCGAGACCCCCGAAGCCCAGCAGAGCAAGCACGAGCGCGGCGATCGCGAATATGATGGCCCATTTGATCATCTGCCCGTCCTCCTGATGTCTGGAGTGGGTTGAACGGGCTGAAACCAGATTCGTTCCGTCGCTCCCGCCCTACTTCCCCGGGCGACCTCCGAAGGAGCCTGAGGCACTCGCAACTGCGCAACCTCCGATTGTAGCAATATGTCCCACGTCGATCTTTCAAGCTTCCGCTGCTTCTTCTTCGGGCCAAACTAGGGTCACGCCACGCGACGACCGCCGTCGTCGCGCGGACCTTCAAGATGTGAGCCGGGTACATGATCATGACCGAAAGCATTGGAACCTCCGGGCCCGACACCATCGTGGGCGCCGGCATCGCCGAGCGGATCATCGGCGGGGCCGGCGCCGACAGCCTGTTGGGTGGAGGAGGCCAAGATACCCTTATTGGCAATACCGGCAACGACACGCTGGAGGGTGGGGAGGACGGCGACGTCCTGTCCGGTGGCAGCGGTGACGACCTCGTCCTCGGCAATGATGGAAACGATGCGCTGTTCGGCTTCTTCGGTAACGACACCCTGGATGGCGGCCCCGGCAACGACCGCCTGCTCGGTGGACCGGGCGCCGACCTGCTCATCGGCGGCGAAGGCTTCGACCGCGTGCTTTACGTGAACGCGCCCGAGAGCGTCTTCGTGGACCTTGCCGGCAGCTTCGCCAACACTGGCGACGAAATCGACACCCTGGTCGGCATCGAGAACGTCACCGGATCGCGCCACGACGACCTTATCCTGGGCGATGCCGGCCGCAATCGCCTGCTCGGCAATTCGGGCGACGACCTGCTGCTCGGCGGCGACGGCAACGACACCATCGACGGAAACCGCGGCAACGATGTTATTCGCGGCGGCAATGGTGCCGATGCGATCTCGGGCGGCAGCGGCGACGACGTGCTGTATGGCGAGGCCGGCAACGACGCCCTGTTCGGCTCGGTGGGCAACGACCTGCTGGATGGTGGCGCGGGCCATGATCGCCTAGTCGGAGGAGCGGGGCGGGACACGCTGATCGGCGGCGGTGGCAACGATGTTTTCATCGCGCGCAGCACGGACGGCATCGGCTCCGAGGCCGACATCATCGCGGATTTCACCGCCGGAGACCGCCTGGACCTGACCGACTACGGCGCCACCGCCCTGGATTTCCAGGACACCAGCGAGGGTCTGCAGGTTTCGGTCGCAGTCGGCGCGCTGCTGGCGCCGGTCTTCCTGCTGCAGGGTGTGAGTCTGGACGCCGTGCTGGGGACGGACTGGCTCAGTTTCTGAAGCCGGCGGGGGAAGGGCGGCCGCCGGGCCGCCCGCCCCGCCACGGATCACCTAGCAGATCCTGGCGGGAACCGTCAGGAACCGTTCGGCCCGCTCGAACAGGATCACCGTCGGCGCGACCTCCTCGAGGACCCGGCGGTCGACGCTGGCGTTCCAGATCGTCGTCGTGGCGCCGAAACGCTCGGCCAGGGACGGGATCAGCCAGTCCCCGAAGCTGTCATGCGCCATCAGCAGCCGGCCCGCCCGGGCCTTGGCACCGCCCCGCCAATCACGACGGCGGCCGGTGTTGACCACGCCGTTGTCGGCCAGCAGCGTTGCCGCCGGGCGGGCCCGCTTCAGCACGGGCTGCGGCTCCACGCAGACGCCGCCCAGCTTCGCCAGCAAATCCGCGTTGCGATACTCCACGCGGTACTCACCCTCCACCGAGGCGCCCGAATCGTCACCCAGCGCCGCCTCCAGCTCCGCCAGCGCCAGCATGGCGCCGTAGTCGCTCCAGTGGCTGTCGCCGCGCGGATAAACGGCATGCGCTTCGGCGCGGGTCAGCGCCTCCAGCGGATAGACCAGCCGCGTCGCCCGCAGGTCCAGGCTGCGCACCAGTGCCTCGATCTGGCGCACCGGCCGCTCCTCCGACACCTCGATGCCCTGAGGGAGCCGATCGGCGAAGACGCATTCCTTGTTTGGCGCCACCAGGTAGAAGGCCTGCGCCCCGCGAGCAACTGCGGTGGCGTCCAGGTCCCGGAAGAAGTCGGCCCAGGCCTCCAGCTCCGCCGGAGTCAGGCGCCGCCTTGCCTGGATCTGGTCGAGCACGCCATTGGTGTCGTTCTGCAGGAACAGGAAGCCATCGCGGCCCTGCAACACCTTGCGGCCGTCGTCCTCGGCGAAGCTCGTCACCACGGGCGAGTTCTGCAGATGCGCGCCATTCGCGGCCAGCACGGCCTCGACCCGCATCACGGTACGTGCCAGTGCCGCCTGCGGCACTTCCAGGCTGAAGGACCAGGCGTTCGGTGCCACCTCCGGCCGCCGGCCAATGATCTTGGCCAGGCCGAGATCCTGGCCATCCAGGCGGATGCGCAGTTCCGGCGGCGTCGCCTGGTTGCTGGCGACCCATCCGGCGATGCGGTGCCGGTTGTAGAGCTCGAGGAAGCCCCAGGATCTCGGCGCGGTGGCACCGGCGCTCGTGGCGCCTTCTCGCTTGGCGAGCGCCTGCAGATGCGCCGCCGGCTTCACGCCATGCGCCGCCACGGCCTGCGCGAAGCGTTCCGCCAGCGCTGCACGGCCGGCATCGTAGCTGGCGGCGCAGCGCTGCACCGCCTCATCCATGATGCGCAGGACCGCGCTGGCCTCCAGCCCCTTGGACTGCACCAGCGGGATTCCCATCGTCTCGGCAAGCTCCGCCGTCCGCAGGTCGTAGCTCACCACCAGCCCGGCACGTCCGGCCTGCCAGGCCAGGTTGACGCCGTGTATGCGGGACCCGACCACTCCATCCAGGCGCCGGTAGCTCTCCATCCAGGCCTCGGCGGAGAAATAGGCGCGCAGCACGCCGACGGCGCGCCGGCGTTCCTGCTCCGGCAGGGCCGAAAGGTAGCCAGCCTTCGATTCCAGCCACTGCGCCACGGCTTCCGTGCGGTCCCCGCGCGCCAGCGCCACGGCGGGCAGGGGATCCTGCGCCACGATCTCCACCAGCGCCGGCCCCAGCGCGGCATGCAGCGCACCCTCGAAGCTTGCATTGTAGCTGTAGAAGGTCGGCGCGAAGCCCATCCGGTCGCGGCTGCCATCGCGCCAGCGTTCCAGGATGCCGGCGCCCATCCGCGGGTCCGGGTTGATGAAGTTTGAGGGGCAACCGAGCACCTCGAAATTCTTCACGCCGTAGCGTTCCAGTACCGCGCCGGTGTGCCGGCCGCGCACGGCGATGCAGGCGCAGCGTTCGGCGAACAGGCGCAGCAGCCGTTCCGTCCCCGGCTGCAGCTTCACCTCCGCGATGTCGCGCATCGCTTGGGCGCCCAGGCCGAGGACCATCAGCGGCAGCCCGGTCGCCTCCAGCCGGTCGGCCAGCCCGCCCAGGTCGAAGCCGGCATACAGGAAGTTCGCGGCCGGCACGCAGATCAGCCGCGCCGTCTCCCGCACCTCATCCGGCTTGAAGTCGAAGCTGATGGAGACCTTTTCCTCATCCAGCAGCGTCCAGACCGCATGCTGGAAGGCGAGGTTGCCGGTGTTGTGGCCGACCTCGGCGAAGGCACCGGCGGTATCGCGGCGGAAGGCGGCGGGCACGCGCCCCGGCGTGCCCATTATGGCGATCGGCTTGGTCATTTCCGTGTTTCCCTGGCGTGCCGGAGTCAGGCGTCGAGGAAGGCGCGGAGGTGTGTCGACGCCGCCAGCCCGGCCTGCCCGATCATCTCCGCATTCATGCGCGCCAGTTCCATCCGCCGCGCATCGAAGGCTTCGGCATCGAAGGCGGCGGCAGCGAACATGTCGCGCACCGAGTACCGGTTGTCGGTGAAGGCGCGCACGGAAAGGTTGGGCAGCCGCATCTCCTTGGTCAGCTCCTGCGTGCGCGTGTCGTGCCAGACGCAGACGCTGGGAAGCTCGGCCGCCGTGCCCATCAGCGTGCCATGGATGCGCGTGTTCACGCCGGCGCGGAAACGTCGCAGCCCATGCACCCAGCCATCGATCGAATCCGGCACCAGCAGCGTGTTGCGCAGGAAATCCACCAGGCGGCCGACATGCGTGCCGAAGCCGAAGAATCGCGCGGCATGGCTGAGCACCGCGGTCTCCGCCTCGGTCAGCGTCTCGCCATACACGGCCTTGATCAGCTCCACCGGCCGCTGCACCACGTAGGCGGAACCCGTGTTGAGCTGGGCGAGACGGATCAGTTCCCGCTCCACCCCCTGCACCACGCTCTTGATGCAGGCGGCGTGCACCACGAAAGGGCCCTCGTCCGTCAGCGCGTCGATCTTGCGCTGCAGGCGCTGGCCCAGGTCGCGTGCCGGGTTGATGAGGATGGAGGGGCAGCCGAGGATCGTGGTGTTGTCGACGCCATGCGTGCCGCACAGATGCTGGGTGAAGGCGCCGCGGATGCCGATGGAGGGCGTGCGCTTCGCCACCTCCCGCAGGAAGGACACCGTGCCAGGCTGCAGCACCGGCGGTTCCTCCGTCTTTTCCGCCTGCGCACCGAGACCGAGCACCAGGCAGGGCCGGTCCAGCTCCCGCACCAGCTCCGCAAGCTGGCCGAGATCGGCGCCCTTGTTCAGGAAATTGGCGGCGGGAATGACGAAGGCGCGGACATCGTCCGGCACGTCCCGTGCGCGGGTGTTGCGGCCGACCAGGTGGCATTCGGCGTCGATCAGCATGCGGGCGGCGTACCAGAACGCCATGTTGCCGACATTGTGCCCGGTATGGTGCATCAGGCCGTCGCCGCCCTTGGACCAGGCACGCTCCACGCGGCCGAAATTCTCGGCGAGATAGGCGACCTTCATGTTGAGGATTCCTTCGTCGCATCGGCGAACCAGCGCCGCGTATGCGTCCAGGCGTTGAGCAGGGTGACGTTGAAGCGCCACATGCGGTCCGGCGTGACCTGCGACTGGCGTTCGAGATGAAACAGCCGCGCGCGGTGGTCCACCGCCAGGCGCAGGCCCGTGGCACGGATCTTCAGGCACATGTCGCTGTCCTCGAAGTCGCCGATCGCGAAGGCCTCGTCGAAGCCGCCGAGTTCGCGCGCCAACTCCGCCCGCAGCACCATGCAGGCACCTGTCACCGCCTCCACCTCCTGCACGGGATCAGCGGGCGGCCGATGCAGCCGGCCCTTGCCGGGATGCATGGGGAAGGGCCAGCCGGCAAGCTGCGGCAGCCGCTCGAAGGTCAGGCCCTGGTGCTGCACCGTGCCGTCCTCGAACAGCAGCAGCGCGCCCAGCATGCCGAGGCCGTCATCGGCCTCGAGATCCGCCACCATGCGGTCGAGCCAGCCCGGCGCCTCCGGCATCACGTCGGAGTTCAGATAGCAGACGAAGTCACCCCGCGCTCTCGACAGGCCGACATTGTTCGCCGGCGCGAAGCCGAGATTCTCCTCCAGCAGCAGCACGCGGAAGGGCACGCCGAAGCGGCGATGCGCGGAATGGGCGAGGTCCAGCAATTCCCGCCGCCGTGCCGGCTCGTCCAGCACATAGATCAGCTCATGCCGCGCGAAGCCTGGATCGGCGCTGAACAGGGCGAGCTGGTACAACAGGAAATCCATCCGGCCATACAGCGGCACGATGACGGACCCCACGGGCTGCGCCGGCTGCGCACCGAACGCCACTTCGGAGCATGGTCGCGGCCGCGCCAGGCGCGCCGTGTTGATCGGAGCCAGCGCCGGGCCGAGGACCCGGTCGAAGGCACCTTCGATCTCGTCCGGCGCCAGCTCCACGCTGCCCAGGACGCGGCGGATGGCGCTGCTACCGATGCGCGCCGGCAGCGGCAGGCGCTTGTAGCCGACCTCGCCGTTCCTCAGCTCGATCTCGGCATAGAGGGGACCGATCTCGCCGACGCAGCCGGGCGCATAGGCGAGGAAGCCGCAGCGGTCGTCGGCCAGGCCGAGCTTGGCCCCGATCGCCTCAAACACGTCGCCGCGCCGGGTGCGCAGCCAGCGTTCGGCAATGGGGGCGGAGGTCGCGCCGCCGCGGCGGATGCGGATTGCGGCCACTGCGCTGCCGGGATCAGTGCACCAGCCCAGCAGCAGCAGCCCGTCCGGCGGCGACAGAATCGTCTCATCCACCTCGAACTGCACCGGCGCCGACAGGTCACTCAGCGTGTCCGCCCCCGTGAAGGGACGGCGGGACAGCAGCCCCGCGATCCGCGGCCGCTCCGCACCGACGGAGCGCAGCAGCATCGGACGCGTGCGGCCGAGCAGGTCCGGCTCCCGCAGATGCACTAGCGGCTTCACCGCCTGCAGGCGCAACGGTGCCGCGCCGGGTTCCAGCGTAACTTCGAGCCCGAGGAATTCGCCGAGCCGCCGTTCGGGCGCGCGGGCGAAGACCATCACGCCGATGCCCTGCCGGCCGAGATCCGGCCGGTCGTGCCAGGCGACCAGCGTTTCCGCCACCACCCGCCCGCGCTCGAAATGCGCGATAACGGCGCCGGCGCGCAGCGGCTCCGGCCAGCGTTCCCGCGACCAGCCGCAGAACAGCCAGCCACCGGCGGCCGCGGCATGGCCATAATAGTCGATGTAGCCATCCGCCACCGGGGCAAGGGAGGCCCCCCGCGGCTCAAGGGTTGCGGTCTGCACGGGCTCAGGCCGCCAGCATCGCGCCGGTGGCGTGGCGCAGGGTGAAGGTGCCGGACTTGCCCGCCAGGAAGCGCGCCGGCGTCACGCGCCGCGGCAGCACCCAGGCGCGCAGACCGGTTGCGCCTTGTTCCATGCGCAGCCGGTGCAGCGTTCCCGGTCCGATGATGGCGAGGTCGGTCGGCGAGAGCTCCACCTGGTCAACCGAAAGGCCATGCGCGACGGCGAGCAGGCCGGTGGCGTCGGGCGAGGCCGTCAGCCAGCGGCTTCGTCCCTCGGTCGTGAACTCCGGAAGCGCATGGCTGCCACGCACCACGTCCAGCGTGACACTGCCGCCGGTCGCCGCCACCAGCAGCAGGCACTCCGCCGGAGAGGGCAGGGCTTCCGCCGTGCTGGCCTGCAGGAAGCCCGCCTCGATGTCGCGCTGCGGCACGATGCGCGTGCACATCGGCTGGTCGTCGAGGGCCGCGCGCATCGGGCGCAGCGCGACCTCCCGGAACAGCAGCTCCGCCAGGGCAGGCAAGGCATGCCGGGTCTCGCCCTCGGCTCCGATGGGCTGACCGGTGGCGCAGCGCGCCACCATGGCCTGTTCCGCCTCGCGCAGCCCGGCCGGCGCCAGCGCGTCGCGCAACACCACGAAGCCCTCGGCGATCAGGCTGCCCAGCGGCGTCGCCATGTCGGCCGGCGTGGTGCCGGCGGCGATGCGTCCGGCCAGCAACTGGCGTGAATCCGTGCGGTCGGTCCACAGCCCGCCGAACACGCTGCGGCTGCGGCCGGCGCCAGGATGGCGTGCGTGCAGGTTGCGGAAATAGTCGGCGAAACCGGTGGCGGCATAGCGCGGCAGTTCGACATCGCCGCCGGCTGGGCGGATGGAGATGAAGGGCAGCAGCGCCGGGTCAACGGCTTCATAGAAATTTATGGCGAAGCCGCAGGTGCCGTTGCCGAAGCCGGCCTCCGCCAGGTCGTGCCGGTGCTGTTCGGCCGTCGCCTCGCCGATGATACGGCCGTCATACAGAGCCTGGACCACCAGGGGCTGCTCGGCGCGCCCGTCGAAGGCCCAGCCGCTGGCGCCCTGGTGGCTGATGTGGTCGATCGATCCGCGGATGGTCACGCTGCGAATTCCTTGGGCTGGGGGGAGGTTTCGTGGCGCGCCGCCAGCAGGCGGCGGTAGAGCTTCAGGGTCGCCGCGGCGGTGTCCTGCACGCTGGGCGGCACGGCGAGGCTGGATTGCAGCGCGGCGAGCCTTTCCGGCCGCGCCACCAGGCCGCGCAGCAGGCTGCCGAGCGACCAGGGACTGCCGGCCTGGAAGTGGAAGCCATCCAGTCCGTCCCGCACCTTCTCGGCCATGCCGCCGATGTCGGAGGTGATGACCGGGCGGCGGTTCAGCAGCGCCTCCTGGATCACCAGTGGCGAGTTCTCCCACCAGATGGAAGGCACGATCACCGCCTGGACCGAGCGCATGAGCTGGTGCACGCGCCGGTTTTCATAGGGCCCGCAGAAGCGGACATTGCCCGGCAGCTTATCCAGCCGCGCCTCGAACAGCGCACGGAAGGCTGGCGGCTGGCCGGTGTAGTCGCCGTGGATGTCGATTCGCAGCCCGGTCACCTCCTGCTTCTCCAGCAGCGCGGCGGCGTCGAGCAGCACGTCGATGCCCTTCAGCCGCGAGATCTGGCCGAAGAAGCCGAGCACCAGGCCATCCTCCGGATCCGGCCGCGGCGGCTCCGCCGGCGGCAGGTCGTGTTCCGGCATGCCGTTCTCGATGACGGAGACCCGGCGCGAATCGATGCCCCAGCCGATGTAGCGCTGTGCGAGGAAGCGGCTCGGCGAGATGAAGTGGTCGGCCAGGTGCAGGAAGCGCTTCAGGTACATCTCGCGCAGGAAGAAGTCCTGCTCGCTGCGTTCCGGAAAGCAGCGCGCGCAGTCGCGCGGGGAGGCTTTCTCACACAGGCCGAGCGAGGGCCGCTTCACCATCTGGCCGAAGTGGTTGCACAGGGCGAGATATTCATGGAGCGTCACCACGATCGCCGCCTGCGGCAGCGCGCGCCGGATGTGCAGCAGCGCCTCGACGCCGAAATTCGTGTAGTGGTGCAGATGCACGACATCCGGTGCCAGGTCGCGCAGCAGGGCCGTGAATTCGGGCGGAAATTCCGGGTCCGGGTTGGCGTGGATCCAGTGGTCGAAGCCGGCGCCGGCATAGACCCATTCATCGGGCCCGAAGGGCTGTACGAAGCGCGCGCCGAGGCGTTCCTGGACCTTGCCGCCGGAGGCCGCAAGGAAGGTGGAATGGACGCCCGGCCGCGCGCCGAGCGCCTTGTGCATCTGGTAGGCGGCAATCTCCGCGCCGCCGCGGGATACCGCCGGGTGCATGTGCGACAGGACCAGCACCCGCAGCTTGCGCGCCTCTGGGCGGTTGCGCTGCCGGGGCGGCCCATCCTTCAGCATCATCCGGGTCATGCCAGACTCCTTTCCTTGCCCGGCCGCAGCGAGCGTTCGGTCTGCGACACACGCATAGGTTGTGCGACGCACCATGGCTGGCCTCACGCGCCCGTGACAGTCGCATTTTGTCCGTGCGTCGCTCGAAAAGTCGCAGGCGCGGCCGAGGCCCGCGTCGAAACAGGGCCGTTACGCTGGCAACTATTTGCAGGCGGCGTCCTCAGTCGCGCAGCGAACGGCGCAGGCTGTCGCGCACCGGGCGCAGCAGATAGTCCAGCGCCGTGCGCCGCTCGCCCAGGATGAAGGCCTCGGCCGGCATGCCGGCGGCGATGGACAGGTTGCCGGCCGCCGCTAAGGCCTGCGCATCCAGCTCCACGCGCACCACAAAGAAGCTCTGCCCGCGCTGGTCCTGCTGGCGGTCAGCGGAGACGTAGATGATGTGGCCAGGGATCAGCGGCGTCTCGCGCTGGCGGAACGCAGTCAGGCGGATATTGGCACGGCTGCCGGTCTGCACCTGCTCGATGTCGTTCAGCGCCACATGCGTCTCCACCACCAGGCGGTCGTCACGCGGCACCAGGTCCAGCACCGGCTGCCCGGCGCCGATGCTGCTGCCGGGCGTGACGTGGCGGATATCCGTCACCACGCCATCCTCGGGCGAGAGCACCTCGCGGCGCGACAGCAAGTCCTCCGCGCTGCGCAGCCGCTCCGTCGCGTCCGAAAGCTGCGCCTGAGTCTCCTGCAGGTCGCGCGAGATCTCGGAATGGCGGTTCAGCAGCAGCGTGCCCTTCTCCAGCGCCGCCTGGGTCATGGCCTGCCGCGCCTGCGCTTCCTGCGCCGCGAACTGGCCAAGGCTGCCGAGAAACTCCGCCTCGTCGCGCTGCAGTTCCAGCTTGCGCGTCCGCGTCGCGAAGCCGCGGGCAAGCAGCTGGTTTACCCCGGCCAGCTCCTCCCGCGTTGCGCGCAGGCGGGCGGCGAAGGCGGCGCGCTGGGCCTGCGCGGCGGCGATCTGTTCCTGCATCTGCGCTGCCTTGGCGTCCTGCACTGCCAGCATGCCGTCCAGCGCCATCCACCGGGCCTCGAACAGGCGTCGCTCATCCTCCAGCAGGGCCACGACCATGGGCTCGCTGGCTGCGCTGCGCAGGGCCTCGGCGATCGTCATCTCCCGCGCGTCGCGCTGCTCCGCGCGCAGCCGGGCCAAGCGGGCGGCCGCCGCCCAGCGCTGCGTGCGGGCCTGGTTGGCCTGCGCATCCGCCTGCGTGACGTCCAGCCGCAGCAGCGGCTGCCCGGCGGCCACCGCTTCGCCCTCCCGCACCAGCAACTCGCGCAGCAGGCCGGGCTCCAGCAGCTGGATGGTCTTGCGGCGACCCTCCGCGACCAGCATCCCGTTGGCCAGCACGGCACTCTCGATCGGCGTCACCGCCGCCCAGCCCAGCAGCCCGCCGAGGCCCACCACGAGGCAGACGGTGGAGGCCAGCGCGATGCGACGCAGGGAAGGTGCGGGCATCGCCGCCTCCAGCTCCGCCTCGGGGATTGCGGCATCGAATACGGTTACGCTCATGTGGTCAGTTCCCCACCAAGTCCCAGGCGCCCGCAGCGCCCTCCAGCCGCAGCCGCAGATCCACCAGGGCGACCCAGGGGCCGGGCTGGTGTGTCACCAGCACCACCACGGCGCCGCGCGCCTTGGCGGCCGCCACGGCCGCCAGCAGCCCCTCGATGCCGGTGGCATCGAGCCCGGCCTCTGGCTCGTCGAGCACCAGCAGGGAGGGCGCGCCGAACACCGCCCGCGCCATCGCCACGCCCTGCCGCTGGCCGCCCGACAGCCCGGACGAGGGTCCGGCGCCAGAGGCATAGCCCTCCGGCAGCCGCCCGATCGCCTCATGCGCGCCGGCTTCCCGTGCGGCGGCGATGGCGGCTGCCGCAGGCGCCGGGCCGAGGCGGGCGATGTTCTCCAGCACGCTGCCCTCCAGCAGCAGCGCGCCCTGCGGCAGGTAGCCGATCCGCGGCCCGATCTCCCGGCGCGGCGTGCCCGCGGTGTCCTGTCCATCCAGCAGCACGCACCCGTCGGCAGGGGCGGCGAGGCCGAGGATTGCGCGTAGCAGGCTGGTCTTGCCGGCGCCGTTCGGCCCCGACACCAGCAGCATCTGGCCGGGCTTTACCTCCAGGGCGAGGTCCCGCACCAGAACCCGCCCGGTGCCTGGCAGATCCAGAGTCAGGCCCTCGATCACCAGACCCGGCGATGCCACAAGGGCACCCGCCTGTGCCGAACGCACGGCCAGCTGGTCCTCCGCGATCGTCCGCCGCAGCCGGCCGAATGCGACGAGGCCGAAGGCCCAGTCGCGCCACGCCGCCACCAGCCGCGCACCGGGCGCCGAGGCCATGCCCGCCAGCAGCGAGGCAGCCAGGATACTGCCCGGGGAGGCGAGGTTGCGCGTCACCAGGAAGCCGCCGGCGCAGGCCATGGCCAGCAGCAGCATCTGCGTGGTAAAACCGGACAGGCCCTGCAACGCCCGCGCACGGCGCTGAGCGGCGTCCTGCGCCTCCAGCATCGCCAGGTAGTCGGGCTGCCAGCGGCGCAGCACCGCCGGCAGCATCCCGAGGCAGTCGAGCAACTCCGACTGCCGCAGCCGTCCCGCCAGGTCCGCCGTGCAGCGCGCCTGCATCGCCCCGGCGCGGCGCACGCCGTCCCGCGTCGTGCGGTCCGCCAACGCGCCAAGCAGGCCGAGCAGCAGGCAGCCCGCCAGTGCGGTCCAGCCATACAGCGGATGCAGCAGGAACAGCATGAACAGCGCCACCGGCAGCGCCACCAGGTCGAGCGCGTCGGACAGCGTGGTGCCACCCAGCATCCGGCGCACCTCCGCCGCATCGGACAGGGCGAGCAGCCCGGCGGTGCGGTCGCCCAGCAGCGCGCGCCGCAGCGCCGCGCCGATGGTCTGGAACTGCATCCGCCGCGCCAGCCGTTCCGCCATGGCCGAAAGCAGCGCCGCGCGCAGCGCGCGCAGCAGCCCGCCCAGCGCAACGGCGACGACATAGGCAATGGCCAGCGCCATCAGCGTGTCGATGCTGCGGGAGGACAGGACGCCGTCATAGACATGCATGGTCAGCAGCGGCGCCGCCAGCAGCACCGCCTGCACGCCAAGCGACAGCGAGACAGCGAGCAGCCCGAGGCCCGAGAGCCGTATGGCGGCGTTCATGCGGCGACCTTGTCTTTGGTGGCCGCGACAGCGGCCAGGGCGGGGGCAACCGGTGCCGCGATGCGGCCCGCCGCTGGCGCGGCCTTGCGCGGACCGGCCAGCAGCCGCTGCGGCCGCCCCGCCGGAGCCAGCACGCCGCTGCGCAGCACCAGCAGCCGGTCGGCGGCGCGCAGCAGGGCCGGGCGGTGCGAGGTGAACAGCACCGTCGCGCCGCGCGCCTTCAGCGCCGCCAGTAGTTCCAGCACCTGCGCCTCGCCCGCCGCATCCAGCCAGGCGGTCGGCTCATCCAGCAGCACCACGCGCGGGTCGCCATAGACCGCCCGCGCCAGCGCCAGCCGCTGCCGCTCGCCGAGCGACAGCCGGGTGTCCGGCCCGATGCGGGTGGCGTAGCCATGCGCCAGCCTCGCCACCGTGCGTTCCGCCCCGGCCAGCCGCGCCGCCCGGATCACCGCCCGCATGTCCGGCGCCCCGAGCCGTGCGATCGCCTCGGCGACGGTGCCCTCGGACAGCACCGGCTCCTGCGGCAGCATGCCGAGGTGGCGCGCGATGTCCTCCCGGTCCCACTGCCAGGTGGCGTGGCCATCCAGAAAGGCGGCGCCGGCGGCCGGGCGCCCGGCGCCGGCGATCAGCCGCAGCAACGTCGACTTGCCGGAGCCTACCGCGCCGGCGATGGCGACCAGGTCGCCTGGCGCCGCCACCAGCGAAACCTCCCGAAGCAGCGGCCGCGGCTGCTTCGGCACCATCACGGTCATACGCTCCAGCACGAGCCGCCCCTCCGGGCAGGGGAAGGCGCGTTGCGCGGCCAGGGCAGGGGGGCGGGCGAGCAGCGCGGCCAGCCGCGCCCAGGCCGCCCGCGCCGCGGCGAGGTCGACCAGGGAGGTGGCCAGCGTCGCGAAGGGCCCGGTGATCCGCGGCATGACCAGCATGGCGAGCAGCAGCCCGATGCCGATCTCCGCGCCGCCAAGCACCAGCGCCGCGCCCAGCATGAGCGCGCCGCCGCTGCCCAGGATCTGCACCAGCCCCGCCAGCGCCGTGGCCGTGCGGGATGCCGCCTGGGCCTGTCGCAGCCGCGCCGCGCCGCCGGCCATGCGGTCCAGCCAGCGGCGCTGCACCGCCGGCAGCAGGCCCATCGCGGCCACCGGCTCCGCGCAGCGCATCGCATCCGCGACCATGGCGGAGGTCTCGGCCGCGGCGTCATTGGCATCGGCCAGCGCCGCCTTCGTGCGGCGTTCGCCGATCCAGCCGAGCAGCGCTGCCGCCAGGCCGCAGGCCAGGCCGAACAGTGCCAGCCGGTAGTCGAGGAACAGCAGCCCGAGCAGCAGCACCGGCACCATCAGCGCATCCAGCGCCCCGGCCGCGAGCGTGCCGCCGACGGCGCGCCGAAGCTCTGCCACATCGCCCAGCGCCTGCGTCGCCAGCGCCGCCGGGGTGGCACCAGCACCAGGGGCTGCCGCCGCGCGCAGCGCAGGTGGCGCCAATGCGCGCGCCAAGCGATTGCCCAGCGTCACCAGCAGCATGTCGCGGGCATGATCCAGCGCCGCCAGCAGCGCCGCGCCCAGCACATAGCCGCAGGCGATGCCGGCCAGCGTCTCCAGGCTGCCGGTCGGCAGCACCAGGGTGAAGACCTGCATCTTGAGCAGCAGCAGCAGGTAGCCGCCGGCGGTGACGGCGAAGCCCAGTGGCAGGGCCAGCCGCAACGCCGCCGCCATCTCGGCGCGTGCCTGGTCCAGCGGCGCCAGGGGTGCCGGCATCAGCCCCGGCCCAGGATCAACATGGCGACCGCGAAGCCGGAGCCACCGGCCAGTGCCAGCACCACGCCGAGCACGACCTGCCAGGCATCCAGCCGCCGCCGCGGCGCCACCGCGGCCTGGGCCTCGGCCAGCGACGCCAGGCGCTGGTCCAGCCGCGTGAGCCAGATCTCGAGCGTGCCCAGGCGGTCCTCGAGCCGGGCCTGCACGTTGGCGACCTGCATCGCCGCCGCGCCGCCATCCGTGGCGCGCACGCCGCGCGACAGGCTGGCGATGGCGGCGCGCATTTCCTCGCGCAGCTCGCGCTGGCCGGCCGCCAGCGTCTCCACGTCGCGGCGCGCCTCGGCGGCGGCGATGGCGGGGGTGCGGCGGATGCGGAAGGGCAGCTTCGCCTCGCTGCCATCCTCGGCAATCGCGACGATCGCAAGTTCGGACCGGCGGGCGAGGCATTCGGGCGTCAGGCGCAGCTCGAAGGCATGGTTGCCGTCGCCAATGCCGGCCTGCGGCAGGTCGGTGCGGGCGAAATCGGCGCGCACGCAGGCGGCCACCTGGTCGCGCAGCCGCGCCTCGATGCGCAACCGTTCGCCGGGATGGTCCGGATGCCAGGCCCAGCCGTAGATCTTCTCGGCGCCGACATTGTCGACGGCGCCCTGGATGGCACCTTGCGGGCCCGTACCCTTGGGCCGGTCGGTGGGTTCGAGGGTGGCGGACAAGGCAGTCTCCTGCATTCGGTCGCTGTCAGGCATGGGCGGCACGGCGCGCCGCTGGGCGGGCGGCGAGCAGGCCGCGGTAGAGAACCAGGTGTTCCTGCGCGACAGCCTCCAGGCCGCGCGGCTCGGCCAGGCAGGCGACGAGGCGCCGCCAGAGGCCCGGCTGCGCGATCGCTTCGGCCATCGTGGCGGCCCATCCGGCGGGGTCGGCCCGCGGGGCGTGCAGGCCGGTGACGCCGTGCTCCACCAGTTCCGCCATGCCGCCGATCCCGGTGCAGATCACCGGGCGGCGGTGCCGGAAGGCCTCCAGCAGGACGAGTGGCGCATTCTCCCACCAGATGGAGGGCATCAACACCCAGTCGGCCCCGGCAATGCGCGCCGGCAGGTCCGCCGCGGCATAGGCGCCGTGGTGGCGGACCTCGGGCGCGGCGGCCAGGGCCGCGTCGAACTCGGCGCGGAACGGGGAAGGGGAGGGCGGCACCGGTCCGTGCAGCGCCAGCCCATGCGCGATGCCCTGGGCCGAGAGACGCGTCGAGGCCTCCAGCGCGACCAGCGTCCCCTTGAAGCGCCCGGCCTGGCCGAGCACGGTAAAGCGGTCGCGCCGGCTGGCCTCGCGGTGCGGTGCGGCGGGGCCGGCCGGCACGCCGTTGCGGATCAGCGCGAGGCGTGTGGGGTCCCAGCCATCGGCGATGAAGCGCTCGCGCAGGAACTCGCTCGGCGCCACCAGCATGTCGGCCTGCTGCAGCGCGCCCCGCAGATGCGCGCGGCGCAGCGCGATGTCGGAGGCGCTGCGCCCGGGCAGGCAGCGCCGGCAGCCATCCGGCGTGGCGCCGTGGCATGTCGCGCCCTCGGCCGTTAGAAGCTGGCCTTCCCGCGGGCAGAGCGCGAAGTAGTCGTGCAGCGTGACGACCAGGGCCGCCGCCGGCGCCAGGCGCCGCAGCAGGTCCAGCGTCTCCACCCCCCATTGCAGCGGGTGGTGCAGGTGGATCACCTCCGGCCGCAGCCGCGCGAGGATCGGGCCCAGCGTCGCCAGCAGGCCGAGCAAATCGGGCTGCGCCAGATGGAATCGGTCGAAGCCGGTGAGCGAAACCAGCAGCTCGTCATCCGGCGCGGCGCCGCCGACCGGTTGCAGCAGCGTGCCCGGCAGCGGCGCGCGCTGCGCCGGCTCGGCTGCGGCCAGCAGCAGGCCCTGCACGCCATGCGCGTCCCGCAGCGTGCGGAACAGGCCGCGCGCCAGCAGCTCCGTCCCGCCAGGTTGCAACGCCGGGTGGCCATGGGCGAGGAACAGCGCGCGCATGGCCGGTCAGTCCACCGGATGTGGGTGGCGGCGCATGAGCGCGGCGATGGCCGGCCCCCAGCGCGCATCGTGCAGGTGCCGGTTGCAGGCGGCGGCGAGCGTGCCGGCGTGGCCGGGATGCAGGGCGATGGACTGGCGCTCATGGTGCACCAACTCGGCCGCCGGCTCGTAGCCGATCCCATGGCCGGCGGCGCGAAGCTTTAGGCAGAGGTCGCTATCCTCGAAATCGCCGAGCACGTAGTCGGTGCAGAAGCCGCTTACCGCCTCAAAGGCGGCGCGGCGGACCACCAGCGCGGCGCCGGTGACGGCGGGCACCTGCCTGGCGCGGCAGGCCGGCGGGTGGCGGGCGGGCCAGCCCTTGAAGTAGTGGTTGGTGCCCCAGCCGCCCTCGCCGGTCGGCGCGAAGAACAGCCCGGCATGCTGAATGGCGCCATCGGGGTAGACCAGCTTCGGGCCCACCGCAGCAAGGCGCGGATGGCCGGACAGGCGACGGCGCAGTGCCTCTAGCCAACCCGGCGCCTGCGGCACAACGTCGGAGTTGAGGAAGGCCAGCAGCGGCGCTGTGGCCACCGCGGCGCCGCTGTTGCAGGCGCTCGCGTAGCCGCGGTTGCGATCATGCAGCAGCAGCGTCACCGGCAGGTCGTGCAGCAGCGCGAGACCGCGCAGCAGCGCCGTCGCCGCCTCGCGCTGGTCCGGGCTGTCGAGGACATAGACCAGCAATGGCGCGTTGGCGCCGCGGAAGCCGGCATCGCGCGCAAAGGCGGCCATCTGGGCACGCAGGAAGCCGAGGTTGCGCCAGAGCGGGATGACGAGGCTGGCCACTGGCCGCTTGGGCGCGGGCCGGCCCAGTTCGATCCGCTCGGGGCCGGTCCCCGCCGCCATGGCGGCGCGCTGCAGCCGGGCCACTGCGGGCGCGATGCATGCCCCGACCAGGGCTGGCGTGGCGCAGGTCGGATCGACGGCCGCCAGCACCAAGTCGCGTGCCACCTCCGGCGCCAGCAGGCCGGGCGGCGCCGTAAGGGCCAGGCGCTGGCCGGAGCCGAGCAGAAGCTCCATCGTCACCTGCACGAGGCCCGGCGCCAGGCCGGCCTCCGGCAGATGCGCCACGAAGCCCGGGCGCGGCCCGCCATCGCCCTGCGGCGCCCGGCGCAGCCGCTCCGCCAAATCCGGTCGCGGCAGACGGTGCAGCGCCTCCGGCGGCACGCGCACGGCGCCGCCTGGGCCGCGCAGCCGGATCTCGCGCACCAGACCGAGCGGGTCGCGCAGCCAGCCGCGCAGGAAGAGACCGCCCTCACCATCCGGCAGCGCGAGTTCCAACGCCACGCTCACCGGCAGGGCGGGGCTCTCCGAACGGGTGCTGCGCAGGGGCGCCAGCAATTGCAGGTCGCGCAGCAGCGCGGCGTAGGCGGGGCGCGTCGCCAGCAGGTCGAGCAGCGCGCGCCGTGGCGCACCACCCTGCCGGGCCAGTGCCAGCAGGCCGGGCAGGTTGGCCGGCGGCGCGGCAAATCGGATGGGCAGGCCCTCAGGCGGGATCAGCACGGCGTCCGGACCGGGCAGGCCGTTCAGCAGGATCAGGGGCTGGCCTGGCGTCGGTGCGTCCAACAGGCGCAGTGGGGCGCCCGGCTCCAGCAGGCGCCAGCTTCCCGCGGCGGTGCCCTCCGGCAGGCGCCAGACAGAGACGGCATCGCCGGCCGCACCGCCCGCCAGGGCGCGGGCCGGCGGCCGGCCTTCGGACAGCGCGGCCGCCAGATCATGGCACGGCACGGCGAAGCGCGGATCGGTATGGGCCCGGAAGGCTGGCGCCACCGCCAGCAACCGGCGCAGCAACGCCAGCGCCGCCACGTCCGGACGATCCCGCAGCAGCGTGGACAGACCACCTGGCGCGCCGAGTATGGCCTGCCTGGTAGAGGTCGGGCCGCAACGCCACTCGATTGCAGCGCCGTCCGCGCAGGCGGCCGTTGCGAAGGCCAGGATCATCTGGCTCTCGGCGAGGTCCAGCTTGACCACGGACGGCATCACGCGGAGGCCGCCCACGAACAGTTCCAGCGGCCCGGACGCCGAGGGCGTGGCCTCCGGGCTTTCGACGACGAGCAGGCCGCCCAGCATCCAGGCGGCACGCGGGTCTTGCGGAAGGCGCAGCGGCGGCGAGGAAAGCTGATCCCCGTGATCCGCCGCCAGGACGGCGTGTTGCGCCATGCTGCCTCCCGCGCCGCCTCAGACGATCTTCACGTAGTCGGCGAGGTTGCCGAGCAGGTCGTCGCGCGAGACGCCGACCAGCGTGATGCTGTCGCCGCCCAGCGAGATGACCGCACCCATCGCACCTGCCTTGACGTGCGAGGCGAGATCGCTGGCGCTGTCGATGTTCAGGCCGTTGATGCCGGACTTGATCGCCAGCGTATCCTCGCCCGGACGGAAATCGAGGATGACGTCGCCGCCGAACTTCGATTCGAAGTAGAAGGTATCGGCATCGCTGCCGCCGACCAGCGTGTCGTCGCCCGCGCCGCCGGACAGCGTGTCGCGGCCGCTGGCGCCCACCAGCATGTCGTCGCCCTTGCCGCCATCGAGCCAGTCGTCGCCGGAGCCGCCGAACAGGGTGTCGTCGCCCTCGTCGCCATAAAGGCGGTCATTGCCCGTGCCGCCGTTGATCAGGTCGTCGCCCTTGCCACCATAGGCCAGGTCGTCACCGGTGCCGGCATCGATGGTGTCGCGGCCCTCGCCGCCGAACAGCGTGTCGCGGCCTTCGCCGCCGATCAGCAGGTCATCGCCCTTACCGCCGTCGACGACGTCGTTGCCGGTGCCGCCATCCAGGCGGTCGCGGCCGTTCTCGCCGAACAGCACATCGTCACCCGACCCGCCAAGCACCGTGTCGTCGCCGTTGCCGGCCAGCACGAAGTCATGGCCGCGGCCTGCATCGACGTAGTCGTCGCCGCCGAAGGTGACCAGCATGTTGTCCAGCACGCCGGGGAAACTTGCATCTGCGTCAATGACGTCAGCCTGCTGGGTGCCATACCAGGCACCAGGAATGGAGGCGAAATCGGCCATGGCGGGGTCCTTGTCCTGCTAAGAAGCGGCGTCGCGGTCGCACTCGCATCCGCTGCTCGCGTTGTAGGGCTGCAAAGGAACACCCGCATAGGTTGTAGAGACTATTTTCAACACGGCTGCGCCGCCCGCGTAGGGAACTCCGCAAATTCCGCTGCGTGGCCGCTGCGGGCCGGGCTCGGGACCGGGTCGAAACCGATGAACACGTAGCCGATGCCGCGGACCGACTTGATCAGCCTCGCCGCCGCCGCCTCGTCGCCAAGCTTCCGGCGCAGCCGCAGCACCAAGTTGTCGAGCGCCCGGTCCTCCGGATGGTAGGGACGTCGCAGCACCGCGAGCGACAGCGCGTTGCGCTGTACCGGCTGGCCCTGCTGCCGCGCCAGGATCTGCAGCAGTTCGAACTCGGTCGAGGTCAGGTTGCGCGGGGTGCCGTCGGGTGCGAAAAGCTCGCGCTGCTTCAGGCAGAGTTGCCAACGCGAGGGGCCTTCCTCCAGCAGCGGCATGCCACCCCGCGCCCGACGTATAACGGTCCGCACCCGAGCCAGGATTTCGCGTGTGCTGGTCGTGCTGGACACGTAGTCATCGGCGCCGAGTTCGAGGGCAAGCACGCGATCGACCTCGTCATCGCCATCCATGGCTCGCAGGATGGCCGGCACATGTGATACGGCCCGCAGGCGGCGCAGCAGGGCCAGATCGGGCTCGATCTGCAGCCGGCGATGCATGAGGACCAGACCCGGCATGTCCCGCACGACCGCGCGCAGAAGCGGGTCGAGGCTGGTCCAGATTTCGGCTTCCAGACCATGCGCCGCGAGGTAAGCGGCGAAGCCGGTCGCATCTTCCCGGTATGAATCCAGCAAAAAGATACAAGTCGCCATCCGGGCTCACCACTGACTGAGGCAGTCGTCACACACGAGTAAGGACTTCACGAACCCGTGTACACAACCTATACGGGTGCAGCGCAGCAAAGTCTAATGATATGTAAAAAATGGATAAACATTTATGTTGATCGCGGCCGCGTGTCCCGGTGGGTCAGCGGCCAGATTGCCCGGTACATCCCGCCGCCGCCGATGCAATCGGGCGTCCGGCCGCAGTCCGAGCGATCCTCCTCCGCCGGAAGGGGATTTGGCCGAGGCCGCCGCGCGTGATGTTCGAGAGCGCCAGCTTCATGCCGCTTCACATCCCGGACAGCCAAATCCTTTCGGCCGCTCCCGGCCGGCGCGAGCCTTGACGGAGCCGGGCGTTTGCACGCGCTATGGCCGCTCAATCTGGAACATCGGCACAGAATGACGATAGTGGTCACGGGCGTCGCAGGGTTCGTTGGCTCGTTCGTCGCGGCCGCGCTGCTGGCGCGCGGCGACGAGGTCATCGGGCTCGACAACGTCAACAGCTATTATGACGTGGCATTGAAGGAGGCGCGCCTGGCGCGGCTCACGCCGCAGCCCGGCTTCCGCTTCGTGAAGGTGGACTTGGCCGACCGCGAGGCGGTCTTCGCCGCATTGGCGGAGGCGAATGCCGAGATTACGGAGGTAATCCACCTCGCCGCCCAGGCCGGCGTGCGCTACTCGATGATCGACCCTTATGCCTATGTCGCCTCCAACGTCATGGGCCATGTTGTGATGCTGGAGGCGGCGCGCCGCATGCCGTCGCTGCGGCATTTCGTCTATGCCTCCTCCTCCTCCGTCTATGGCGGCAACACCAGCCTGCCCTTCCGCGAGACCGATCCAGTGGACCTTCCCGTTTCGCTCTACGCGGCGACAAAGCGGGCGGATGAGTTGATGGGCCAGGCCTACAGCCACCTGTACGGGCTGCCGCAGACCGGGCTGCGCTTCTTCACGGTCTACGGCCCCTGGGGTCGGCCCGACATGGCCTATTACAGCTTCGCCCGGGCCATCGTCGCCGGCACGCCGATCACGCTGTACGATGGCGGGCGGTTGAAGCGCGACTTCACCTACATCGACGACATCGTCCAGGGCATCCTAGGCTGCCTGCCGCACCCGCCGGCGGCCGGGGCGCGCGCCAGGCTGCTGAACATCGGCAACCACCGGGCCGAGGAGGTGGCGACGCTGGTTCTGCTGCTCGAGGAAGGGCTGGGCCGGCGTGCCGTGGTGCAGGACACGCCGCGCCCGGTCGCTGATGTGGAGGAGACCTTCGCGGACATCTCGGCGATCCGTTCCCTGGCTGGCTTCGAGCCGCGCACGACACTGGCGGAAGGCATCCCCCGCTTCGTCTCCTGGTTCCGGGACTGGCACAAGGTGAACTGACAAGGACTGGCCGGTCCGGGGCCGGGAAACGGAGCGGCTGTCTTTACCGTGCCGGGGGATCGGCCAGCCGCCGCTCGATCAGCGCAAGGACCTGGCTGGCCTGATCCTGCGGCGAACTCGCAAAGCCGTCCAACACCAAGTCCGGCTTTTCGGGCGCCTCGTAGGGGCTGTCGACCCCGGTGAAGTTCGTGATCTCGCCCCGCAGGGCCCGTGCGTACAGGCCCTTGGGGTCGCGCCGGATACACTCCTCGATCGGGGTGTCCATGAACACCTCGATGAACTCATCCGCGCCCAGCATCTCCCGCACCATCTGCCGCTCGGCCCGAAAGGGGGAGATGAAGGAGCACAGCACCATCAGCCCGGCATCGACGAACAGCCGGCTGACCTCGCCGACGCGACGAATGTTTTCCACCCGGTCCTGGTCGGTGAAGCCAAGGTCCCGATTCAGCCCGTGCCGCAGGTTGTCGCCGTCCAGCGAGTAGGTGTGTCGCCCGGCCTGGTGCAGCGCCTGCTCGACCAGCTTGGCGACGGTGGACTTGCCGGAGCCGGACAGCCCGGTGAACCACAGCACCATGGGCTTCTGCGCCAGCGCCGCGGCCCGCGCGGGCTTGTCCACCAGGAAATGCTCCTGATGCACATTGGTCGCGCGTCGCAGCGGGAAGGCAATCATGCCGCAGCCGGCAGTCCGGTTGCTGAAGCGGTCCACCAGAATGAAGGCACCCATCAGCCGGTTCTGCGCGTAGGCGTCGAAAGGCAGCCGTTGTGCCATGGCCAGGTTGCAGACGCCGATCTCGTTCATCGTAAGCCGCGTCGCCGACTGTTGGCCAAGATCGGCCAGATCCACCCGGTGTTTGATTGCGGTGACGGAGGCGGTGGTCCAGGAATGGCCCAGGCGGATCATGTATTGCCGCCCCGGGAGCATCGGCTCCTCATCCATCCACAGCAGATGCGCAGCGAACTGGTCAGCGACGGTGGGACGATCGGCGGCGCCGGCCAGCACGTCGCCACGCGCCACGTCGACCTCATCCGCCAGGCAGAGCGTCACCGCCTCGCCGCTGCCGGCCGAGGGTTGGTCGCCCGCCGGGCCCAGGATGCGCACGACCTGGCTTAGAATACCGGAGGCGGCGACCACCACATCCTCGCCCACCGCAATGCTGCCGCCCGCGACGGTGCCGGAGAAGCCACGGAAATCCTGGTCGGGGCGGTTCACCCACTGCACCGGGAACCGGAAGGGGCCGGACGCCGTCTCCTGATCGATCGTTGCCGTCTCCAGGTGGCGCAGCAAGGTCGTGCCGCGATACCAGGGCGTGTTGCCGGAGAATTCGGTGACGTTGTCGCCGAAGCGGCCGGAGGTTGGGATCGGCACCAGGCCTTGGAAACCGAGCGAGGACGCAAAGCTGGCGAACTCGCCCACGATGCGGTCGAACACCTGCTGGTCGAACCCCACCAGGTCGATCTTGTTCACTGCAAGCACGACGTGCCGGATGCCGAGCAGCGAGCAGATGACGGCGTGCCGGCGCGTCTGCGTCAGCAGCCCCTTGCGTGCATCTACCAGGATGATCGCCAGCTCAGAGTTGGAGGCGCCGGTGGCCATGTTCCGCGTGTACTGCTCGTGGCCCGGGCAATCCGCGACGATGAAGCTGCGCCGGGACGTGGTGAAGAAGCGGTAGGCGACATCGATGGTGATGCCCTGCTGCCGCTCCGCCTCCAGCCCGTCCACCAGCAAGGCCAGGTCGACCTCTTCGCCCACCGTGCCGTGCTTGCGGCTATCGCGCGCGACGGCGGCCAGTGTGTCGTCCATGATCATCTGGCTGTCGTGCAGCAGGCGGCCGATCAGCGTCGACTTGCCATCGTCCACGGACCCGCAGGTCAGCACGCGCAGCAGGCCACGCGCGGGGGGAGCACCTATGCTCATCAGAAATAGCCCTCGCGCTTCTTGCGTTCCATCGAGGCTTCCTGGTCGTTGTCGATCAGGCGGCCGTGGCGTTCGGAGACGCGGGACAACCGCAACTCCTCCAGCACCTGGTCCAGCGTCTCGGCCTCGGACTCATGTGCGCCGGTCAGCGGCCAGTCGCCCATGGTGCGAAAACGGACCCGCAGCATCTCCACCTTCTCGCCGGGCTCGAGCGCCATGCGATCGTCGTCCCGCATGAGGAGGGCGCCGCCGCGGCGCAGCATGGGCCGCACGGCCGCGAAGTACAGCGGCACCACGGGGATGCCCTCGGCGGCGATGTAGTCCCAGACATCAAACTCGGTCCAATTGGACAGCGGGAAGACGCGCATGGTCTCGCCGGGCGCGAGGCGCGTGTTGAACAGGTTCCAAAGCTCGGGCCGCTGGCCGCGCGGGTCCCAGACATGGCCGGGTGCGCGATGTGAGAAGATGCGCTCCTTTGCCCGCGCCTTCTCCTCGTCGCGACGGGCGCCGCCGAGGGCGGCGTCGAACCCATGTGCGTCGAGCGCCTGCTTCAGCGCCTCCGTCCCCATGACGTTCATGTGCAGCTGCGAGCCGTGGGTGAGGGGGCCGATGCCCAGCCGCAGGCCTTCGGGATTAGTATGCACGAGAAGGCGCGCGCCGGCCTCCGCGGCGCGGCGGTCGCGGAACTCCAGCATTGCCCGGAAATCCCAGCCGGTGGCGATGTGCAGCAATGGCAGCGGCAGGTGGCCGGGAGCGAAGGCCTTCGTGGCGAGGTGCAGGACGACGCTGCTGTCCTTGCCGATGGAGTACAGGAGGACAGGGTTGCGGAAGCTGGCGAATGTCTCGCGGATGATCGCGATACCCTCCGCCTCAAGGCGCCGCAGATGAGGGCTCAAGGCCCGTAGTCCGGCCGCCTGCATCGGATGGTCCCCATGGTATATGTTTGCGTCAAGGTCAGGCAGGAGGTTCTGTCAACCGGCGGCCGGACGCCAAGTCGGTTGATCAGCCGACTGCCGGCGTTCCCGCGGTTGTTGCCGGCGAATGCAGAGCCATGGCAACGGCCGCGCCGAGGTTGGTGCCGCGCACCACCCAGGCCTCCCGATCCTGCTCCGACAGTTCCGCCAAGGCCGCGCCCTCGCGGGCCGCAGCGGGCAACACCTCGAGAAGGGCCGCCACCACGGCCCTGTTCTGCAACGAGCTGAGCGACGCCAGGGCCGCAGGCACCCCCTGGCTTTCCAGCCGCCAGAACGGCCCAAACCGGTCGCTGCCACCCTCTGGCCAAGGGTCGAACACCTTTGGCCAGCCCCTAAGGTTGCGAAATTCCATGCCTATGATGCCACGACGGTCAAACAGCTTGAGGCGCGCCTCGCGCCAAATGCCTGACGCCGACGCCAGCCCAATCAAGCCAAGGTCGAGGTGCCGGTAGCCGCCATCCGCGCTCAGGTTGTGCTGGTAAAGCTTTAGATCCTGAAAATCGGCACCCGTGGGCGCCATTTCCGCGGCGATGTCCGGGGCATGGTGACGCGGTGAGGCTGTTAGGGAAGGCGCCGACCCTTTAAATTGGCCGTGCAGCTGGGGAGGGAGTTGACCCAACGCACGGCGGTTGGCCGCTTCCGAGGCAGCCAACGATTCGGCCAGTCGGGCAAGGAGCGCAGGGAGCGGGTTCGGGCCAACCAGCACCGCAATGCCAGGCGGCAGTCTTGCCGTGAGGCTGGCAGCGGTCTCCTCATCCGGTGCTAAGGTCGCCAAGGGTTGGAAGTCTGTTGGCAGTGGCAGGGCCTCCGCTTCCGGCGCACCCACCCAGCGCAGCGTGTCCCGGACGGGCTGTAGAACGGCGATTGGCAATGATTCCAGGCCGGTCATGCCCGGGGCCACGACGATGGTTGGTTGTCCTGCGGCCCAGGCGTGCAGTTCGACGGCACCGATCAAAAAACGGGTCGGGTCTCGCCCATCTGGCAACGCGGCATCCAGCCTGAAGATGCCACCTTCCGTCATGGCGCACCGACCGCCTGCGCCATCACGCGAACCGCCAGTTCGGTATCCACCGTGAAGTCGTCATGGCCGCCCCCACGCTCTGTCGTCGGCGGCCCAAAGATCGACCAGTAGCGGTGCCCTCGGATGCAGCAGATGTCCCAGAAGAAGAACTCGCGTCCGCGCGATGGCAGCAGGCAGACCACCTCCCCGCCCTCCGGCATGAAGACGATGTTGGTGAGATCCGCACCGCTGACCCCTGCTACCACACGTGCGCCGGCGAACGCCTCGATCTGCTCGGCCAGCGTCATGCGGCCCGGCACGATGCTGCGGAAGCCGAGTCGGATGGCGGCGGCCTCCACTAGGTCCAGGTTGTGCAGAACGCGTTTGGCGGTGCTGGTGCGCCGCACGAAAAGCAGGTCTTTTGCCCGGCGCGCTGGCGCGAGCCGCGCCAGCGCCGCAAGGGCGGCGGGGTGTTTCATATGAGAATGCTGCGATGCGGGGCTCAGCATGAGAAGCTCCGCCACTCGAATCCCCTTGGCCCGCGCCATCAACAGCAGCGCGGCGGGATCGAGCTCCGCGAGTCGGGCGCTGTCTGTAAAAACACGGAGCATATCCGGGCCGCGCGGGTCGTTTACCAAGAGCTTCGGCCGAAGTTCGGGCATAGCGTCACGCAACAGCAGCAGCGCGCCCAAATGCTCGACTAACCAGTGGCCGAAGTTCATCGAGCCGGCACGGGCCAGCAGCAAGGCCGCGTCCTGGGGTGCAGGAGCGCAAGCAATCTGGCCCTGAGCCGCAGAAACCAGCGCCGGAGGACCCGCCGCAACCAGCGCAGCCCGGTCCCGCGGTTGCAAGTTGTGCAGCGATTCCGCCACGACCTGGGTCTCGCTGAGCCACACGGCACCCGGGTGACCGATGGTGGCCGAGCCGAGGTGGTGCAGCAGGATCGGAGGGCAGGTCTGATTGGTCTCCCGCCACCGACCTTCGAGCGCCGACCGATCGCCAGGCTCCACCAGATCGAGATTGGCGAAATGCGGCGGTCGGCGCGGGTAGACGGCTGCCGGCGACACCTGGATGGTGCTGTGTGCCATTTCCTCGGCGGCAACGACAGATCGCCCTGAGGCGGGACGCTGGACCGGTAAAGCCTGGGGCATCATCGCCCCACCATAGGTGGCGTCCACCGGACTGCCAACATGTCTTCAACCAGCCCGCGCAACGCGAAAATTCTCCGTCGACCGAGCAGATTATTCGTTATCGATGCAAACCTGCGCCCGGCAGATTGCGGTGCCCGCCAATCTCATGCCTAAGCCGGACAGCAGTGCTTCGCATTGAAGGCGTTAAGAAACAGACGCCTCAGATCCGATAATCCTCGGCCTTCTTGCCTTGTGATTCCAAAACAGTTAGCCAGCCTGGCTTGCGACCACGGCCTGTCCAGGTCTCGCCATTGGGCCCACGGAATTTCGGCGCGACAGGATTTCCTGCATCCTTGCGGGGCTTGCGGCCCGATGATGAGCTAGCTGGGCCGCGCAGCTCGTCAAATGACATTCCCAACTCGGCGGAACGGGCCTCAAACTCTGCGAGAAGGGAGGCCTTGGCCTCGGACATCTTCGCATCCCGCTTTGCCCCGGCCGCTTTGATCAGCGCTGTCAGCTCCGGTACGGTCAGCGTATCTAGGTCGATGTTTGGCTTCGTGGCCATGGCGAAAATTCCTTAAAGACACAACGGCGATGTTACATCAGCGGTCTGCAAAAGCCAAGTTCGATGGGTCGGGCCTGAAGTCAAATCTCCCTTGTGAGGGTATACTTGACGAAACCTTACCTTTTGGCAGGGGACTTTCTTGCCGGCGCCACGAGCAGCGCAGGACCATATTGTAGCAGCCGACCCTGAAGCGGAGGTTGCTCCGTTCCGCCGACTGCCAGGCGGGGTCGCAACCCATAGGCGCTGCTGTGGCGCTTTGCATAAGGCGATAGTAGTCTGCATAGACTCGAGCCGTCGTCGGGCAACCAAGATCACGTGCTTCCGGAGAGGTGATACGCTGACCCAGATGAAGCTGAGCGTCGGGGTCGTGGTCCCGAACTACAACTACGCGCGCCACCTGCCGGACCGGCTGCAATCGATCTCGTCCCAAACTCGCCCGGTGCAGCGCCTCGTCTTCCTCGACGACGCGTCGACCGATGACAGTTGGGCGGTTGCCGAACCGCTGCTGGCAGCCTTGGCCTGCCCGGTCGACATGCGCCGCAACCCGCGCAATTCCGGCAGCGTACTGCGCCAGTGGCAGGAGGGCGCGTCGCTGCTGGACACGGACCTCGTCTGGCTTGCCGAAGCTGATGACAGTGCGGATCCGTCCATGATCGCGCGCCTGGCCAGCCTGCTGGAGGACGATTCGGATGCCATTTTTGCCTTCTGCGATTCAATGGCAGTCGGGCCGGAAGGCCAGCGCCTTGCCGAGGATGGTAAGGACTACGCGGCCGCGCTCGATGATCATGGGCTGAGCCGGGATGGAAGCTTCCTGGTAAAGGAATTCCTCACCCGCTTCCTGTCGCCGCGCAACCTGGTGGTCAGCGCCAGCGCGGTGCTGTGGCGGCGCTCGGCGCTAATGGCCGCATTGGCTGCGGTGCGAGGGGAGATGAAGCTTTGGCACTGCGCCGGCGACTGGCGCGTCTATGCCGAGGCCTGCGGCGGCGCGGGCCGCGTGATTTACCTCGCGACGCCACTAAACCTGCACCGACGCCACGCCGCGAGCGTGACGGGCAGCGTGCCTGCGGCCCGGCGTTTCGCAGAGGTCGTCGCCATGCTGGTATTCCTGCGTCGACGGGTTGGGGCAACGCTGGAGCGGGATACGGTGATGCGCGATCATCTGGCCACACTTCGCCGGCACTGGGGCTTGGACACACTGACGGACCAGGGCTGAGGCCGACGCATGACGATTAGCGGCAAGGTCGAGGTGCTTGAGCAATCCGAGGGGTTCATTGTCCTTTTCGGCTGGCTCCGCCTGGATGCGTCTTTGCTCCCCTCCACGCGGCCGCGGCTGCTGCTTCAGGCCGCGGATGGCGCGCAGGAAACCTGGCCGCTGCGCCAGCTGCGGGCTCGGCTCGACCTCCCGGCACATGACCGAGCGCCTGCTGGATTGGGCTTTCAGCTGCGCTTGGCCTCTGCCCTGGTGGGGCCCGAGGTAACGGTCAGCGTCATCCTGGACGAGCGCCGTATCCCCCTCGCTCCGGTCCCGGTCCGCATGCGGCCGCTGCGCAGTCGGGGGGCCCTGGAGCCGCCGGACCGTCATGGTGTGTCGGGCTGGGTGCTAGATCTGCCGAGCCGCGAGCCGATGCTGCTGGTCGATGGCCGGATTGCCGTCCCATTGCCGCTCGACCGGCCTCGCCCGGACCTGCCCTTCGAAACCGGTGAAGCCACGCCATGCTTTGGCTTCCGGCTTTCGCTCACCCGGCTGGGGGATGCGCTGCGCGCTGTCGAGCCCGGCTTCATGCTGCTGGATGGGGAGCCGCACGAAATTACGCTCCTGTCGGGTGAGTTGGAACTCGGCCACCGGGTGCTGCGCTGGCAGCGCCGGCTCGGTGGCAAGCTCGAGCGGATCGTCGACGGTCAGGCGATTGGATGGGCGACCGAATCGGAGCCGCTGGAGCCCGGCCCCGCCGTGGAGGTGCTGCTGGACGGAACGCGCTGGCACACGGTTGCCGCTGCCATCCCGCGCGCGGATCTGAGTGCGAACGGCGTCGGCACGCGCCTCGCTGGTGGCGCCTTCCGCTGTGAACTGCCGACGCGAAGCCTTACCGGGGCGGCGGAGGTAAAGGTGGAACTGCGCCCGGCCCATGCGCGGGAGGTGCTGGCCGGCACCGCCCGCCTCGAAGGTCTGGCGCCGTGGCGACCGGACCGTGGCGCATTGCTCGACCTGCTGCCGCCGGATGGGATGCCGCCGGTCAGCATCGTGGTGCCGGTCTACAACGCAGCCGAGGACGTCGCGCGCTGTGTCGAATCCGTGCTGCGCCACACCACCGGCCTCGCCCGCTTGCTGCTGATCGACGATGCGAGCCCGGACCCCGCCATCGCCGCGCTGTTCACGAGTTGGGAGGGCCTGCCGGGGATCGAACTGCATCGCCAGCCAAGCAACCTCGGCTTCACCGCAACCTGCAACCGCGGCTTCGCGCTGGCCGGCCGCGATGACGTGGTGCTGCTGAACTCGGACACGCAGGTTGGGCCGGGATGGCTGGACGGGCTGCGCTTGGCGGCACATGCCGCACCCCGCGTCGGCACGGTGACGGCGGTATCCAACAATGCCGGCGTCTTCTCCGTGCCCGAACCGGAGGCCGACAACCGCCTGCCGGGGTGGTTTACGGTGGCGGACATGGCGCGGCTGGCGCGGCAGGCCGCGCTGGCGTTGTGGCCGGCGGCGCCGACCGGGAACGGGTTCTGCCTGTATGTCCGCCGAGCCTGCCTCGATGTCGTCGGCGGCTTCGACGAGGCCGCCTTTCCGCGCGGCTACGGCGAGGAGAATGATTTCTGCATGCGGGCTTCCGCCGCCGGCTTCGAGCATCGTGTGGACGACCGCACATGGGTCTGGCACCGCCGCTCCGCGTCCTTCGGCCGGGCGAAGGCGGCGCATGTGCAGGCCGGGCAGGCGGTGCTGGCGGAGCGCTACCCTGAATACCGCGCGCTGATCGGCCTGTTCCACAAGGACCCCGGCTTCCTGGCCCTGCGGTGGCGCGTACGTCGGGCTGTGGAGACGGCGCTGGCGCAGGGCACGCGGCCCCGGCCGCGGGTGCTGTACGTGATCTCGACCGAAAGCGGCGGCACGCCGCAGACCAACCGCGACCTGATGGAAGCGCTGGCGGACCGTTACGAACCCTGGATGCTGCGTTGCGACGGTCGGATCATTGAGCTGACGCGGCATGGCGCCGCCGCCCCGGAGGAAAGCCGCCGCCTCGAGCGGCCGATAAGCCCGGCAACACACACCTCCGCCGAATACGATCGAAATGTTGCTGACCTGCTGCTGCGGCACGGTTTCGAGTTGGTGCACGTCCGCCACATCGCCTGGCATGGCATCGGTCTGCCGCAAGTCTGCCGCGCCCTTGGCATTCCCATCGTCTTCTCCTTCCACGATTTCTACACAATGTGCCCCACCATAAAGCTGCTCGACGGCGAGGGGCGCTTCTGCGGCGGGCGCTGCACGCAGGGGCCGGGGGAGTGCGTGGCGGAGCTTTGGCCAACGGCCTCGATGCCGCCGTTGCGCGGGCGCTTCGTGCACCGTTGGCGGGCCATCATGGCGCGCGCGCTCGATGCCTGTGATGCCTTTGTCACGACCTCCCCGGGTGCCCGGGATACGCTGCTGAACGGCCTGCCCTTCCTGGCCGGAAGGGATTTCCGGTTGATACAGCATGGCCGGAGCTTCGCGCGCCTGCTCTCTCTCGCGGCCGAACCCGCTTCCGACGAGCCGCTGCGCGTGCTGGTGCCCGGCAACATCTCCGCCGCCAAGGGCGCTGCTATCGTCGCTGCGCTGGCCGCCCATGACCTTGGACGGGAAATCGAGTTCCACGTCCTCGGCGCTGTCGACGGCACCCTGGAGCAGCCCAGGGCTGGCGTGGTGCTGCATGGCCGCTACGAACGCGAAAACTTCGCCGAGCGTGTGGCAACAATTGGGCCGCATCTTGCAGTGATCCTTTCGACCTGGCCGGAAACCTATTGTCATACGCTGACCGAGTGCTGGGCCGCTGGCATACCGGTGCTCGGAAGCGCGATCGGAGCGGTGGGAGAACGAATCAGCGCTGATGGCGGCGGTTGGCTTGTCGATCAGGCCTCGCCACCCGAGGTGCTCCACGCCCTTCTGCTGCGCCTGAAGGATGACGGCGCCGATTTGCGGGCGCGGCGCGAGGAGGTGCGACGTTGGCAGCGCCGCATCGGGCGGCACTACGACACCTCCGCCATGGCCGTCGCCTATGACCTGCTGTACCGCGACCTGCTGCAGCGCCGCCGCAGCTTCGCTGCGGCCCTGCCGGAGCCATCGCCCCGCGTGGTGCTGGCGCTGCGCGCGGCACCGCGGCCAGATGATTTCCGCCTGCCGCTGCCAACGGACAACGACGTGGCGCGCGCGGCGGTGTTCCGCAGCATCTCCGCCACCTACCCCTTCGGCGATCCGGCGGCCGGCCTTGGGGATGTGGTGCTGATTGGCGAGGCGGCTGGGCGGCCGCGTGACCTTGTCTCGCTGGCCGAGCAATGCGCCAGGGCCGTGCTGCCGCTGCAGGTCGAAAGCGATGCCTCCCCGGCCGGTGCGGCGACGCGTGCGGCCCAGGCGGCGGCCGGTGCCAAGTTCCTGGTGGCCACGCCGTTGGCCGCCATGGCGCTGCGGCGGGGCGGATATCAGGTGGGGGTCCTGCCGACCCGTCTCGACCCCGCGCGCTGGCTGCCGCCCCCGAATGCGGAGCTGCCTGCCATCTCGGCCCGCCGCGCACCGTGCCGGTTGCTCGGCTTCGCCGACGATCCGGGGCTCGAGGCGCTGAGGCCGATGCTGGAGGACCTTCGCCTGCTCGACGTGGCGGACTACCTGCTGGTTGGTGCCGGCGGTTTGTCGTTGGGGCGCGATCCCGTGGCGGGGCTGCGCGGCATCGCCCGGGGTTGTGATGCGGCACTGTTTCCCCTGGCCGTCGCGGCCGACGAACCACGCGCCCTGGCGTTGCGGGCCTGTGGGCTGGTGCTGCTGCGGAACCGGGTCGGGGAGGAGGAGCCAGGGGAGACGGCCGATGGCCAGCTGGTGCTGCCGCAGGATCCCGACGCCTGGCTGATGGCCATTGCCGAGCTTTCGGCCAGTGCGCCGTGGCGGCAGGCGCTGGCCCGCCGCACCCGGCGCGCAGTGGCGGCGCAGTTGGTCCTTGGGGGACAGGCGGAGCTGCTCGATCGGACGTTGATCGGTTGTGGTCCTGCCGCCGGGCGAGCGTAGAGCCGATGGTGGCGAGAGGTCTTTGTCCAGTGCCAACTTTCGCGGCATGATCAACGGATGAATTCACGACGAGTGATGCCCTGGCCCGATGCAATTGGCGTCGACGGCATCCTGATGCTGCAGACTGCGGACGAGGAGGTCTACCGGCCCTTCCTCGAACTGACCTCGCGGATCAACCGGCTGTATTGCGACCAGCAGAGCATCGGCTACGAGTCACGCCTTGGCATCGAGCGCGGCTTCCAGCCCTGGCACGCCACCTTCAATCGCATCCCGATGCTGAAGCGGTTGCGCGATGGCGGCTTTCGCGGCTGGGTTCTATACCTTGACGCCGATGCTTATGTGGCGGACCTGTCCGTGGACATCCGCCGCTTCCTCGCCGCCCGAGCAAATCGTTCAATCGTCGGCGCACTTGGCCACAACAAGGCTCTGTCGGACATCAATGCGGGCGTCGTATTCTACAACTTCGCGCATCCGGACACCGGCTTCATCCTCGACGAGTGGCAACGCCTGTTCCAGGCGGAAGTGACGGACGAGATGCTCCGCCGGTCGAGCCAGCCTTGGGATTTCAAGCCGAACGACCAGGACCTGCTGCAGCGTGTGCTGCGGGAGAACCTGATCGCCCTTTGGGCTGGAATCGGCATCGAGGAGCGCGAGCTGTTCAACCATCGCAATGCCCAGTTCGTGCGCCAGATTCTGCGGCGGGATGCGTTGCAGTTGGCAGACCGCCTCACGATGGCGGCTGCCGACGTCTCTGCGCTGCTGCGTGCAGCAGGGGTAGAACCTACCTAGACGTCTGGTTCCTGGGTGAGGTGGATGGGGTGCTTCATGGCAACGCCACGCCATCTAGAGCACTTTGATGTTGCACGGAATCGCGGGTTCTGATTCGACGCTGGTGATGCGACGTTGAGGCGATGATGACGGCACCCTTGTCTGCGGACCTCCGACGGCGCCTGGTCCGTGCGGTTGAGACGGGCAGCACGGCGCGGGAGGCGGCGCGACGCTTCGAGGCTAGCCCCTCGGCGGCGATCAAGCTGATGCAGCGGGTGCGCGAGACGGGCAGCGCGGCGCCGGCCAGGATCAGCGGCTACCGAAAGCCCCTGCTGGCCGGGCACGAGGTCCTGTTGCGCGAGCTGACAACGGCAAAAGCGGGCATCACCCTGGCTGAGCTGCGAGCGGAGCTTACCGAACGCGGCATCGAGGCAGGCTCACTGACGACCATCTGGTCGACACTGCGCCGGCTTGGCCTGCGGCACAAAAAAAGTCGCTGAGGGCAGCCGAGCAGGACCGACCCGACGTTGCCGAACGGCGCCGCCACTGGCTGGTGTGGCAGCGTTTCATGGACCCGGCGCGCTTCGTTTTCCTTGATGAAACCGGCGCCACCACGAACATGGTGCGCCGCTACGGCTGGGGACCACGCAACGAGCGCCTGGTGGATGCCGCGCCGCACGGCCACTGGAAGACCACCACCTTCGTCGCCGGCCTGCGCAGCACCGGCATCGTT
>NZ_JBHMFT010000036.1:0-35122 GCF_051433195.1 Falsiroseomonas sp. E2-1-a20 | reverse complement strand
TGACGCCACCGGTCCGCGCGTTCACCCAGGGAGCGGGTAGCGGGGAAGGCTTGACGGTCGCGAGGAGAAATCCCTGCCAAAGCGGAACCTGATTACACGTCCGTCTGAAGCACCGTGTCCCGAAGCCGCGATGCTGTTGCGACACCCACACCCGCGCACCGCGCCGCAGCCCTAGCCCTCGCGCAATCGCGTCGCGCACCTTCTGAGTCTTCGTCCCTCTCCTCCATCTTGAATGTCATCCTCTCCTTCAAACGGTCGTATTTGCGACAGCGGCCGACCTCTCCCGCAACCCCGGCCGGTTTCCTTGCCGAGATATCCGAAAATCCTATCCTGAAACTCGGCTCCCGCTTCAGTGGAGTTCGATGAGTTTCGGGAGACGGTGATGTTGATCGGCTACGCGCGGGTCTCGACTGACCAGCAGGACCACGCCCTACAGGTCGATGCCCTTCGTGCTGCTGGCTGCGAGAGGCTGTTCGTCGAAACCGCCTCTGGGTCTCGGGCTGATCGCCCCGAACTGGCCAAGGCGATGGAGCAGGTCCGCCAGGGCGACACCCTCGTCGTCTGGCGGCTCGATCGTCTGGCACGCAGCCTCCGCCATCTCATCGACATCTCGGAGGAGATGCAGCGGCGCGGCGTGGCGCTGAAGTCCGTCAGCGAGGCGATCGACACCGGCACATCGCCCGGCAGATTGATGTTCAACATCCTCGGGGCTTTGGCCCAGATGGAGCGGGAGATCATCGTCGAAAGAACCCGCGCCGGGTTGGTCGCCGCTGCTGCACGGGGACGGCGAGGTGGTCGTCCGCCTGCGCTCGACGATGCCAAGGTTCGCGCCGCCAAGGCGATGTTGGTGAGCGGCACCATGTCGGCTGCTGAGGTGGCGCGGCAGATCGGCGTCAGCCCGTCCACGCTGTATCGCCATCTCCCTGGCGGACGAGCGGCGATCGTCGCCGCATGATCTGGTGATGTGTTGGCGGGGCATGGTGCTCCGCCAATCACTGGTCATCGCCGCAGGTGTTTTCCGCGTGCGACAATCTGCTTGCGTTCGGCACGACGGGCCGCGAGGACATCCTTCGGAATACCAGGGGCGGACTTCACGACCGCCATCGTCGGCTTCGCGCCTTCGACGATCCGCAGAGCAACCTGCGCCTCGATCTCTGGCACGGATGCCTGCGGCTGTTCCTCGGTGAGCCGTGCCCGCATGGCGCGGACGATGGCATCAGGTGTGCTGTTGGCCGCCTCTCGGGTGTCGTCGTGCTCCATGCGGTGGAGCTTCCTCTGAATGCGCTGCTCGAATGTGGGCTTGTACGTCATCGTCAATCCTCTCTGCGGCCACCATGGTCGCAGTTCGTAAGGCTAGTCTCGCGGCCTCGTGATCTTTCATACCAAGGCGGCATTCGCCGTGTCACCTTTCAAATGCAGTCGTCGGACCCATCAGCGCAACGCGATGGATTGTAGGAGAGGGTTTCTCGGAAAGTGACGTGCAAGGCTCAGCACCAACCTTCGAGTCTCCGTCATCACCTTGCAGACTTTCACCAGCACCCGTGGCGACATCTGGCAGCGGGCCGTCACGATCAGCGTCAGCGCGTAGATCGTGCGCGTCGTCATCAACGAAGCGGTCATCGCAGACCTCCGTCGCCAGCCCAGCACCAAGATTCGCGACATCTGGGACATCACCGTGCGCGGCCTCGTGCTGCGCATCCTGCCCTCTGGTCTCGCGTCATGGGCCGTCCGTGCATGGACGGCAGAGGGCAAGCGGACCTCGATCAAGATCGGCGAGCACCCTGTCATCAAGATCACCGATGCGCGCAGGCTCGCGCTGATCCAACTCGGAGAAGTTCAGAAAGGTGCTGATCCCGTCGAAGCGCGACGCGCAGCACGGCGGGCTCGGCTGGATGCACGGCGCGCAGCGTCATCTGCGCTCACTGTCGAGCAGGCGATGGTCCGGTGGCAGCGGGCGCGCATCCACGCCCCTGACAGCCCATGGTCGCAGAACTACGCCTACCGGATCGAGAGCGCTCTCCGCGCCCACATCCCTAACTCGCTCCGGATACAGCCGTTGTCGATCATCAGGCGCGACGGATGGACGAAACTGCTGTCCGAGGTCGCCCAGGAAAAGCCCGGCGCGGGTGCGTTCCTCTACACGATCGTCTCGTCGTTCCTCAGTTACGCCGACGCCATGGGCTGGATCGAGGGTCATCCACTCCCCCGGCGTGGCCGCGCGTTCATCGCTCCCCACGTCCCGGCAAGGACTCGGGTGCTAGAGGATGCCGAGTGGCTGGCGGTCTGGAAGGCCGCCGAGGCGGAGCCGGTCAAGCTCCGCGTGTTCACCCGCCTCCTACTACTGACCGCGTGTCGGGTGTCCGAGGTCGCCGACATGGCGGTCGGCGAGATGGTGGCGAGCGGCACCATCTGGGTCATTCCAGCGGCCCGCACGAAAAATGGACGGGAGCACGTCGTCCCCCTCGGCCCACTCGCGCGGCAGGAACTCGAACTGGTTTGGCCCGCCGATACCCGGAACCACGGCGACTACTGGATGCTCCTCGGCAAGTCGCCGACGAATGGGTTCGTCGGTAACGGGAAGCTCATCAAGCGGCTGTTCGAAACCTCCAAGACCGCGAACTGGACGTGGCACGATCTGCGTCGGACCGCCCGAACCGGGATGACCTATCTCGGGGTCCCTGAAGCCGCAGCCGAGGCGGCGCTCAACCACATCACCGGCAAGAGCAAGCTGGTGGCGATCTATGACCATAGCGGCCCGTCCACCTCGGGGATTGCCGCCCTCCGGACGTGGCAGGGCTACGTGACCGATGTCGTCGAGGACCAGCGCAAGCCCGGCGAGGCCGAGACCAGCTACAGAGAGAGCCTGCCCGAGGACCTGCGCTGGAAATCGAGACCCAAGTTCGTCCCGCGTGCGAAGGCTAAGCCGGGCCGGGGCGCATCACGGCGGGTCGAGACAGGGACCTCGCTCGACTCCTCCACGACTCCTAAGCCTCCAAAACGGCGCCGCAAAACGCCGGTCGGCCGTGCCGAGCCGGAGTGAAAATCCAGCATTGTGAATGGCATGATGGAGCGGGCGGGGGGAATCGAACCCCCGACATTCAGCTTGGGAAGCTGACGTTCTACCTCTGAACTACGCCCGCGCGCCTGCCTCTATATCCGCCCCCGCCCCACCCCTGCAAGGGAGGCCGCATGCACCCAATCCTTGACCGGCGCCCGCCCCGCCCGTAAGCCTTGGCCCAGGCGCAGCCGCGCCCCTCGCGATTTGTCCGGCCTGATTGCGGCGAGGTCCCGGTGTGCCGGGTGGTGGGTGCGAAAGCCCACTGAAAACAAACGCGCTAAAGGGTCGCGGGGTGCGCCATGCGTGCCCTGTCTCCCCGTCAGGGGCCGGACGTCCTGTTCGTTGCAGCCCACTGCAACATGAGGTGTCCCGATGGCCAAGACCCTGCCCGACCGCCCGCTCCGCCCCGCCACGCTGCTGGTCCGCGGCGGGCAGATGCGCTCCAACCACGACGAGACGTCGGAGGCGCTCTACCTCACCTCCGGCTTCGTCTACGACAGCGCCGGCCAGGCGGAGGACACCTTCCTCGGCACCACGCAGCACTACCAATACTCGCGCTTCGGCAACCCGACCATGACGGCGCTGGAAGACCGGTTGCGCGCGCTGGAAGGTGCGGAGGCCTGCCGCCTGACCGCCACCGGGATGGCCGCGGTGCATGCCTCCATGCTGGCGCATCTGAAGGCCGGGGACCGCGTGGTCGCCTCCCGCGCCCTGTTCGGGTCCTGCCACTGGATCGTGTCCACCCTGCTGCCGCGCTACGGAATCACCTCCGTCTTCGTCGATGGCGGCGACCTCGGGCAGTGGAAGGCGGCGCTGGCGGAGCCCACCGCGCTGGTCCTGCTGGAAACACCTTCGAATCCTATGCTGGACCTGGTGGACATGGCCGCGGTCTGCGACCTGGCGCATGAGGCCGGGGCGCTGGTGGTGGTGGACAACGTCTTCGCCACGCCGCTGCTGCAGAAGCCGCTCGAATTCGGCGCCGACGTGGTGGTGTATTCGCTGACCAAGCACATGGACGGGCAGGGCCGGGTGCTCGGCGGTGCCGTGCTCGGCCGCAAGAAGTGGGTGGACGAGGTGCTGCAGCCCTTCATCCGCAACACCGGCCCCTCGATCAGCCCGTTCAACGCCTGGGTCATCCTGAAGGGGCTCGAGACCCTGCACCTGCGCCTGCCCGCCATGTGCCACGGCGCCGCCACCATCGCCGATTTCCTGGCCGAGCGCGTGGAGGTGGCGCGCGTGCTGTACCCGTTCCGGGTGGACCATCCGCAGCAGGCGCTGGCCAAGGCGCAGATGGCGGCCGGCGGCAGCCTGGTGACCTTCGACGTGAAGGGCGGCAAGCAGGCGGCGTTCCGCTTCCTCGATGCGCTGAAGCTGATCGATGTCTCCAACAACCTGGGCGATTCGAAGTCGCTGGTGACCCACCCCGCCACCACCACCCACATGCGCGTGGGCGCGGAGGAACGCGCGAAGCTCGGCATCACCGACGGCACCATCCGCCTTTCGGTGGGGCTCGAGGATATCGCGGACCTCATCGCCGACCTGTCCGAGGCGCTGGACGCCATCGCGCCGGCGCCGACGCCGACGAAGCGCGCCAAGGTGGTGATCGAGGAGCCGGCCCCCGCCGCCGAGGCACCACCGCCGGCCCGGAAGGCCAGGGCGAAGCCTGCCGCGGTGCCCGATGCGACGCTGTTCGAACTCGCGGGCGATCTGCCCGAAGCGCCTCGCCGCAAGGGCTGACAACAATGGATCTCGCCGTCTGGCTGGCCTTCTGCGCCGCCGCCGCCGTCATGCTGCTGATCCCGGGGCCGACCATCCTGCTGGTGATCGGCCAGAGCCTGGGCGGCGGCGCGCGCAACGCGCTGCCGCTGGTGGCCGGCGTGGCGCTGGGCGACCTGACGGCGATGACGCTGTCGCTGGCCGGCTGGGCGCCATCCTCGCCACCTCCGCCACGCTGTTCACCGCGCTGAAATGGGTGGGCGCGGCCTACCTGGTCTGGCTCGGCGTGAAGATGTGGCGCGCACCGGTCGAGGCCGGCGCCATGCCGCCGCTGGCCGCCGGGCGGGCGCTGCGGCAGGCCTGGCTGGTCACCGCGCTGAACCCGAAGGGCATCGTGTTCTTCGTGGCCTTCGTGCCGCAATTCATCGACCCGGCGCGCCCCTTCCTGGTGCAGGCGCTGGTGCTGGTGGCCACCTTCGTGACGCTCGGCGCGGCCAATGCGGCGCTGTATGCCGCGCTGGCCTCGCGCCTGTCCGGCGCGGTGCGGCGGCCTTCCCTGCGCCGGGCGCTGAACCGCACCGGCGGTGCCGTGCTGATGGGCGCCGGCCTCGCCGTCGCGCTGCGGCGCGGCTGAGGCTGAGGCTGGACAGCGCCGGGGCGCCGCTTCAAGACTCCGGCGATGAGGACATCCCGCCATGGCCGATGACTATTCCGAAACCACCCGCGGCATCCGCGTGACGGTGCGCAGCTTCTACCTGGACGACCAGTCGGAGCCCGAGCAGGGCCGTTTCGTCTGGGCCTACCGCATCGCCATCCGCAACGAGGGGGCGGAGACGGTGCAGCTTCTCAAGCGGTCCTGGTGCATCACCGATGCGCGCGGCCGCAGCCAGCGCGTGCACGGCGAAGGCGTGGTGGGCGAACAGCCGGTGCTCGGGCCGGGCCAGCAGTTCGAATACACCTCCGGCACCCCGCTGCCGACACCTTCCGGCTTCATGGAGGGCACCTACCACATGGTGGTGCCCGGCACCGGGGAGGCCTTCGACGTCGCCGTGCCGGCCTTCAGCCTGGACAGCCCGCACCAGCCCGCGACCCGGCTGAACTAGCCGCGTGGAGACGCCGGAGGGTCTGCTGGCGCGCCTCGCCGCGCTCGGCATCGAGCAGCGCACCGTGCGGCACGCGCCGGTCTTCACCGTGGCGGAAAGCCAGGCGCTGCGGCCGGATCTGCCGGGCGGCCATGTGAAGAACCTGTTCCTGAAGCCGGAACGCGCGCCGGGCCCCTTCCTGCTCGCGGTGGTCGAGGAGGACCGCGCCGTGAAGGTCAACGCCCTGGTCCGCAGCCTCGGCGCGCCGCGCAGCGTCTTCGCCGATGCCGAGTCGCTGCGGGCGCAGCTCGGCGTGGAGCCGGGTTCCGTCACCCCCTTCGGAATGGTCAATGCGGCGCCCGGCGCGGTGCGCGCGGTGTTCGACCGTCACCTGATGGAAGGGTTCGAGTGGATCAACGTCCACCCGCTGACCAACACCATGACCACCGCCATCCGCCCGGCCGACCTGCTGCGGCTGCTGCGCGACCTCGGCCATGCGCCGGAAATCGTCGACCTGCCCAATCCTGTGTGATGCATCTTTCCCTCAGGCGTCGGGCGCGGCCACCGGCCGCTTGGCTGCGCCGCAGTGGCGGCGGGCGCCGTTCGGCGCCTCGGCCAGCAGCGCTGGCCGCAGGTTTCCCGGGATATCCGCCGCTACGAATCCGCCGCGACCGCTTGCTTCGGGCTGCGGCTCGCGCATCTATGCGCGCAAGCAAGAGGAATGCCTGCCATGGACCTGATCTTCGACCCGACGCGCCAAGCCGCCCCCGGCGGCGCCGCGCTGCCCGCCGGTACGCCCGACCCGGTGAAGGATGGCGACCAGCGCACCTTCATGGCCGATGTCGTGGAAGCCAGCCGCGAAACCCCCGTGCTGGTCGATTTCTGGGCCACCTGGTGCGGCCCCTGCAAGACGCTGACACCAACCTTGGAGAAGGTGGTGCGCGCCGCCGGCGGCCGCGTGAAGCTGGTGAAGATCGACATCGACAAGAACCGCCAGCTGGTCCAGCAGCTGTCCCAGATGGGCCTGCCGCTGCAATCCGTGCCGACCGTGGTCGGCTTCGTGCAGGGCCAGATCGCCGACCTGTTCCAGGGCGCGCTGCCGGAAGGCGAGGTGAAGAAGTTCATCGAGACCCTGCTCAAGGCCGCCGGCGGCCAGTTGCCCACCGCCGACCTGCTCGCCGAGGCGAAGGCCGCCGTGGAGGCCGGCGACCATGCCGGCGCGATCGAGCTGTTCGCCGGCCTGGTGCAGGCCGAGCCCGAGAACCCCGAGGCGATGGCCGGCCTGATCCGCTGCCTGGTCGCACTCGGCGAGGAGGACCAGGCGCTGGAAGCGCTGGAGCAGGTGCCCGCCAAGATCCGCGACCACGCCGAGATCGCCTCCGTCCGCGCGCAGCTGCAATTGGCCATCGAGGGCCGTGCGGCGCGGGAGAAGCTGGGCGAGTTCGAACGCCGGCTGGAGGCAGACCCGGACGACCACGCGGCGCGCATCGACCTCGCCATCGCGCTGAATGCAATGGACGATCGGACCGGCGCCGTCGATGCGCTGATGGTCGCCATCAAGCGCGACCGCGCCTGGAACGAGGAGGCCGCGCGCAAGCAATTGCTCAAGTTCTTCGAGGCCTGGGGATTCGACGACCCCGCCACCCTTGCGGGACGGCGGAAGCTATCCACCCTTCTGTTCAGGTAATCGAACCCGGCCGGAGGCGCGAGCCGCGCGGGAGACAGAAGCCACCTTCGCAACATCTGCGGCCCGGTGGCTGAAACGGAGCCCATGCCCGCCTTCCACACTGCCTTCGACGCGCTGCCGTCGGAGATTCCGATCTTCCCGCTGTCGGGCGCGCTGCTGCTGCCCGGCGGCCGCCTGCCGCTGAACATCTTCGAGCCGCGCTACCTGGCGATGACCGAGGACAGCCTGGCGGCCGGCCGGCTGCTCGGCATGGTGCAGCCCGACCCGGCGCTGCCGCGGACCGAGGCCGGCAGCCAGGTCTACAAGGTCGGCTGCCTCGGCCGCCTGACCTCCTTCGCCGAGACCGAGGATGGCCGCTTCCTCATCACCCTCACCGGCGTCATCCGCTACCGCATCACGGCGGAGGCGCCGATGCGGCGCGGCTATCGGCGGGCGCTGGTGGAATACGGCGATTTCGGCCCGGACCTGATCGAATCGCCCGAACCGGAGATCGACCGCGCCGCCCTGCTCGACGCGCTGCGCCCCTATTTCAAGGCGCATGGCATCGAGGCGAACTGGGATGCGGTGCAGGGCACCGGCGATGCCATGCTGGTGACCACGCTGTGCATGCTGTGCCCCTTCGAGGTGCGCGAGAAGCAGGCGCTGCTCGAGGCGCCGACGCAGGAGGATCGCGCTTCCATGCTCGTCGCGCTGATGCAGATGGGCAGCCACGGCATGGCGCATGAAGGCCGGCCGAGCTAGTATTTTCGCCGATCTGCGGGGACTGCAACCATGACGGCGACGGACAAGGCGGGCGACACATTGGCGGGGGCGGTCGACCCGCGCCTGCTGGAAATCCTGGTCTGCCCGGTGACCAAGGGCCCGCTGCGCTACGACCGCGAGGCGGGTGAGTTAGTCAGCGAGAAGGCCGGCCTCGCCTACCCCGTCCGCGACGGCATCCCCATCATGCTGCCCGACGAAGCCCGCAAGCTCCCCGCCTAAAGCCCTCTCCCCCCTTGGGGGGAGAGCGCCGAAGCAGTGCTTCGTCGGGGTGAGGGGGCCCGCGCCACACCAACCATGCCGAAACTCACGGAAATCCGCCTAACCCGCGCCGACCAGACCCTGCACCTGGCCTGGGACGACGGCGTGCGCTTTGCCCTGCCGGCGGAATACCTGCGCGTCGAAAGCCCCTCCGCCGAGGTGCAGGGCCACGGCCCGGGCCAGCGCGTGACGGTGCCGGGCCGCCGCCATGTCGGCATCATGCGGATCGAGCCGGTGGGGCATTACGGCGTGCGCCTGGTGTTCGACGACCTGCACGACACCGGCATCTATGGCTGGGACTTCCTGCGCCAGTTGGGCGAGGAACAGGCGCAACGCTGGGCCGCCTATGAGGCCGCACTCGCCGCGAAAGGCCTGAGCCGCGACCCGCCCCGGCGGTAGCGCCTCACCAGATCCCCGAAATCCGCGCCACCCCCGCGCCCACCAGCGCCAGCAGCGCCGCATCCACCACGCCGAACCGCAGCCAATACTCCGGGACGCGCCGCAGCCGGGGCAGGGTGCGGATCAGCAGCAGCAGCGCCAGCCCGGCCCAGCCGAGCACCGCCATCACCGTGCCCGTCGCCGCCTGGCCGCGCGGCACCGGCGGCAGCAGCGCGCCGGCGAACAGCAGGAACAGCAGCGGCACCGCCAGGAAGGCCAGATACAGCCCGATGGCGCGCAGCGTGCCACCGACGAAGGCGCGGGTGATGCGCGGGTCGCTCGCCGCCTGGATGGCGGCGGCGGCGCCGATCGAGATCACCAGGAGGACCAGCGCGAAGCCCATGCCTCAGCCGCGCGGTGCGGACAGGTCCATCAGCGCCTGTCCGCCGAGCAGTCCCGAAACCCCCGAGCCCATCCCCATGGCGCGCTCCGCGAAGGCGCGCTTCAGCCGCGGCATGCGGTCGACCGCCGCGATGCCGAGCCGCCGCGCCAGCCGCACCGGGCCGAAATCATTGCCGAACAGCTTCTCCAGCACATGCGTCGCGCCGAGCATGATGGCGGCATCCGGCCGCGCGCGGCGTTCGTAGCGGCGCAGCGTCGCCGTGCCGCCGGGGTCCTCGCCGGCCGCCACCGCCTCGATGATCGCCTCCGCCAGCGCGGCGACGTCCCGGAAGCCGAGGTTCAGGCCCTGGCCGGCGATGGGGTGGATGCCGTGCGCGGCGTCGCCGATGATCGCCAGCCGCGTATCCGTCTGCCGCTGCGCCCACAGCGCCGACAGCGGATAGGACCAGCGCCGGCCGATCGGCGTGATGCGGCCGAGGTGGTCGCCCATGCGGCGCGTCAGTTCCCGTGCGAAGGCCGCGTCGTCCATGGCCAGGAATCGCGCCGCCAGGTCGCGGCGATCGGACCAGACGAAGGCGCTGGCGTGCGGATGTTCGGGCGTGCCGGCCAGCGGCAGCTGCGCGAAGGGGCCGTTGGGCAGGAACATCTCCAGCGCCGTGCCGTTGTGCGGCCGCTCATGCGCGAAGGCGCCGACCATGCCGGTCTGGCCGTAGTCGTGCCGGGTCACGGCGATGCCGGCCTGGCGGCGCAGCGCGCTGTCGCGGCCCTCCGCGGCGACCACGAGGCGGGCGGCGATGGTGGTACCGTCCGCCAGGCGGATGGTGGCGCCCTCCGGCGTGCGGGTGACGCTGGCCTCGGCGGGGGCGAAGACGCGCAGGTTGGGCAGGTGCGGCAGGCGGGCGTTGAGCGCGACGCGCAGCGCACGGGCTTCCACCATCCAGCCGAACGGGTCCGGGCCGACCTCCGCGCTGTCGAAATCCAGCTTGAGCGCGGAGGGGTCGTGGCCCGGCCGGCCATCGGCCACGCGGATGCGGTGGATCGGCTGCGGCGGGCCCGGAAGGCGGTCCCAGATGCCGGAGGCCGCCAACAGGCGCTGGCTGGTCAGCGCGATGGCATAGGCGCGGCCATCGAAGTCCGGCAGCTCCATCGGCGGCAGCGGCGCGCGGTCCAGCGCCACGGTCGAGATGCCGGCGGCGGCCAGCGTGGCGGCGAGGGTGGCACCGACGGGGCCGGCGCCGATGATGCAGGCGGTGGTTTCGATGTGGCTCATGCCGGGAAAGTCGCCCTCGCGCCGTGGTTCGGCAAGGGCGAGGCAATTGCCCAATTTTCAGGCAGCCATGGTGCGGTGCAGCAGCGCCGGTCGATTGCATGCAGGTTGAATGCGAGGGAAAGCAAGGCAGTTTCCGAGTGGCACGTTCCTTGGATTGAACATCGCGCTGCGCGTTGGCCGCTGCGAGTTGGGAAGGGGATCTACGGCGCGATGAAGCTGGTCATGGCCATCATCAAGCCTTTCAAGCTGGACGAGGTGCGCGATGCGCTCACTCCGCTCGGCGTACAGGGGCTGACGGTTACCGAGGTGAAGGGTTTCGGGCGGCAGAAGGGCCAGACCGAGATCTATCGCGGAGCCGAGTATCACGTGAGCTTCCTGCCGAAGCTCAAGATCGAGGTCGCGGTATCCGCCGAGATGGTGGACGCGGTGGTCGAGGCGATCGCCGGCGCGGCGCGCACCGGCAAGATCGGCGATGGCAAGATCTTCGTCATGGACGTGGAACGCGCCCTGCGGATCCGCACCGGCGAGACCGATGACCAGGCGCTGTAGGGCCATGCAGGACAACCAGATGCCTATGACAAGGAACGGGGGAATGACGAGGATTGCGCGCGCCGCTGCCATGGCGCTGCCGGCGCTGGTCGTATCAGGCGCGGCCTTCGCGCAGGATGCGACCATCGACACCGGCGATACAGCCTGGATGCTGACCAGCACGGCCATCGTGCTGCTGATGACCGTGCCGGGCCTGGCGCTGTTCTATGCGGGCATGGTCCGCAAGAAGAACGTGCTGGCCACCATGATGCAGTCCTTCGCGGTCGCCGGCCTGGTCGGCGTGCTGTGGATGGTGGCCGGCTACAGCCTGGCCTTCGGCGAGGGCAACGCCTATATCGGCGACCTGTCCCGCGTGCTGCTGTCCGGCATGGGCGAGACCTGGGACAAGCCCTTCGTGCTGGGCTCCGGCGATGCGGCGGTGGCGACGACCATCCCGGAAAGCGTCTTCATCACCTTCCAGATGACGTTCGCCATCATCACCGCGGCGCTGATCACCGGCGCGGTCGCGGACCGCATGAAGTTCTCCGCCCTGATGGTCTTCGTCGCGCTGTGGACCCTGCTGGTCTATTCGCCCGTCGCGCATTGGGTATGGCACCCAAATGGCTGGATCTTCGCGCTCGGCGCGCTGGATTTCGCCGGCGGCACGGTGGTGCACATCAATGCCGGCGTCGCCGGACTGGTGGGCGCCGTGGTGCTGGGCAAGCGGGTCGGCTACGGCAACGACAACATGTCGCCCTACAACCTGGCCTTCGCCGTCATCGGCGCCAGCATGCTGTGGGTGGGCTGGTTCGGCTTCAACGCCGGTTCCGCCGTGGGCGCCAATGCGCGCGCCGGCATGGCGATGCTGGTGACGCAGGTGGCCGCGGCGGGCGCGGTGATGGCGTGGCTGGTGGCGGAATGGGCGATCAAGGGCAAGCCTTCCGTGCTCGGCGCCATCTCCGGCGCCGTCGCGGGCCTGGTCGCCATCACCCCGGCGGCGGGCTTCGTGCTGCCGGGCTCCGCGCTGGTCATCGGCGTGGTGGCGGGCCTCGCCGGCTTCTGGGGTGCCACGGCGCTGAAGCACTGGTGCGGCTATGACGACAGCCTGGATGCCTTCGGCGTGCACGGCGTCTGCGGCATCGCCGGCGCGCTGCTGGTCGGCATCTTCGCCTACGGGCCGTTGTCCGGCACGGCGGCGGCGCCGGAGGGCATCAGCGGCTCCATGGCGCAGTTCATGATCCAGTTCTATGCGGTGGCGGCGGTGTTCATCTTCACGGCGGTCGCGACCTTCATCCTGCTGAAGGTGGTGGATGCCATCGTCGGCCTGCGGGTGACCGAGGAGGAGGAGCGCGAGGGCCTCGACGTGACGCTGCACGGCGAACGCCTCGGCTGATCCGGCCGAACGGACGGGACAGGGCGTCGGGGGCAACCCCGGCGCCCTTTTCGTTTGCATGACGCCAGAGTTTTGTTTGCGCGCGCCGCGCGGGCGGTGCATGAGCGCGCACATGGCCCATCCGCCGAAAATTCCCGACGACGCGCTGGAGGAACGCTTCGTGCGCTCCTCCGGCCCCGGCGGCCAGAACGTCAACAAGGTGGAGACGGCGGTGGAGCTGCGGCTCGACCTGCGGCGCCTCGACCTCGGCGAATACGCCGCGCGCCGGCTGGCGACGCTGGCCGGGCGGCGGATCACGCAGGACGGCGTGTTGGTGATCCAGGCGCAGCGCTTCCGCACCCAGGACCGCAACCGCACCGATGCGCGGGAGCGGCTGGAGGAATTGCTGGCCAAGGCGCATGAGCCGCCGCCGCCAACCCGCCGCGCCACCAAGCCCAGCTACGGCGCGCAGCTTCGGCGGCTGGAGGGCAAGTCCCGCCGCGGTGACGTGAAGAAGCTGCGTGGCGGGAAGCCGATGGCGGACTGACACCCAAGGATGGACGCAGGCGGACCGGTCCCTTGACCGGTCCGAGGCCGCGAATGCGGCCCGCCGCCTATGCGGCGAAGCCAAGGAAACCGGAGGTTTCCGCCCGGCGCATGAGGGCGGCCTTCAGGACTTCGCGGTTCCCGGCGCCGCCATCCTTGCGTGCTGGTGCGCCAGGACCGAGGCCGGGGTGACCTGCGCGACCGCGGCCAGCATGCGGTTCTTCCAGCCCGCCACCACGTCGCCGTCGCCGCGCAGCATTGCCTCGAACCCCACCCGGGCGACGAAGGCCGGGTCGTCCTTGCGGCCGGCGCCGACCCTGCTGCGGTCGTCGCCGGCGCGCCTGAAGAACTCGGTATCGGTCGGCCCGGGTAGCAGGCAGGTGACGGTCACGCCGGTTTCCTCCAGCTCCGTCCGCAGCGCCCAGGAGAAGTTGTCGATGAAGGCCTTGGATGCGTTGTAGACCGCGTGGTAGGCGCCGGGCAGGAAGCCGGCGATGGAGCCGGTGATCAGGATGCGGCCCTGCCGCCGGTCGCGCATCCCGCGCCCGACCTGATGGATCAGGTCCAGCGTGCCGGTCACGTTGGTGTCGATGACGTGGCGGATGTCGGCAAAATCCTGGTCGAGGAAGGCCTGGCCGAGCCCGTGCCCGGCATTGGCCAGCAGCGCCTGCACCGGCCTTCCGCGCGCGGCCTGCACCAGCTTCGCCACGCCCTCCCGCGTCGCGAGGTCGGCCTGCACGGTCCCGACCTCAGCGCCCAGGGCCCGGCAGGCGGCGGCGGCTTGGTCCAGCGGCGTGTCTGCGGCCAGCAGCAGGTCGTGGCCGTGCTCGGCGCAAAGCCTGGCCAGTTCCAGGCCGATGCCGGAGGAGGCGCCGGTGACAAGGGCGAGGGGGCGGCCGGGCATGGCGGCCTGCTCCGGTGCTGCGATCCCGACAGTCAAGCACCGACCACGCTCCGTCTGCAACGCATCGGATAAGACCGTTCAATCCGAGAGGCTTCCGGTGTAGAGTTGCCGGCACGCTTCAGGACCCGACCTTCCATGGCCCGCACTGCCAGCCCTCCGGCCGCAGGCGGCCGGCTTGCCGCCGCCGGCCGCCGCTTCGCCTCGCCCGCCGTCCGCGCCGCCATGCGCCGCCGGGTGGCGGAGCTTCTGGGGCTGGTGCTGGTGCTGTTCGCGCTGGTCCTGGGTCTGGCGCTCGCCAGCTACGACCCCGGCGACCCGTCCTTTTCCACCGCGACCTCCCAGCTCACCCGCAACCTGGCGGGGCCGATGGGCGCGCATGCGGCGGATGTCCTGCTGCAGGGCTTCGGCTACGCCGCCTTCCTTCCGGTGGCCTGCCTGATGACCTGGGCCTGGCGGCTGGCCTCCCACAAGGGCCTGGCGCCCTTCGTGCTGCGGCTGGCCTGCCTGCTGGCGACCTTGCCGCTGCTCGCTGCCACCATGATCCTGTTGCCGCTGCCCGCCGATGCGCCGGCCGCCGCCGGGCCCGGCGGTGCGGCCGGGCCGGTGGTGGCGGAGGCGGCGCTGGGCCTGCTGCGGGACCTGCTGGGGCCGGTCGGCGGCGGCATCGGCCACCTAGCGATCGCGGCGCTGACCGTGCTGTGCGGCTTCGTGGCACTCGGCCTGAGCCTCGGGGAGTGGCGTCGCGCCGGTGCCGCGGCGGGGTCCGTCGCCGGCACCGCCGCCACCGGCGCCGCGCGCGTCACCGCGGCCGGGGCCCGGCAGGTGGGGGAACGCGTGCCGCCGGGCGCCGTCGCCCGCGCCGTGGCCTGGCCCTTCGCCGCGCTGGGTCGCGCGGTGGGCGGTGCGGTAAGGCGGCGGCGGGAGCGCGAGACGCCGCTCTCCGAACTGCTGCGCAACGCCGACGCCCTGGCCGAGGAAGCGCCGCCGCCGAATGCGCCGCGTCGCCGCGAACCTTCGCTCGGTGGCGCCGTGGCGCGGGAGATGCCGGCGGAACCGGCCGCGCCCGCCGCCCGGCCGAAGCCCGCCGCGCCGCGCGTGGCGGACCGGGCCGCGGCGCCGAAGCCCGTCGCCAATGCCCGCCAGGGCAGCCTGCCGCTGCCGGACGGCACCTGGCGCTTCCCGCCGCTGTCCCTGCTGACCGCGCCCCCCGTGCGCCGCGCCACCGGCCCGTCCGAGGAGGCGTTGCAGGGCAATGCGCGGATGCTGGAGACGGTGCTGGAGGATTACGGCGTGCGCGGCCGCATCGCCGAGATCCGCCCCGGCCCGGTGGTGACGCTGTACGAGCTGGAACCCGCCCCCGGCACCAAGTCCGCCCGCGTCATCGGCCTCGCCGACGATATTGCCCGAAGCATGTCCGTCACCGCGGTCCGCATCGCGACGGTGCCCGGCCGCAACGTCATCGGCATCGAGATGCCGAATGCGCGGCGCGAGACCGTGCTGCTGTCCGAACTGCTGGTCGGCGAGGATTGGCACAAGCATCCCGGACGCCTGAACCTGGCGCTCGGCAAGGACATCGGCGGCACGCCGGTGATCGCCGACCTCGCCCGCATGCCGCATCTGCTGATCGCGGGCACCACCGGCTCGGGCAAGTCGGTCGCCATCAACACCATGATCCTGAGCCTGCTCTACCGGCTGTCGCCGGATGAGTGCCGCTTCATCATGATCGACCCGAAGATGCTGGAGCTGTCCGTCTACGACCGGATTCCGCATCTGCTGGCCCCGGTGGTGACGGAGCCTGCCAAGGCGATCGGCGCGCTGAAATGGACCGTGCGGGAGATGGAGAAGCGCTACCGCGCCATGTCCCAGCTCGGCGTCCGCAACATCGCCGGCTACAACGAGAAGGCGATCGCCGCGCGTGACCGCGGCGAGGTGATGACCCGCCGCGTGCAGGTCGGCTTCGACCCCGAGACCAACAAGCCGCTGTTCGAGGACCAGCCCTTGGCGCTCGAACCCCTGCCGATGATCGTCGTGGTCATCGACGAGATGGCGGATTTGATGATCGTCGCCGGCAAGGAGATCGAGGCCGCGGTGCAGCGCCTGGCGCAGATGGCGCGCGCCGCCGGCATCCATGTGATCATGGCAACCCAGCGGCCTTCGGTGGACGTCATCACCGGCACCATCAAGGCAAACTTCCCCACCCGCATCAGCTTCCAGGTCACCTCCAAGATCGACAGCCGCACCATCCTCGGCGAGATGGGCGCGGAGCAGCTTCTGGGGCAGGGCGACATGCTGCACATGGCCGGCGGCGGCCGCATCAGCCGCGTGCACGGGCCGTTCGTGAGCGACCAGGAGGTCGAGGAGATCGTCGCCTTCCTGCGCGAACAGGGCGAGCCCGCCTATGTCGAGGAAGTCACCGAGGTCGACGAGGAGGCCGAGGAGGGCGGCGCGCTCGGGATGCTCGGCGGCAACACCGATGGCGAGGCCTCGCTGTACGACCAGGCGGTGGACCTGGTGACGCGGGAACGCAAGGCCTCCACCAGCTTCGTCCAGCGCCACCTGAACATCGGCTACAACCGCGCCGCCAAATTGATCGAGCAGATGGAAAAAAACGGTGTGGTTGGCGCCGCGAACCATGTAGGCAAGCGGGAGGTCCTTGCACCTGGTGCCCGCGACTGATTGCGCGCCACTGATTGCGGGGCCTTGCCCGCGGCCCTAACCTGAGTTCTGCCCGGCCCCGGTTGCCGCGCAGGAGGGGCGATGTGTCGGTCGGATTGAGGCCCTGGTCCGAAGCGGAACGGCTGGCGGCGCTGCACGGATACGACATCCTCGACCAGCCCCTCGATGCCCAGTTCGACGATTTCGTGCAGATCGCGGCGCAGGTCTGCGAGGCGCCGATCGCCGTGGTAAACCTGATCGACCAGGGGCGGCAATGGTTCGCCGCCGAACGCGGGCTGGGGGTACGAGAGACGCCGCTCGACGTCTCCATCTGTGCGCATGCGATCCTGCAGCCCGGCGTCTTCGTCATCCCCGACCTGACGCAGGATGGGCGCTTCAACTGCAACCCGCTGGTCACCGGCGACCCGCGCCTGCGCTTCTATGGCGGTGCGCTGCTGGAGACGCCGGAGGGCCTGCCGCTCGGCACCATGTGCGTGCTGGACTACGAGGCGCGCCCGCAGGGGCTGACGGAGCGCCAGGCCTTCACGCTGCGGGCGCTGGCCCGGCAGGTGATGACCCAGCTGGAACTGCGCCGCGCCGTCGCGGAGAAGGCGTTGATGATCCAGGAGGCGCACCATCGGGTGAAGAACAGCCTGCAGATGGTGCAGTCGCTTCTGAACCTGCAGGCGCGCTCGGCGGCAGACCCGGAGGCCGCGCAGCAGCTTCGCGAAAGCGCCGGTCGCATCAACACCTTCGGCGCGCTGCATGAGCATCTGTACCGCTTCGGCGCGGCGGCCCGCATCGACCTGGCGGACTACCTGGGCGGGCTGGTCGATGGCCAGGACGAGGCGCTGGCCTCCACCTTCGAGGGGCGCGAGATCGTGCTGGTGGCGGACCGGATCACCTGGCCGTCCTCGGATGCGCCATCGCTCGGCGTCATCGTGTTCGAGTTGGTCACCAACGCCCTGAAATACGGCGCAGGGCGCGTCACCGTCACCTTGCGCTCCCAGGGCGAGGTTGTGGTGCTGTCCGTCGAGGATGAAGGGCGCGACCTGCCGGCGGATTTCGACCCGTTCCGCAGCAAAGGCCTCGGGATGCGGGTCATCACCAGCCTGCTGCGCGGCCGGCAGGGGCACCTCGCCCTGGATCAGGATCGGCCGAACACCCGCTTCATCGTCCGCCTGCCGATGCCGGCGGACCGGGCCATCCGCCGCCCCTGAGGTGGGGCGGCGGCCGGGTTCAGATCCCGACCGGCTTGCCCGCGATGGCCACCGAGAGCGCCTCCGGCCGCAGCAGCCGCGCGGCCACCTGCCGCACCCGGTCGAGCGTCAGCCCGCGCAGCCGCTCGCTGCGCCCGGCCAGCCATTCCACCGGCCGGTTGTTGCGTTGCAGCGCCAGCAACGTGCCGGCGATGCGGCGGCTGTCGGTGAATTGCAGCGGCAGGTTGCCGGTCAGGAAGGCCACCGCATCGTCCAGCTCCGCCTGGGTCGGACCCTCGGCCGCCATGCGCGCCCATTCCGCCCGCGTCACCTCCAGCGCTTCCACGACCTTGGCGTTGTCGGTGGCGGAGGAGCCGACGACGACGCCCTGGCCGAACAGCGTGTCGATCCCGCCGCCGATGCCGTAGGTCAGCCCGCGCTGCACCCGCACCGCCTCCATGAGGCGGGAGGAGAAGCCGCCGCCGGCCAGGATGCGCAGCACGACCTGGAAGGATTCCCATTCCGGGTCGTCGATCGGCAGGCCCGGCTGGCCGAACTGGATGGCCGATTGCGGCGCCTCCACCGGCACGACCAGCGGCGGGAACTGGCGGAAGGCCGGCAGCGGCGGGGCGGAGGGTGGCGGGCCGCCTGGCAGGCCGGCGAAAAGCCCGGGGAGAAGCTGGGCAAGCTGCGCCGCGGTGATGGCGCCGCTGGCGGCCACCTGCACGCCACCGGCGCGGAGCTGGCGGGCCAGCGCGTCGCGGATCGCCTGTTCCGGCAGGGTTGTCAGCGTCTCCACGGTGCCGGAGGTCGGGCGGCCGGCGGGATGATCCGGGAAGGCCGCGGCCCAGAAGGCGCGGCCGACCTGGCCGCGCGGCGTCTCCAGCGCCGCCCGCGCGCCGGCCACCGCGCGGCCACGCACGCGGACCAGCGATTGTTCCTCCAGCCGCGGCGCGCGCATCGCCAGATTGGCCAGCCGTACCGCCTCCGGCAGGGCCGGCAGAAGGGCACGGAAGGAGCCCTCGAAGCCGTCCCGCTGCGCGCCGAAGGACAGGCCGATGGCCTCGTCGCGCAGCGCGTCGGCGAATTCCGTCATGCCGAGTTCGCCGGCCCCTTCGGTCAGCAGCGCCGCGCCCATGGCCAGCGCGCCGGCATGGTCCGCTGCATCCAGCGCCGCGCCGCCGCCCCAGCCCCAGGCGAGGGAGACGACCGGCACCGAATGATCCTCGATGAGCCAGGCGGTCAGGCCGCCGGGCGCCGAGACCTGCTGGATGTCCAGGCTGAAGGTGCCGCTCACAGCCGCACTTCCGCCGGCGCCGCGACGCCTTCGGGCAGCAGCCACCCGCTGGTCGACGGCGCCTGTCCAAGCACGGCCACCGCGGCTGCCGCCACCTGGTCCCGCGTCACGGCCCGCAGCCTGCGCGGCCAGTATTCCACGCTCTCGATCGGCAGGCCGATGGCGAGCGTGTTGCCGATCATGCGCGGTGCCGCGCCCAGCCCGTCCAGGGCCAGCAGGGCGCCGGCGGACATCTGGCGGATGCTGCGGGCGACCTCGGCCTCGGTCGGCCCGCCCTCGTCCAGCAGGCGCTTCACCTCGGCCATCATGGCCTGCTCCACCCGCTCCGGCGCCACCTCCCGCCGCGGGGTGGCGGAGATGTCGAAATCGCCATGGCCGGCGCTGTCGCCATCGTAGCCAGCCCCCACGCCCAGCGCGAGGCCGCCTTCGACCAGCGCCCGGTGCAGGCGCGAGCCCTGGCCGCCGCCGAGCAGGTGGCGCAGCACCTCCAGCGGGTCGGCGTGCTGCGTCGCGCCGGCGGTCAGCGTCGGGGCCTGCCAGGCGCGGATGTAGGTCGCCTCGCCGCGCAGCCGCGGGTCGTTGCGGATGATGCGGGTCTCGGGCGGCGTGGCAGGCGGCGGCGCGCGGTCGCGCGGGACGGCGGGGCCGGCGGGCAGGGCGCTCCAGTCATCCTCGATGATGCGCCAGAAATCCTCCCTGCCAACGGCCCCGGCCACCACCAGCACGGCGTTGCCGGGGGCGTAGCGGGCGCGGAAGAAGGCCAGCAGGTCATCGTGGGAGATGGCGCGGATTTCCTCCTCCCAGCCGATGATCGGGCGGCCGTGCCAGTGCTGGCGGCCCCACATGCCGGCCTGGAACTGCTCGAAGAACAGCGCGCGGGGGGAGGAGCCGGTGCGCTGGGCGCGTTCCTCCAGGATCACCTGGCGCTCCGATTCCATCTCCGAGGCCGGGATCAGCGCGGCGGCGAAGCGGTCCGCCTCCATCATCGCGACCAGGTCGAGGCGGCTCGCCTCGACATGCTGGAAATAGGCGGTGACGTCGCGGGAGGTATAGGCGTTGTCGTTGCCGCCCTCGCGCGCCACGCGGCGGGAGAATTCCCCGGAGGCGACGCGCGGGCTGCCCTTGAACAGCATGTGCTCCAGGTAGTGGGCGATGCCGGAGAGCCCCGGCGGGTCCTCCCCGCCGCCGGCCGAGACATAGGCGTAGTGCGCCACCACCGGGGCCCGGCGCTGTTCCACATGCGCCACGCGCAGGCCGTTCGGCAGGGTGCGGAGCGTGGCGCCGAACAGCGGCCGTTCGGCCAGGGCCGCCGCGCTCGGCGCGGTGGTGGCGCTGGCGCTGGCGGCATTCGCCTGGGCGAGGGCGGCGGCGGCGGCTGCCGCCTGGAGGGCGGCGCGTCGGGTCAGGGCTGTCATGCTCGCCAACATGGGCCCGCCGGGCCGGATGGCAAAGGCACCGGCCACGGGCTTTCGAGAAACCGTGCCGGTTCAGGCGCCCCGCAGCGTCGCCGCGAAGCGCGCCACGTCCTGGCGCAGCGCCGCGCCCTGCCGGCCGACCTCAGCACCGGTCCCGCGCAGCGTCCCGATGCCGGAGGCGGCGGCGGCGACCTCCTCCGCCAGGCCGTGGATCTCGCCGGTCGCGGCATCCGTGCCCGCGGCCGCTTCCAGCGCGTTGCGGGCGATGTCCCGCGTCGCCTCGCCCTGCTGTTCGACGGCGGAGGCGATGGCGCCGCTGACCTCCTCCATCCGTGCCACCGCGGCGGCGATGCCGCGCACGCTGTCCACCGCCCGGTCCGTGGCGCCGCGCATGGCGCCGATCTGGGCGGAGATTTCCTCCGTCGCCTTCGCGGTCTGCGCCGCCAGCGTCTTCACCTCGCTGGCCACCACGGCAAATCCCTTGCCCGCATCCCCGGCCCGCGCCGCCTCGATCGTCGCGTTCAGCGCCAGCAGGTTGGTCTGCGCCGCGATGTCGGCGATCAGCTTCACCACGTCGCCGATGCGCGATGCCGCTTCCGCCAGCCCCGCCACCGTGGCGTCCGAGGCGCGGGCGGCGCCGGCGGCCTCCCGGGCGCGGCGGGCGCTTTCCTCGACCTGGCGGGTGATCTCGGACACGGAGGCCGCCAGCTGCTCGGCCGCGGCGGCGACGGCCTGGACGTTGCCGGTGGCCTCGCCGAGCCGCGCCGCGCCCTGTTCGGCGCGCTGGCTGCTGCGCTGCCCGGCCTCCCCCACCGCATCGGCATGGCGGACGAGGTCTTCCGCCGCGCTGCCCAGCGTCGCGGCGATGCCGCCGATGGCGGATTCCAGCTGGTCCGCGGTGGCGCGGCGGCCGGCGACGCGGGCGGCGTGGGCCTCGGCCTGCGCCGTCTCCGCCGCCGCCTGCCGCGCGCCGGCGGCCTGGGTCGCATCCCGCAGGGCCGCGACGGCGCGACCGATCTCGCCCAACTCGTCGCCACGGTTGGTGCCGGGCACGGTGGTATCCAGCCGCCCCTGGCCCATGGCGCGCAAGGCGGCGGCGAGCCCCGTCAGCGGCCGCAGCATGGGCCGCAGCAGCAGGGCCAGGACCAGCGCCGCCACGGCCAGCAGGCCCAGGCCGATCATCACCGCCTGTCCCGTCGCGGCCCGGGTCTGGGCCTGGGCGGTGACGAGGTCGACGCCGACGAACAGGATGCCGACCTGGCGCCCGGCCGCGTCGCGCACCGGCTCGTAGACCGTGAGGTAGGGCAGGCCGAGGATGATCGCCTCCCCCCGGAAGGTCTCCCCGCGCCGCACCGCCTCCCGCGCCGCGCCCGGGCCGAGGATGGTGCCGGTGGCGCGCGTGCCGTCGGCGCGGGCGACGCTGGTGGCGATGCGGGTTTCCTGCGCGAAGATGGTGGCGACGCCGCCGCCGATGGCCTTGACGCGGTCGGTCACCTCGTTGCGGCCGGACAGCGGCGTCTCGCCGATGAACAACTGGTCCGCCCCCTCCAGCCGCCAGCCCTGGCCGAGGTCGCCGACCAGGGTGCGCAGCAGCACCAGGTTGCGGTCCAGTTGCTGCGCCGCCACGGCGCGTTCCCGGTCCCGCAGCGCGGCCAGGTTCCAGCTTTCCAGCGCAACGAGGCTCAGCAGAAGCGTCACCACGGCAACGGCCACGATGCGGGCGCCGAGGCTGATGCGGCCGAGCCGCGCGATCAATGGTTTCACTGCCTGCCCATCCGTCCTGCGCCGACAGGATGGGGCGAAGGGCTTAACTTGCCGTGAAGCAGGGATCATGATCCGGGGTAGGGCGGTGCGCCCGGCGACCTAGACCGTGGCCTCCAGGAAATGCAGGCCTTCTTCCACCGACGCCACGAGCCGGAAGCTCCTGAACAACTCGGCGAACTTGGTCCTCGTACTAATGTCGGCCTTGCCCACGCGCCTGTGCACGCCGACCATGCGGTATCGCTCCGCCCTGGTGCCGCCGAGCATCGCCTCGGGGCCCACCTTGGGGTCGTTGCACAGGTAGGTCAGCGACAGCGAGGTGGGGCTGAGCTGGTGGAAGCGTTCGATGCCGCCGCCATGCGCGTGCAGGTAGGCCGAGTACATCAGGTATTCGTAGAGCGGTCGCTCCTCCAGCGTCTGGCGGCTGCAGAGCAACTGGCCGATATTCAGTCCAGTTGACGCATGGACATGTTCGTCAAGGTCGCGGCAGACCGACCGCCGAAGGCCGAAAGGCGTGTAGATGTCGAGGACGGCCTCCGGCATGTCCGGGACGGCGACACCGAAGTAGCGCAGCGGCCCCTGGAGGTGGTCCTTCAGCAGCCGGTGGCGGCCGATGTTCCGCCCGGTTTCGTCGAAGAAGTAGGTCCAGTCGATCGGTCGGATCAGGATGTTCTTGGCGTCGAGGGTGATGAAGGACTCACCCTCGTGATCTTGTAGCCGAGCAGCTTCAGGGCCTGCTGCCGCCAGTAGCCCTTGGTGTCCGGCGTCGCCGGCAGAAGATCCTCGCTCGGCACGAACCTGACCCGTCCGGCCAGATGGCGATACTCCGGCAGGATGTCGGACTGGAAATAGGCCGCAAGCCGCTCCGGGCTGGGGTCGTTGTTCACGACGACCAGGCTCCGGACCGAGTCCGGATCGAGGTACTTCGCCATGGAGCGCGCCTGCAGATGCAGCAGCCTGACGTCGCCCCAGTAGCCGACCGTCAGGTAGTCCAGCCTCATCCGACGAAGACCACCGCGCCGCCGCGGCTCACCCGGCCCCGAGCGCCCACAGCAGCACGCCCTTCTGCGCGTGCAGCCGGTTCTCGGCCTCGTCGAACACCACGCTCTGCGGGCCGTCCAGCACCGCGTCGGTGATCTCCTCCCCGCGATGCGCCGGCAGGCAGTGCATCACGATGGCGTCGGCGGCGGCGCCCTTCAGCAGGGCCTCGTTCACCTGGTAGGGCGCCAGCAGGTTGTGGCGGTTGACCTTCTGCTGGTCGGTCTCGTCCGACATGGACACCCAGGTATCGGTCACCACGCAGCGCGCGCCGGCCACCGCCGCCTGCGGGTCGTTGGTCAACTCGATCTGCGCACCTTCCGCCCGCGCCCAGGCGATCAATTCGGCCGAGGGCGCCAGTTCGGGGGGCGTCGCCAGGCGCAGCGTGAAGCCGAAGCGGGCGGCGGCCTGGATGAAGCTCTGCGCCACGTTGTTGCCGTCGCCGGTCCAGGCCACGACCTGCCCCGCGATCGGGCCGCGGTGCTCCTCGAAGGTCATGACATCGGCCATGAGCTGGCAGGGGTGGGAGACATCCGTCAGCCCGTTGATGACGGGGATGGTGGCGTGCTGCGCCAGCTCGCGGATCTTCCGCACATTGTCGGTGCGCATCATGATGGCATCGACGTAGCGCGACAGCACGCGCGCCGTATCCGCCGCACTTTCCCCGCGCCCCAACTGCATGTCCTTCGAGGACAGCACGATGGCATCGCCGCCGAGCTGGCGGATGCCGACCTCGAAGCTGACGCGGGTGCGGGTGGAGGGCTTCTCGAAGATCAGCGCCACGGATTTGCCGGCCAGCGGCTTGTCCGTGACCTGCCCGCGCTTGGCGGCGACGCCGAGGTCGAGCATGCGCCGCAGCACGGCGGCATCGAGGTCCATGAGTTCGAGGAAATGCCGCGGGGAGGGGGCAATCCCTCCCGCCACCGTCTTCAGTGCCGCGCTCATTTCGCGGCGGCCTGCGCCTTGCTCGGGGTCATGCGCAGGCAGGTGCGGTCGAGCAGGCGCAGCGCCTCCGCCACCTCGGCCTCGCCGATGATCAGCGGCGGCGCCAGGCGCAGCACGTTCATGCCAGCGGCGACGGTCAGCAGGCCTTCTGCCACCGCGGCGGCCTGCATCTCGCCGTTGTTGACCTCCGGCCGCAGCTTGATGCCGAGCAGCAGCCCGGCACCCTGCACACCCTCGATCACCTGCGGGTGACGCGCCGCGAGGTCGAGCAGGCCATGCCACAGCAGCCGCGCCACCTGGTCCACCTGGTCGAGGAAGCCCGGCGCAAGGATCACGTCGAGCACGGCATTGCCGGCGGCGCAGGCCAGCGGGCCGCCGCCATAGGTGGTGCCATGCGTGCCCGGCTTCAGGTGCTTCGCCACCTTCTCCTTTGCCAGGACGGCGCCGAGCGGGAAGCCGCCGCCGATGCCCTTGGCGGCGGACATCACGTCGGGCTCGATACCCGCCCATTGATGCGCCCAGAGTTTCCCGCTGCGCCCCATGCCGGTCTGGACTTCGTCCAAGGCCAGCAGCAGGCCATATTCGTCGCAGACGGCGCGAAGCTCACGCAGGAAGCGGAGATCGGCGGGACGCACGCCCCCCTCGCCCTGCACCGGCTCGATCATGATGCCGGCTGTCTGCGGGCCGATGGCATCCCGAACCGCGTTCATGTTGCCGAAGGGCACGTGGTCGAAGCCCTGCACTGGCGGGCCGAAGCCGGCGAGGTATTTTGCGTTGCCCGTGGCGGACAGCATGCCGAGGGTGCGGCCGTGGAAGGCGCCCTCGAAGCAGATCATGTGGAAGCGCTCGGGGTGGCCGTTTTCCGCATGGTATTTGCGCACGGCCTTGACCATGCCCTCGTTCGCCTCGGCGCCCGAATTGCAGAAGAACACGCTGTCCGCGAAGCTGGCGGCGACATGGCGCGCGGCCAGTTCCTCCGCCTGCGGCACGCGGTACAGGTTTGAGACGTGCATGACGCGCGCCGCCTGGTCCGCGATCGCCTTGGTCAAATGCGGGTGGCCGTGGCCGATGGAGGAGGTGGCGATGCCGGCGCCGAAATCGAGGAATCGTCGCCCGTCCGTCGTCCACAGCCAGGCGCCCTCGCCCCGCTCGAAAGCGAGGTCGGCACGGTTGTAGGTCGGCATCAGGGCGGGGATCACGCGATCCATCCTCCTTCGCTCCGCACGGCCTGGCGCCTTTCGCCGAGGCGGGCACGGAAGCCGGATAAATTGCCCGACTTCGCGACGCCGGTCAAAGATGCCGCACAAGAAAAAGGCCGGCCGAGGCTTCCGCCCCGGCCGGCCTGAACGCTCGGGACAGGCCCGATGGCTACTGGCGCACGCCGCCGCTGTTCGACGGATAGGCGCCCGAGGTGTTGGAGCCGGTGGTACGGTCGTAGGCGCGTTCCACCGCTGTGCCCGGCGGGTTGCCCGGCCGGCCATCCGACTGGCGCGGGAAGGCGCCGGAGGTGTTGGTGCCGGCGGCCCGGTCCAGGGCGCGCTCGGCCGCGGTGCCGGTCGGGTTGTTGCCGGTGCCGTCCGGGCTGGTGGGCGGGCTGGCCGTGGCGCGGTCATAGGCCCGCTGCGTGGCGGTGGAGGGCGGGTTGCCCGCCATGCCATCCCGCCGGCCCTCGGCGCAGGCCACCAGCGGCACCAGGGCTGCCAGCACGAAAAGGGACTTCTTCATCACGGCTCGTTCTCCGATGGTGCGCGGCGGCTGCCGGCTGGAATGCCTGGCAGCGTGTGCCGCGCGGTGGGCAATCTGGCCGGACCATGACCGCGCCCCTCCGGGGGTGGTCATGGGCCGGGGTTGGAACGTCAGCCGCGGCGGTTGACGGTGTCGTATTCGAAGGCCGGCAGGCTCTGCAGGCTGTCCTTGGTGGCGCCCGGCAGCATCCAGCGGTTGCGCTCGGCGTCGTGCGTCAGGCGGTCGTAGGGGATCGCCACCAGCTTGGCGCCGATGCCCAGGAACCCGCCGACCGAGACCACCGCGACCATCTGGCCACCCGACGACTGGAAGATCAGGTCATCGACTTCGCCGATGCTGTTGTTCTCGTCGTTGTAGATGTTGGAGCCGATGATCCGGCTGGCGCGGCGGCCGTCACGGATGCTGGCGCTGTCCACGGACATGGTGGAGGAGGTGGCGCCGGTGGCCGTGCTGCCCGTGGCAGTGCCGGTGGGCGACGTGCCCATGGTGGTGCCCGTCGTGGTCCCGGTGCGGCCCTGCGTCGTCGTGCCATCCGTCGCGCGGTCGATCGCGCGGCCGGCGGCGGTGCCGGGCGGGTTGTTGCCGGTGCCATCCGGGTCGGTGCGGTTGCCCGTCGCGCTGTCCAGCGCCCGCTGCGTCGCGGTGGAGGGCGGGTTGCCCGGGGTGCCGTCAGCCGGGTTGGCGGTGCCAGGAGCCTGGGCCGTCATGCCGCCGCGGGCCTCGTTCGGGGTCGCGGCGGTCTGGCCGAAGGCGACCATCGGCGCGCCAACCAGGGCGATCGCGGTCGTCATGGACAGGAAGGTCTTGCTGCTCAGCATGGCGTATCTCCTTTTGCGTCCGGGGTCGTTTGCGCGGTTCCGGCAGTGGTCGGAGAACGCGGCACCTCGTCCGAAAGTTTCGCAGGCGCGGTCGTTTCTGAACCGCCAAGGTGCGCGGCGTCGTGGGCGGCGGGTCGCCAGGGGACGGGCCGGCATGCGAGGATGGGGACGATGACACCGCGCTCCCGGCCGGGCACCAGGCCCGCATCCAGGTCGGCATCCAGGCCAGCTGACCAGACGCGCCCGCCCGGCCCACCCCCCAGCGCCACCCGGCTGCAGGAGGCCGCGGCCGCGCACCTGGCGCGCTACGCGACCACGGAGGCCGGGCTGCGCCGGGTGCTGGCGCGCCGGGTGGACCGCTGGGCGCGCGCGGCGGAGGCTTCCGGGATGACGGACCTGGCGCCGCTGGTCGCGGCCTCGAAGCAGGCGGCCGCGGAGGTTGCGCGCGCCATGGCGGCCGCCGGCACGGTGGATGACGCCGCCTTCGCCGAAAGCCGCGCCCGCCGGCTGCTGCGCGGCGGCCGGTCCCGCCGCGCGGCGCTGGCCCACCTGGCGCAGAAGGGCGTGGGGGCGGAGATTGCCGCGGCGGCGCTGCCGGAGGGGGAGGAGGCCGAGCTGGACGCCGCCCTGGCGCTGTGTCGCCGTCGACGTGTCGGCCCCTTCGCCGCCGGCGAAATGCCACCGGAATTGCAGCTGAAGGCGCTGGCGGCGCTGGCCCGCGCCGGCTTCGGCCGCGGCATCGCCGAACGGGCGCTGGAGATGGACCCGGAGGAAGCCGAGACCCGCCTGCTCGCCTTCCGGCGCGGCTGATGGCCGAGCCCGCCCGCGCTGCCGCCCCTGGGGTTCATCGAGTCGTCTTCACCCGCGTGGGCATACGGCTGGGGATCCGGCGCAGCATCGCGCTGGGGTTCGGGATGCTGCCCTTCGGCATCGTCATCGGCGTGCTGTCGGCCGCCAAGGGGCTGTCCTTCCCCGAGACCATGCTGATGACCATGCTGGTCTTCGCCGGCTCCGCGCAGCTGGTGGCGCTGGAGCTGTGGGCCGACCCGGCGCCCATCCTGGCGGCGACCATCGCGACGCTGGTGGTGAACATCCGCATGGCGCCGATGGGCGCGGCGCTGGCGCCGTGGCTCGACAGGCTGCGCGGCTGGCGGCTGTGGGGCACGCTGGCGACGCTGGTGGACCATTCCTTCGCCATGGCCATCGCGGAACAGCGCGCCGGCGGGCGCGATGCGGGCTACCTGCTGGGCCTCGGCATCGGCATCTGGCTGGCCTGGGTGGCGACGGTGGCGCTGGGGTATCTCGGTGGCGGGCTGCTGCGGGTGCCGCCGGGGCATCCGCTGTTCTTCGCGGCCATCGCCGCCTTCCTGTCCATCCTGGTGCCGCTGTGGCGCGGGCCGCGGGTGGACCTGGTGCCCTGGGTGGTGGCCGGGCTGGTGGCGCTGGCGGCCCACCGGGCGGCGCTGCCGGTGCCGCTGCCGCTGCTGCTGGGCACCTTCGCGGGCGCCGGCCTTGGCGCCTGGATCGAGACGCGGAAGGGGTCCGTGTCATCGAGGTGAGGCTGGACGTGCTGCTGGCCATCCTCGGCATGGCGCTGGTCACCTATGCCAGCCGGGCCGGCGGCTATGCGGTGCTGCGCGTGGTGCGGCCGCCGGCCTTCGTGCAGGCGCTGCTGCGGCACCTGCCGGGGTGCCTGTTCGTCGCCTATGTCACGCCGCCGCTGCTGGCGGGGTCGTGGCCCGCCTGGATCGGCGCGGCGGTGGTGGTGGCGGTGCAGATGGCGACGCGCAACATCGCCTACGCCATCCTGGCCGGCGTGGCGGCGGTCTGGGGTGCGCAGTGGGGGATAGGGGGCGGTCCTTGACCGGGCTGGGCCGGCATCCGCATATAAGCGGCATGTTCCGCGGGAATTCCGGCCTCCGAATTATCCGCCCGGCCCATTAGGGCCGGGTCTTCGCCGCGCGCCGTACCCCGATCCAGGCCCGTTGTGGCCGCATGAGACCGCACCCATGAACGACGCCCCCTCCGAGACGGCCCCGGCCCGCGACTATCGCGGCACGGTCTTCCTGCCGAAGACCGACTTCCCGATGCGGGGCGACCTGCCGAAGCGCGAGCCCGCCTGGCTCAAGCGCTGGGAGGATACGGGCCTTTGGCGGCGCCTGCGCGACAACTCCAAGGGGCGCCCGCCCTTCGTGCTGCATGACGGCCCGCCCTACGCCAACGGCCCGCTGCATATCGGCACGGCGCTGAACAAGATCCTGAAGGACGTCATCAACCGCGCCGCGCAGATGGCCGGCCATGATACCGACTACGTGCCGGGCTGGGACTGCCACGGCCTGCCGATCGAGTGGAAGATCGAGGAGCAGTACCGCGCCCGCGGCCTCGACAAGGACAGCGTGCCGATCCTGGACTTCCGCGCCGAATGCCGCGCCTACGCGACGCATTGGCTGGACGTGCAGCGCGCCGAGTTCAAGCGCCTCGGCGTGCTCGGCGACTGGGACGGCCGCTATGCCACGATGGATTTTCCCTCCGAGGCGGTGATCGCCGGCGAGATCGGCAAGTTCCTGATGAACGGTTCGCTGTATCGCGGCCTGCGCCCGGTGATGTGGTCCCCGGTCGAAAAGACCGCGCTGGCCGAGGCGGAGATCGAGTACCACGACCACGTCTCGCCGACGCTGTGGGCGCGGTTCCGGCTGAAGCAGGCCGGTGCGGCGGATCTGCGCGGCGCGAGCGTGGTGATCTGGACCACGACGCCCTGGACCATCCCGGGCAACCGTGCCGTCGCCTATGGCCCGGAGATCGACTACGCGCTGGTGCATGTGGAGGGCGTGGCCGAGGGCAGCGCGCTGGTGCCCGGCGAGTTCCTGCTGGTGGCGCTGCCGCTGCTGCCGCAGTTCGAGAAGGATGCCGGGCTCGGCGCGCATTCGGTGAAGCGGCTGCTGAAGGGCGAGGAACTGGCGGGCGCCATCGCCGCGCATCCGCTGGCCGGCTGGGACGGCGCCGCCGGTGGCTACGATTTCGGCGTGCCCCTGCTGCCGGGCGATTTCGTCACGACCGAGGCCGGCACCGGCTTCGTCCACATCGCCCCCGGCCATGGCGAGGACGACTTCAACCTCGGCCGCACGCATGGGCTGCCGGTGCCGGAGACGGTGGGCGATGACGGCACCTTCACCATCCACGCGCCAGGCTTCACCGGCCAGCATGTCTTCAAGGCGCATGACGCCGTCTACGCCGCCTGCCTCGCGCAGGGCACGCTGGTCGCGAAGTCCAGGCTGACGCACAGCTACCCGCATAGCTGGCGGTCGAAGAAGCCTGTGATCTTTCGCGCCACGCCACAGTGGTTCATCGCGATGGACGATGCCAACGCCATCCGCGCCAAGTCGATGCAGGCGATTGCCGACACCCACTTCGTCCCCGACATCGGCCGCAACCGCATCGGCGGCATGGTCGCCGTGCGGCCGGACTGGTGCATCAGCCGGCAGCGCGCCTGGGGCGTGCCGATCCCGGTCTTCGTGGAGAAGGCGACGGGCGAGCCGCTGCGCGACCCGGCGGTGATGGACCGCATCACCGGGGCCTTCCGCACCGAGGGTGCCGATGCCTGGTACCAGCCCGGCGCCGCCGCCCGCTTCCTGGGCGAGGGCCGTGATCCCGCCGCCTATGAGCAGGTGATGGACATCGTCGATGTCTGGTTCGAATCCGGCTCCACCCACGCCTTCGTCCTGACGCCGGAGCGCGGCCTGCGCTTCCCGGCCGACCTGTACCTGGAAGGCTCGGACCAGCATCGCGGCTGGTTCCATTCCTCGCTGCTGGAATCGGTGGGCTCGCGCGGCGTGGCGCCGTTCAAGGCGATCCTCACCCACGGCTTCGTCCTGGACGAGCAGGGGCGGAAGATGTCGAAGTCGCTCGGCAACGTCGTGGCGCCGCAGGATGTGGTGAAGGACCACGGCGCCGACCTGCTGCGGCTCTGGGTGATGAACACCGACGTCACCGAGGACCAGCGCATCGGCAAGGAAATCCTCAAGCAGCAATCCGAGCTGTACCGCCGCATCCGCAACACGCTGCGCTGGCTGCTCGGCAACCTGGACGGGTTTTCGGACGCGGAGATCGTGCCGCATGCGGAGCTGCCGGAGCTGGAGCGCTGGGTGCTGCACCGGCTGGCGGAGCTGGATGCGCGGCTGCGCCAGGCGGTGCGCGACCATGACTGGACCGGGGTGTATCCGGACATCCACGCCTTCTGCGCGACGGACCTCTCGGCCTTCTACTTCGACGTCCGCAAGGACAGCCTCTACTGCGACGCGAAGGACAGCCCACGCCGCCGCGCCGCGCGCACCGTGATCGACCAGCTGCACCGCTGCCTGACCGCCTGGCTGGCGCCGGTGCTGGTGGCGACGGCGGAGGAAAGCTGGCTGACGCGCTTCCCCGACGACACCGACAGCATCCACCTGCGGGACTGGCCCACGGTGCCAGTGGACTGGCGGGACGAGGCGCTGGCGGCGAAGTGGTCGGCGATCCGCGCCTTCCGCCGCACGGTGACCGGCGGCATCGAGGATCTGCGCCGGGCCGGGACCATCGGCGCCTCCCTCCAGGCGCAGGTCGAACTGACCTTCGGCGAGGGCGACCCGGCCGATGTGCTGACCGCGGCACAGTGGGAGGAAATCCTCATCGTGTCGCAGGCCAGCGTGTCCCAGGGCGCGCAGACTGCCGCCGTGCCTGGGGTGGCCGCGGGCGAGAAATGCGACCGCTGCTGGCGCGTGCTGCCGGAGGTCGGGCAGTCGCAGGCCCACCCCACGCTCTGCCGCCGCTGCGAAGCGGTGGTCGTCTGAAGCCCATGCTGCGGATCGGCCTGCTGCTGGCCCTGGCGGTGCTTGCCGTCGACCAGGCGACGAAGTGGTACATGCTGTTCGTGCTGGACCTGCCGCGCGTCGGGCATATTCCGCTGGTGGCGCTGGGGCCCTTCGGCTTCGACCTCACCATGGTCTGGAACCGCGGCGTGACCTTCGGCCTGCTGGCCGGCGAGGGGCCCTGGTCGCAGACGCTGCTGGCCCTGCTGGCGCTCGGCATCGCCGGGTTCCTGCTGCGCTGGATGGCCCGGGCCGAGAACCGGCTGACGGCGCTGGCACTTGGCGCAGTGGTGGGCGGGGCGGTGGGCAATGTGATAGACCGCTTCCGCTTTGGCGGCGTGGCGGATTTCTTCGACGCCCACGCCTGGGGCTGGCACTGGTACGTGTTCAACCCGGCCGATGCGGCGATTGTACTCGGCGTGATGGCACTGATCGGCGATGCCTTGATCCGGCCATCGCCGGCCGTTAAGGGAAGCGTCCCATGAAGCTTTTCCGCACCGTTCTGCTCGGCCTGCCCCTGCTCGCGGGGTGCGGCGGCGACACCGCCCGGTCCTTCGGCTTCACGCGGGACCCGCCGGATGAATTCCAGGTCACCACCCGCGCGCCGCTGTCCGTGCCGCCGCGCATGTCAGGGCTGCCGCTGCCGACCCCCGGCGCGCCGCGGCCGCAGGAACAGCGCCCCCCGGCCAGCGCCATCCTCGGCACCGCGCCACAGGCCGCCGCCGCACCCTCCGGCGCGGAACGTGCGCTGCTGGCCCAGGCCGGGCAGGCGGCGCCCGACAACATCCGCAGCCAGGTCGATGCCGAAAGCCTGCGGCTGGACCGGCCGGAGCGCAGCGTGGTGGACCGCCTGATGTTCTGGCGCGCCGACCAGACGCAACCCGGCACGGCCGTGGATGCGCAGCGGGAGGCGCAGCGCCTTCGGGAGAATGCGGCACTCGGCCGCGAGAGCACGGATGGCGTGACGCCGGTGGCGCAGCCGCCACGTCGTGGCCTGCTCGATTCGATCTTCTGACCTGCGCCGGCGGGTGGTGGCCGGGACGCCCGGCCGCCCCCATCTGAGGTCTCCGTAGCGTCCGCTGCCGGCAGGGCCATGCCCTCGCCGGCCTTCCTGTTTTCGCGCAAGTCCCGCGCCAGTTGGTGGTTTCGCCCGTGACCGATCCGACCGCCCCTTCCGCCACCCCCGCCTTCCTGAACCACGACCGCCCGCCGGTGCCCGACCTGGTGGTGCCGCGCGGCGTGCTGCCCTTCCACCTGGACCAGCGCCCGGTGCGCGGGCGGCTGGTGCGGCTTGGCGCGCTGGCGGACGCGATCCTCGGCCGGCATTCGCAGCACCCCGCCGTGCTGCGCCTGATGGGGGAGGCGCTGGCGCTGACGGCTGCGCTGGCCACCGCGCTGAAGTTCAAGGGATCCTTCAGCCTGCAGGCCAAGGGCGATGGCCCGGTCTCCCTGCTGCTGGCCGACTGCACCGATGCCGGCGCGCTGCGCGGCACCGCCAAGGTGGATGCGGCGCGGCTGGAGGCGCTGCTGGCGGAAAACCCGCACCCGACCGCGGCGGCGCTGCTGGGCTCCGGCTACTTCGCCTTCACCTGCGACCAGGGCGACGACATGGAGCGCTACCAGGGCATCGTCGCGATCGAGGGCGAGAGCCTGGCCGACATGACCGACAACTACTTCCGCACTTCCGAACAGTTGCAGAGCCAAGTCCACCTGGCCTGCGGCCGCAGCCTGGCCGGCTGGCGCGCCACCGCCCTGGTGATCGAGCGCGTGGCGACGGAGGGCGGCGTGGTGGCGGAGGCGAACCAGGAGGACCAGGACGATGCCTGGCGCACCGCCCAGGCCCTGGTCGGCACGCTGAAATCGGAGGAGATGCTGGACGATACGCTGACCGCCGACCGCCTGCTGCACCGGCTGTTCCATGCCGAGGGCCTGCTGGTGGATCGCCCCCGCGCGCTGTCCTATGGCTGCCGCTGTTCCCGCGCGCGGCTGGCCGCGGTGCTGGAGAATTTCGGGCCGGAGGACCTGGACCACATGGCCGAATCCGGCGCCATCACCATGACCTGCGAGTTCTGCGCGCTGGATTTCCGCTTCGAACGCGCCGAGGTGGATGGCAAGGCGGGTCGGGGTTAGCAGGTTGCGAAAAAAGCCTTCTCCACCCTCAGGGGGGAGAGGGCTTTTTCGGCGAATTCCCGCAGCCTTTTAAGGCGCGGTTACGGCTGGACCCGGCGGCCCGGCTGCATTACCGGAGATGGGGCCGCGAGGAACCTGCCCCATGCCGATGCGTCGCCACCTGCTGAAAGCCGCCCTGGGCCTGCCGCTGCTGCCTGCCGCCTGTGCCTCCGCGCCGGAACCGCCGCCGCTGCGGCCGCTGGTGGAGGGCTACCGGCACCTGACCCCGTTGCGGCTGAACGTGCTGGACATCGAGATCGAGCCCCCGCTGCCCGGCGTGGTGCAGGTGACGGAACCGGCGCCGATGCGCCCGGATGTGGAATTGCGCCGGATGGCGGAACACCGGCTGGTGCCGATCGGCACCGAGGGCCGCGCCCGCTTCGTCATCGCCAATGCCCGCTTCGTCCGGCAGCGGCTGGCCGGCGGCGGGATGTTCTCCGGCGAACCGGGCGAGCGCCTGACCGTTGAACTCGCCGTGCGGGTGGAAATCTTGGCCGGTCCGGAAGCGGCGCGCGTCGCCTTCGTGGAAGCCCAGGCGCAGCGGAGCCAGACGGTCGCCGATGGCGCCACGCCGGCCACGCGGCTGCGGGCGGCGGAGGATGTGGTGCGGCAGGCGATGGAGGCGATGAACGTGGAGTTCGAGTTCCAGATGCGCCGGACGCTGCGGGCCTGGCTGGCCGAGGGCCTGACGCCCAACGCCCCGGCCCCGGTGCCGGTGGAGCGCGAGGACCTGCCCGGTGGCGCACCGGCCGGGACGCCGTTCACGGGGGGCCCGGGCACATGACCATTACCTTCAGCAACCCCGAGGGCGTCCATACCCCCGGCTCGCGCTATTCCCACGCCGCACTGGTGGAGGGTGCGACCCGGCGGCTGGTCATCTCGGGCCAGATCGGCGTGGCGCCGGACGGCACGGTGGTCTCGGGCGGGGAGGCGCAGATTGCCCAGGCGCTGGCGAACCTCGGCGCGGTGCTGGCCGCGCATGGCATGGGGCCTGCGAACATCGTGAAGATGGGCGTGTTCCTGACCGATCGCGGCCTGATCACGCCCTGGCGGATGGAGCGGGAGAAGTTCCTCGGAACCCTGGCCCCGGCCAGCACCCTGCTGATCGTGGCCGGGCTGGCCGATCCGCGCTTCGTCTTCGAAGTGGAAGCCGAAGCGGTCGGTTAGAGCATTTTCAAGTCAGGCGGATACGCCTGACGGCTCGGAAAATGCGCCAAATCAACCGCTAGGGCCGTTTCCCCTGTTTATTGCGTAAGTGAAAAGGTCCTAAACCTC
>NZ_JBHMFT010000035.1:0-35577 GCF_051433195.1 Falsiroseomonas sp. E2-1-a20 | reverse complement strand
AAGAGGGGTGTTGCTGCGTTGCAGTCTAGTGTGCAGATGTCGTATCACGCTGGATCATAATACATGGGATCCAGCTGGATGCGAGATGTCAGCGCCCTTCATCCGCGCACGCAAGTCAGCCTGTATGGTCTTCATGTTTCGCGACCTGGTTCCGCCCGCGGCAACCTGCTCGTCAGGGCCGCCGAGGCGCGTCGATGACCCTGCCGGACGCCAAAGTCGCCACCCTTGCAGAGCCGGATTATGTGTCCCGCGTGCGGCGTGAGGCGGCGCAAGCGAAGCTGGTGGCGTTGGGCAGGTCGCACATGCCCGCTCCGCCACACTCTTCCCCCATCCTTGTCTGTGTCCTGAAGAACGAAATTGATCGCCTGGACGATTTCCTGCGCCACTACCGTGAGCGCGGCGTGCGCCGCTTCTGCTTCATCGACAACGCCTCGACCGACGGGACGACCGGGTTTCTTGCGCGGCAGGCCGATGTCGATCTTCTGCAGGAGACGGCACCCTTCAACGCCACCCGAAAGCAGGGGTGGATCATGCGCGCGATGCAGGGGTACGGAGCCGGGCGCTGGTTTCTCTGCGTTGACGCAGATGAGCACATCGTTTTCGACGGCGACGAGGAGCGATCCTTCGAGGATCTTGCGCGGGAGATGGAGGCACGCAACGTCCGGCGTGTCCGCGGCCTTCTCATCGACATGTTCGCGGAGGCGCCATTGCAGAAGTCGCGTTTCTCGCGCGGCGATCGCCTAGTTGACACCTATTCCTTCTACGATGGCGAGGGCTATGCGGAGAGCCGGCACAAGGACGTTATGTCGGTGCGCGGCGGCCCCCGCAAGCGAATGCTGGGGCATCTCGATCCGAAGTTCAATCCCGAGCTGACAAAGTACCCCCTGTTCAAGTTAGGTCAGCAAGACATAATGGCGAGCCCGCACCATTTGTGGCCTTACGAGGATAACTTCGCATCCCCGCGACATCTGGGCATCTTGCACTTCAAGTTTCTTCCAAGTTTCCCCGATAAGGTTCGTGCAGCGGTGGCAACGCGCGCCTACTGGGACGAGAGTCTCGAATACCGCTGCTACGAGGCTGTCCTTCAGCGGAATCCTGACATTGCCGCGCACACGGCGGCCAGCCGGCGCTATGGCGGGCCAGTAAAGCTTGCATCCGATGGACTCATCGCCAGGATGGATTGGGAGCATCCTGTCGGTGCCGCGGGCCGCATGCTGGCCACGGCGCGACACCACCGAGCAAGACTTGCTGCCTCCGCCGCGCCCCCGACGGAGAGTGCCGTCGCGGGATGGGCGGCCCAGGAATTCAGGCCCGCTGCGCCACCGATGACCGCCATTCGAGTCCTTGAGGTTCCTGCGCCTGCGCCGGTGACGCCCGCTGCGTCGACCGCGCCGGCGGGACTGTCCGTGGTGGTGAATGAGCTGCGCGTCGTGGCGCCGAATTACCGGCACATCGACATGACAGTGAACAACCTGCCACTGCCCGCGGGCGGGACGGGTACCGCCCGCTTCAAGCTGGGGCTGAGCGGCATCGCGCCCAGGCTGGAATTCCGCCGGAGAGCCGACTGGCCGCTGTTCGCGCGCGCCTGGCCGGGCACCGAGGAGGATCGCTGGGGCCCCGTGTTCCGCGTCGGTCCGGGCGGGCCCCGCGCCCTTGTCATGTCGCGGATCAGCGACGAGGCCGATCGGGCTGCGCTGGGTGCCGTGATCGACGAGTTACCACAGATCGTGGCTGCCGCCCTGCCGCAGTTGAAGCTCACGATGGAGGACGTCGTGCTGTTCTCGCGCGCTGCGCGCGAGTTGCCGGCGGCACTTGCGTGAAGCAGCACAACCCTTCCCGATCCGCCGCGCCGCAGCGCTCTTTGGACAGAGAGACCCATGACGAACTCTCGTAATGTCGCGGACCTGCGGCGGCTACAGGAGGATCAGGCCACCGCACCCAGCGCCGATGCCACGCCTTCATCGACGGGCGGGCTGACGGAAGCGTCGCTTGCGATGCTGCTTGGCATCCACCTCGCCGAGGTGGAGGCGCGGCTGGATGCCTGGGGCATCGAGATCCGGCGCATGATAGAGGCCTCCGGGCACCGCCTGCCGGAGGCAGGGGGAGTTCCTGCGACGGCAGCCGCCGCCATGGTCCAGGCGTCGGCCCTGGCGATGCCGCCCCCTCCCTTTCCGGGTATCGCCGCCGAACCCGCGGCAGCGAAGCCCTCGACGCTGCTGGCTGCGGCCGCCCCTGTAACCTCCGCGCCGCACTTCGTCGTGTCGGATGAGGCTCCGAAGGGCTTCCACCACTGGGCCGCGGCCTCGATCGCGGCGTGGGACGTGCAGGGCGGACGCGTGGAGAAGAAGGATCCGGCCCTTCTCACCGTGGCCGCACCCGGCACGCTGCGCGCGCAGTCCGAGGAATTCGATGTCGAGGCGGACGTCTTCTACGCGTTGACCTTCATGGGCAAAATTGCGATTGGCACGCGCGAGCTTCGCATCTTCGTTCATGATCCGGCCGTCGGTGTCGATGTGGTCTGCCGCGTCGTCCATGGCCGGTCCGGGGACCTGCTCAAGAACAGGATCGAGTTCCGTTCGTTGCACCGCTCAGGCCGGCTGCGGTTGAGGATCGAGGTCTCTGGCGCGAAGCCTGGGGACAGCGTTGAACTTAAGGACATCTACCTCGTACGGCTCGGTGCGACGGCAGACTTGGTCGCGCGGCAGCCCGCGGAGACCGCAAGCGCGTTGCCTGCCGCCTCCATGGCGACCGTTGTCGGGCGTGAGGAGATGATGCTGGATGCCGTATCAGGCCTGCTGCGGCAGGCGAGCAAGGTACGTGTCTATCTCAACGGTCATACGGACGCACCAGCTCTGCTCGATCATCCGCGCGTCGAACTGGCCTGGTCGCGCGACCACACCGACCTCGGCGACACCGGAAAGTTCTTCTGGGCCGAGGATCCGGCACCGGGTCCGCGGATCGTGGCGGATGACGATTTCATCTTTCCCGTGGATTTCACAGAGCATTTGCAGCGAAGGCTCATCGCGTATGGTCGGCAGGCCGTCGTAGGTGTTCACGGGATCATCCTGCGGCAGCCACTGAAGGATTACTACGCCGATCCGTCCCGCTACGTGCATCGCTACGTGATTGGGGCGGAGCGCGACATCCTCTGCCACACGCTCGGCACCGGGGCCATCTGCTACGATCCCGAAACGCTAAAGTTGACACGCAAGCAGTTCAAGTTCAACAACATGGCCGACATCTGGCTGATGACGGAAGCGATGCAGCAGCGCGTCCCCGTCATCGCGGTATCAAGACCGTACAACTGGCTGATCGACAACCGCGCGAGCAGGCCCGTGGAGTCGATCTACGTGGCTTCCCGCTCCAGCTCATCCTCGGCCTTCAACTCGGCCAAGATGCAGAGCCACGTGACGCGCACGCATGCGCCGATTTCGGTCGTCCCGCGTATGCTGTCCGGTGCCGCCATACCCAAGGTCGCGGTGGTATTCGACGGAACCGCTTCGCTGGATGCGGCGATGGCCGAATTTGAAGCGTGGTTCCGCAGCCGGGATCAGGGGTATGACTGGTTCCTGGTCTTCGTCCTGGCTACGCAGGAACAGGAGAAGGCGCTGGCGGAACTCATCTCGAAGCGTTGGGTGCCGCATGAGGTGCATGTCGTGGGCCCCGCTGCGCTGAAGCGGCCTGGCAGCCTCGTCGATGCCCTCGAACTCCTCGACCGTATCGCGCATAGCACGGGCTTCATGGCGATGCCGGGCGTGCGGCTCAACCGGTCCGGCTGGGCCGAACTTGTCATGCAGGGCCAGGCGGCAGCAGACGAGTTCCTGCTTCTGCAGGATGGTCAGGGGCGCCTGCTCGGCTTCGGTTGGGGGGCGCGGGGCGTCAAGGCCGCGCTTGGCAGCCTGCCTGAGACTGCTGCGGCCCGGCAGTTGGGACTGCTGCAGATCGCGGACTTGGTCCTCGGCAGGAACGCCGCAGCAATGCGGGACCTGCCACCGGCCAGCTTCGAGGCACCGGTCCGGCTGCCGGTGCCGACGGCAGTGAGGCTGCCGCATGCGCGACCGCAGCCTGCCACAAGCGTGGCACCGGCGCGTTGCCTGACAATCAATGACGTGTTCCCGCATGTGATGCTGTTGAACCTGGATCGACGACCAGATCGCCTGGCGATGTTCACACGGCAGGCGGAGCGGGTGGGCCTGCAGTTCGAGCGCTTCAGTGCGGTGGACGGCTCGGCCGAGCCGACGCTGTCCGAATGGCAGGCCTATGCGGCCACGCCCCTGATGCCGTTTCCGGCCGGAACGCAGCCCTTCCGTTGGGAATACGACTTCTACAATACCTATCTCAGCGACAACCATCGTATTGCCCACTGGGAGCATCGCGACGGGAAGAAGACGATTGGCCGCGGCGGCTGGGGATACCAGAAGTCCATGATTGCCATCCTAACCCGCGCGATCGAGGAGGACTGGGAGTCGCTGCTGGTCTTTGACGACGACTGTCTGTTCCACAAGGACCTGGCGACGGAGTTCGATCGGATCATGCGGCAGGTGCCGGAGGACTGGATGCTGCTCAGCCTGGGTGCCTGCCAGTACGCCTGGGAGGATAAATGGATCCGCTGGCACAATGAGAGTCTCTACAACTGCATGGGATCGAGCGCGGCATCCCACGCGGTCGCGATCAGGCGCAGCGCCTTCCCGGCTCTGATGGCCAGCGCGCAGCGCATGGACCTGCCCTTCGACATCGGGGCACTTCACACAGTGAAGCGGACCTTCTGGGACAAGTGCTTCGTCTTCTATCCGAACCTCTTCATCCAAGATGTGTCGGACACGGACATCGGAGAATCAGGGGTTCAATTGAGCGAGGGCGGCAAGATCGGGAACAAGTACCGCTGGGACCTGATGAAGTACGGAAATTAGCTTCCGAATCTTCCGTCCGGCAACCCGGGAGCAGGGCCGGGCTTGACCGGACGACGAGGCGCCTGCGCTAGCGGTGAAGCTGGTATGCCGCGTTTCAGCGGGGCTTCACGGCGCCTGCTCCTCGAAGGGCAGCGGACCAACGCGGTGCGCAATCCGCGTGGTGACGACAGCCCCACGCCCACCAACTGGCAAGTCTTCAACTTTCCCTCGGGCGTCGTCGCTTCCTTCGTCGGCACCGGCGTGGAGGACGGCATTCCCTTTGTGGATCTGCAGATCACCGGCACGCCAGCCGGCGGGAGCACCTCTGCCGGATGGTCACCCGAGAGCGTGGCGGCGATCGCCGCCTCCCCCGGGCAGACGTGGACATCCTCCCTGTTCTGCCGGCTTGGCGGCGGCAGCCTGACCAATCTGGGCCTTTCCTGGGGTTTCCAAGACCGCGACCAGATCGACGGTGGTATGACGCAGTGGATCACGCCGATCAGTCCAACAGCCGCCCGCTTGGAACGCAGCGGTATTCCCGCACGGCCACGATGGGGCGCTGCGCGGCTTATGCCTGGCCCATGATGCGCTACACGCTGACCGCCGGCCAGGCCGTGAACTGCACCCTGCGCCTCGGGGCGCGCAACTCGAGCCCGGCTCCTTCGCCTCGACTACCATTTTCTCCGTCGCGGGATCCTTCCTGGCCGCGACACGTGGGGCCGACTTGGTGACGGCGACGCTCGCAAACCTGGGCGTCGGCGAAGGTGGCACCTGCACTGCCTTGCTGACCGCCCGGATTCCTCAGGCGGCGCCCGCCGGCGTGGACCAGGTGGTGCTCTCGCTCGATGATGGAACGGCCAGCGATCGGATCATCCCGCGCAACCAGGCCAGCGGGAACAGTATCCAGTTGAGCGTCGCGCAAGCCGGCATCCTTGCATCATCCCCGACAGCCGGGACGATGACCCCTGGACTGCCCTTCGCCGTGGGTCTCTCGGTAGATGGGGCGGGTCGGGCAGCGACATCGCTCCAGGGTGCGCCGGTTGCCGCCATCACCGGCTGCCCGACCACGGAACTGAAAACTGCGGATCGGGAACCTGGCCGCCGGGACGGCCGCGCTGTTCGGCGAGAGCGATACGCTGCGCGTCCGACCTCATGCCGCAAGCGATGTCACGCTGGCCGTGTCCATCCCCACGGCGTGACGCGATGCCCCTGCCACGGCTTCCTACCGTCGCATGAGGCATGGTTCAGCGGCCTGGGACAAGAAGGCTTCAGGCAGGGTGCCGACTCCGATCGCCGGAAATGAGCCTGACACGGCATTGCTGCGCGATTGGTTGAGCATCTGCAACCCTGCGGAGTGAGGCCCACGCCTGGGACCGTGGCGGTGAGCGCGCCCCGCAAGGGACGCCCTGTCCAAGACCCGCAGCGCACCCACTACCAAGCACAACGGGGCCCAACCAACATGGAAGGCCATTGGCGGGGTGCGCCTGGTCATGCTCGTACCGTCCTGGCTGCAGGATCTTCAAGCAGCTTTCGTAGTGCCTCAAGAACATGCGGCAGGGAGATCTGGCCAATGCATCGGCAGTCGCCGCCTAGGAACCGACGCGAGTCCGGTTTTGTCTCACAGGGAGCGCATGGTGCATCGACCGCCAGCGTCACACTGCTGTGGCCAAGCGGCCCGCGGACATGGGGCGCCGTCGGTCCGAATAGTGCGACGAGCGGGATGCCGAGCGCGTTTGCGACATTCATCACCCCACTGTCGTTGGCCACGAAGGCGCGGCAGCCCAGCATACGCACCGCCATCTCCTCGATGCTGCCGCCCGTGAGATCCAAAGTACCGGGCACGTGCTCGTCCGCGGTGCCGAAGGAGGCGACCTCCCAACCCTCCTCCTGCAGTGCCACCGCGACTTCGGCGTAGAAGGGCCAGCGCTTGGTCGCCCAGATGCCTGCCTTGGAACCGGAATGCAGTCCGATCAGTCGCCCGCCCTTCGGCACCGTGTAGTGCAGCCCGCCACAGAAGGCGGCACGGACATCCTCAGGCGCATAGTCCAGGCCGAGCAGATGCTTCGCGGCAGCCAGGTTGAACTCCGCTTCGTGCAACGGTGATTCCGCCGTGAAATCCGCCCAGCTTCTAGAGGAAACCACGCGGTCGGCCCGGAAAGATGGCAGCAGCCGACCAAAGCTGTGCGTCAGGAAGACCGTGGCGTAGTGCCGGCGCACCGGGAGGTCCGCGATGTCAAAAACATGCCGGACGTGCTCCGGGGCAGCCATGATGCCGAGGCTGCCCGGCCAGTCGCTGGCCACCACCACATCCACCGGCGCGCCATGATGGCGCGCCAAGTTTCGAATCAGGGGCGTCGCATTGAGCATGTTGCCGATGCCGGAGCCCACGCCGACCAACATCGGCGCCTCCAGCCCTGCCAGCAACTTCCGGAGGCGCGCCCGCTGGCCCGAGAAGGGCAGCCGTGCCGCGTTACGCAACGCCGCTTCGGACACGGCCTGCCAATGTTCGGGATCGCGCCACAGAGGTTCCAGCGCATCGGCCCAGGCTGCGGGTGCCGGGGGCAGCGCCAGGCCACTCTCTCGCAGGAGTCGAGGAACGTTTCCGCGGTCCGAGCCGAGTACCGGCACGCCGTGCCGCTGCGCCTCAACCACCACCCGGCTGAAACTCTCCACGAAGCGGTAGCTGGGCACCAGCACCGCACGGGCGCGGCGGTAGAGCGGCGTCATGTCCTGGGCCTGGGGCAGGACCTCGATATTCGTCACGCCCCGCTCGGCGACCGCGGCGCGGGCCGCGGCAGCGGAGGACTGGTTGGCGATCGCCAGGAAATGCAACTCCGGCAGCAATCCGGCGAGTTCGAGCAGCAGGCCGAAGCCCTTGTCGTCGCGGGCGTTAGCCAGCAGCACACAGTCCCGCTCGGCATGGCTGGGCCGGGCGGCGCCTGCCGGCAAATCCTCCGGCAGCGATGGTACGACCGGCAACCGCGCGCCGAACTGCCGCTCCACGACGTCACGGGTGAAGTCGGAATTGGCATAGGCCGCGTCCATGTCGGCGAGCAGCAGGGGGAAGGTGGAGCGCGGCGTGTGTCCGCTGGGAAAGTCCGGATAGTAGCCGGCGCCCGGGCTACGGGGGTGGAACAACTCCCGCCAGAAATGCACGCCGAAGATCAGCCGAATGTCGAGAAACCGCAGAGCCGCTGCGACTTCGTAGCCAAGGCCGGAGACGACATGGGCGACCACGGCCTCCCGCTCCAGCGCCAGGCGCAACAGCGCGTCGGGATGGCCTGCGATGCGAAGAGCGCCGGGCCCCTCCTCCTCCTCGCCCGAAATGCTGCCGCGCATTGCGACAATCAGGGGCCTGTATCCCAGGTCACCGTAGAGTTCCGCCATCTGATCGAGGAAATGCTCCGCGCCGCCGAACCTGCGCGCGCCAAAGGCGGAGATCAGCAGCGCGACACCATGGCGCGCCGAGCGTGCTGCGCCAGGACCAAAGACATAGGGGTTGCGCGACGCAGCCTCGGCCAGCGCGGCGAGGCCCGCATCCTCGGCGACCACGCCAGCGCGCAACAGTGCCAGCAGGTAGTCGCGCCGCCACAGGTGCGGGCCGCCGGGCTCCGCCTGTACCGCGGCGGCGCGGTCCGGGATGGTCTTGCGCTCGCGTTCCAGGAAGGTCCGGGCATGCGCGAGGCCGGCTAGCGACAGGGGCGAGAGGCACAACCAATCGCCCGGTGCGGCTGCCAGCCGTGCGGAGAGGCTCCTGGTCTGCGTGATCATCCGCGCGGGGTCGGGTCGGCCAGCACGCCAAGGCGCCAGGAGCTGGTCTGGCGCGCGGCGACCCAACGCTCCAGCACACGAGAGGCGGCGAGCGCGGCATCGCTTGCGGGTGCGAGCTCGACGCCGCGCCGCGCCGCTGCCAGCGCCTCCTCCACGCGGTCGAGGCGCGTGAGGATACGCGCCCGTTCGAGCGGATAGGCGGGGCGCGCCGGCTCACGCCGCTCCGCCTCCTCCATCGCTTCCAGCGCAGCCTCAACTTCGCCCCTCTGCATCAGCAGGCCTGCCAGGTCGCGCAGCGGGCGTCCATCACGCCGCATCATCGCCGCGGCCTCGCGCAGCATCGCGATTGCGATGTCCAGCAGTTCTGGATACTCAGGCGCGACGCCCATGCCGCCATTCGCGGCCAGCGCCATCATCCGCCCACATTGCAGCACGTAGAGCGGCTCGGTTGGCTTCAGCACGCGGCAGCGGCCGTAGATGCCGGCGGCCTCGGCATGGCGCTGCTGCGCTTCAAGCGCGGTGCCGAGGCGGTAAAGCGCGGCATGATCTTCCTGCGCACCGTCCTCGAGCCAGCGCAGCACCGCCTCCGCCTCCTCCGCGCGGCCCTGCTCCAGCAGGCCGACGCCGTGCGCCAATACGATCCGCACGTCGCGCGGCGCGGCAACCTCGGCCTCGGCGGTCGCTGCCAGCCAGTCGCGCGCCGTCAGCGCTTCCGCAATGCGGGAGGCAACCGGGGCGACGGGCGGCGTGGTGAGGCGAGAGACTGCCTCCTGCACGGCGGAGGAAAGCCGAGGCTCCACGCGCGGGATCGACGGTGGCGCCCCTGGCGACGGCACGGCAACCAGGGCAGGCGCGACCAAGGGCTGCAGAGCCGCCAGTGCCCCGGGCCTTGGCAAAGCCGTCGCGAGCGGTCGGGCTGGGCGTGGGACCATAGGCGGCAGTACGGGGGACGGATTCCGGGCGGCCGGCGGTGGCGAGGCTTCAACCGCGACGCTATCCACCGCCGGCTTCTGAAAAGTGAAGGTGGCATCCGCCGCCTGTCGTCCCGGCAGGGCCGACAGCACGATATCCGCCCCGTCGCCCGAGACAAGCTCCCTCGGCAGTTCCACGCGGAAGCCGTGGCGGCCAGTGCCGATGCCGTTGCGTAGCAGATCGCCACGTAGGATGTCCGCCACATGACGCCCAGCCATCTGGCCGTTGACCTCGATCTCGAATTCTAGCGCCTGCTCGGGCTGCTGTGGGTTCAAGGCCCAGCCGACCAGGATGTGGCCTTCCAGGCGCTCGATCTTTCCACGCAGCGTCGGATGGGCGAAGGAACTGGGACCGCGCGGGGTCAGCAAGATGTGGGATACTCCGGCAAGAGCTGGCTGGATCGCGGGCCATACACGCCCGCGCGCGACCGACGCGATGAATACCCTGTGGTTGCAGAGGCGGGCAAGCTCAAGCGTTGCGGGAGGGCCAAGCGCCACGGGATTGCGTCGTGATGCCGGTGCGGCACGGGCATGACCCCGTGATCATCAAGCGGCGTGCGCGACGGCGCGTCCCGACGTGCAGCGGCCACGCGGCACTGCCCAGGGGCGCCGGCCCACGGCAGGACACCAGGGCCTAGAACCTGATCGCCAGAGGCTGGAACCGCCGCCGGCGTAGATCACGCGAAATACCACAAGGCTGGACCATGATCAGCGCTTCTGTCGGGGCGGATCACGGTCTAGCTTGGCGCAGCCGCTCGCCCTGCTCCGCGAAGGTCGTCATAGGCATCGCCCAGCATGCGGCTGATCCGCAACGGATGCAGGTGGCGTGCCCGCGCCTTGCAGGCTTGCGCGACCTCAGCTTGCGCGGCCGCCGGCATAGTAAGCGCCAAGGCAGCCGCGCGGCGGAGATCGGCTGCCGAGCCCGGCGTGAACAGCAGCGGATGCGCCAGCGACGGCATCAGTTCCAGAAGCCCGGGCAGACGTGGCGCGACGATTGGTACACCAAAGGTTAAGGCGAGCAGCGCGACGCCAGAACTGAGATGCCGCTCATAATCCAGCACCACGGCACGTGCGCCACGAACGAGGTCGCCGAGTTCCGCGTCCGGTACGCGGCGGATGTTGAGACGTACGGTGTGCCGGTCCGCGCAGGCTGTGGCGAGTGTCGCGGCCGCAGGATCGCCCGGCATCGGGTCTCCCGAGATGTGCAGCTCGGCATCCAGCGCGGTTAGGAAGGTTTCGGTCAGCGTTTCCACCAGCCGGTCTAGCCGCTTGTAGGTCCTGATCTTGCCCAACGCGAGCAGGGCCGGCTGCCGTCGACGGACCGGCCCCGCCTGGCTGCGCGCCTCCGGCTCATAGACACCAAGATAGGAGGGGTGCGGCAGCAGGGTCGTCTTGTGACCCACCGTACCAACCTGCGCCTCCAGCATCGCAAGCGCCTCGGTTGTGTGCACCAAGATCCGATCCGCCTCTACAGCTATGGCGCGACGCAGCGAAAGGAAGGTCTCGGGCTGCGCATCCTCGTGCGGGGCGCTGTTATGCACGGTCCAGGCGACGCGCCCTCCGCAGCGCCGGAACTCCGCCAGCCGCGTCGTGAAGTGCCGCACCACGAGACGTGCCTCGGCGGCGCTCGGGATGCCACGCAACAGGTGCTCCTCCCAGTGCAGATGGAGCAGCGTCGAGTCCTCTTCGGAGACCAGCTGAAATGCATCGTCCAGCGTGCCTCGGATGCACTCGTAGCGGCCGGCGAGGGCGGCGTAGATCAGCCCGTGATACGGGTTGTCCTGGTAGACCGTGCTGTTGATCACTGCGACCGGCGCGGCTGGGACGTCTCTGGTCATTGCGACACCTGCTGGCGATCGCTGCGTGACGGTAGCTGGAACAGGAGTGCTGCAGCAGGAACGGGAGCCGCCCTCTGCGGGCGGGCGCCCTCGGGTTCTACCGCATCGGGAGACGGAGCCCGGCCTGCCGGCCTCTTCGCCTCCACAAATGCGCGCGCCGACGCCGAGCATCCTGGTGGTTCTGACGGCCGGAAGAAGCTGGCGGCCTCGCAGGCATCGAACCTGCAACCGCGTGCTCCATCCTCGGCGATCCTGCACTCGGAATGGAAGCCACGCGCGGTGACCTCGTCCTGCCCCTCACGCCCACGCAGGGCGATGTCCAGCGCAGCCCATGGCTCCGCGCCACCGACGCGCACCTTCGCGTTGCAGGACGGCCAACCGATTCCGCCCACGTCGCCGCCCATCCGCAATCTGCTCCAGGCAGTTCCCTGCCGTGCCAGGTCCCGCAGACTTCTGCCCATGACAGTGCGGGCGCGGCCGGCAGCTCGCACCGAAATTCTCGCCGATTGTGCCGATGGGCTAAGCAGAGGCTGCTCGTACATCATGGCCAGGATTCACGGCGTGAACTCCGGCAAAATGTCGATCGGTGCACTGAATCGGCGCTCTGCCAGCGGGAAGGGCATGCGGGCGCCGAGATCGCCGGCGCGGATGCGCGCGTGGAAGTACGCCGCGGCCTCATGGTAGGCGGCGCGGATCGGCGTGAATCCGGTGCGGGAGAGTCCGAATTCCTCGTTCGCGGTCAGGCTGTCCGATCGCGCTCGGCCGAACAGCAGTGGCCAGCGCAAGCGTGGCACTGCACGGCTGCCGAAGACCAGGCCCATGCGCTGGATGAACTCCAGGTCGGCAGCGATGCGGACGCTGTCGAAGAAGCCCAGCCTCTCCAGCACGGGCGCACGACGGAAAACCAGCGAGATGCAGCAGGAGTGCGAGATTTGGCCGCCTGCCTTCACGACGATACGACCCTCGCTCGTCATACGCAGCCAGTCGGTGGTGAGGCCGACCAAATCGGGTCGGCGCTGCAGCACGCCCAGGCTGCAGGCAAGCCGGTCCGGGTGCGACCAGTCATCCGAATCCTGCAGCGCGATGAACGTGCCGCGCGCCTGCAGCAGGCCCATGTTCTTGCTGACATAGGTGCCGTCATTCGTGGTCTTCAGGATGACGCGCACCCGCGGGTCAGCGCTTTCGAAGGCCTCCAGCACCGCGGGTGTGCCGTCGGTGCTGGCATCGTCCACGATCAGCAGTTCCAGGTTTCGATAGCTCTGGTCCAGGATCGATCGGATGGCCGTTGGAGCCAAGGCTTTGACATTCCAGGTCGTCATCACTACGGAAACCATCGGCCCGTCGAAGTGCGGCGGTTGCGATCCTGCGTCGCGGGGCGGCGCGCCATGTCCATACAGCTGGTCGAATGGCATGGTGCCAAGCGATGGATCGCGCCGCACCGGCCGCGCGCCGTGACGGGCGAACATCAGGTCGAGGTGCGAGAGCGCTGCGTTCCAGTCACCGCCGCGCGCGGTTGCGGCACAGAGGAAGAGTGGCAGCTCGACGGGGTGATGCTGCGCCGCGCCTGCCCTGCAAAGTTCGTTGGCTTGTGCGGCTGCCGCGGCATCCTGGCCGAGTTCCAGCGCGGCGGCGGCGGCGAGCATGCGGAGTTCGTGATCCTCCGGCTGCTGAGGGATCCAGCGGGCGGCCTCGGCGGCTGCGGCTTCAAAGCGGCCTGCAAAGAAATGGTTGCGCGCATGCTCGCGCCGCACGCCGGGAAAGCCGGAATCGAGATGCGCGGCGAGCAGTGCCTGTGCCGCCTCGATCTTGCCAAGGGCGCGCAGGGCCTTGGCCGCGGCATTGATGGCACGCTCATTCCGTCCCGATAGGGGTAGCTTCCCGTATGCGGCGAGGACGGCCGCTCCGTCGCCGCTGTCGAGCGCAAGCCCGATTAGCATCTGCACTGGCGCGGCCCAGCCGGGCTGCTCGGCCGCGAGCTGTGCCAGCAGCGCGGTCGCGTCTTCCGTTTGTCCGGCGGCGATGGAAAGGCGCGCGAGATCCAGCCGCAGCGCGGCCGAGGTGCGGTCGGTCGCGAGCTTGCGGTGTAGCGCCGCGGCACGCCCCGCGAGCAGTGCATCGAGCCGTGCCTGCGGGCGCAGCGGGTCGGTACGCGCAAGGTCGAGTTCAAAGGTTAGCAGCCGCTCCGCTGCCGCCTCGTGGTCCGGCTGGATGGCCAGCAGGTGCTCGAGCGTTGCCACGGCACCGGAATAGTCGTTCTGGCGTCGATGCGCCTGGGCGCGCAGCATCAGCGCATCCGTGTCGTTCGGCCTGCGGTCCAGCGCCGCGTCTGCGAAGGCAAGTCCATCCGCCGGCCGCCCATCCGCAACGGCGAGCCGCGACAACGCGCACAGCAACGGGTAGCCCGCCGACGGCCCGGGAGGCAGCAGGCTCAACGCATCGAGGAACAGCCAGGCGCTGGCAGCCAGGTCAGGATCGGATGGCAGCGCGAAGGGATCGAGCAGCCCCAGCCGCCCGGCGGCCGCGAGTGCTCTGGCCACCACCGGCGGCGATGCAAAGCCTTCCGCTAGCGCAAGGACCGCCATCCGCGGCTCCGCGGCGAGCCTGTCTGGCGAGAATTCGGGCGGCTCGCCCGCTACGCGTGCCGACAGGCGCGCAGCGCGTGCGGTCAGACCGGTAATCTTCAGCGCGAGAGGCTGGACAGGGGCGAGCGCCGCGGCGGCGCCGGGCAGGTCGCCGCCGGCGGCCAGCAGCTCCGCCAGGAAAAGCCAAGCTTCGAGGAACTGCGGCGCCTCCTCCGTCGCGCGACGGGTCAAACGGATCGCCTCGGCACGCTGGCCGGCCAGCGCATGCGCTCGCGCACGAACAACATAGCGCTCCACACGCTCACGCAGCCGGGCGGCATCGGCTTTGGCTACTGTGCGGCGGATCGGCAGCGCCGGACCGAGGGGGCTGCCGGCGGGATTGAGGACAGTGAGGCTGCCGGCGAAGGTCGTTGGCTCGAATCCTGCCAGCGGCAGGGCGAGCACCGCCTTCGACATGGCGGGATCCGGCACCATCGCCTGGCATAGCTCGGTTGCGACGGGCGCGTGCAGGACGAGCCTCACCTCGACGCCACCGGCGGCGCTCACCGCCAACCGCAGCTCGTCACGCCAGTCCAGGGTGAAGGGCAGGGGCGCATCGGGATCGAGCAGAGCGAGCACCGCAAGCAGGTGCTCAAGCCGGGCGCGTCCGGTGGTATCCAGGGCCAGCAAGATGGCTTGCAACGCCGGTGTGCCGAGCAGCACGATGATTTCGCGCCGCCATGCCGCAACATGCTCCGGCGCACGCCCAAACAGCCGGGCGAGCATGGCGCGCTCAGCGGGCAGGAGCGGCGGCAGCGTGGCATGGCGCAGCGGCCGACCGGCAATCAGCGCGCCCAGCACCTCCACCTCGAACTCCGGCATGAGCAGCAGCCGAAGCAGGAGCGCCGCGGCATCGAGTGGCGGCGGGCCCGGCACTGGGCGTGGCGCCCGACCCAGGACCAGTGCGTGCAGGACGCGGTCGAGATCCGGTGTCACCGCTGCACAGAAAAGCGGCGAGGCCAGTAGTGGATCCGTCGCCGCCTGCGTCGCCAGCGCCCGGTCGCGCCAGGCGGCCAGCGCGCCCGTCCCGTCGAGGCCCTCTGCCGCGATGCAAGAAGCAGGATGCAGCAGCAGGCGCAGCAGCAGCCGCGGCCAAGGCTCATCAGGCCCGGCCAGGGCAGCGCCGCCGTCGATCAGCTGCATGGCGACCGCCCGCGCTGCGACACCGGGACCCGCCACGTGCTGCGCCGGGGCCTCCATCAAGGGTGCCAGGATCCGTTCAGCGAAAGCGGGCGAAGAGACAAGGGCACGGGCCGCCTCGCGCAGCTCCATATTCTTGATTGGCGGCGCCTCCCTTGCCTCGGGCCCGAACAGCAGCACGGCCAGCGCGGCGGGCCAGTCCGCAGGCGGGTCCGGCACGGCGGGTGCGACAGGCGGGGCCTCCGGCCCGACCTCCGTGGAGGACATGGCCCGCCGCAGGGTTGCAGCGAGGCTCGGTGCCTTGCCCTCGATGCCGGCCAGTACACCGGGCGCGTGTAGCCAATCGACCAGCACGCCCGGCCAGCGCCGCCGGGGTGCAACCTCTAACCCCAGCATCGCGCCGAGCCAGGCGCGCATCGGCGGGTCCACCAGCATGTCACCCGCTGCCGAGATCGCTGCGAGCAGCTCATGCTTCGCGCCGGCCACCGGCGCCAGGCGTGGCAGCACCTTCTGGCGGGCCTCTCCGGAGGCCAGGATGTGCAACAGCACCCCGTAGAGCGGCTTTCCGATGTGAAAATCGACATCCGCCGCGCGTCCGGGCCGTCGGCCGAGTGCCAGGCGGAATGCCATCTCTACATCGGCGGCATCGGCCAGCCGGGACGGATTGCGGAGCGGGATCAACGGCTGGGTCTGGCCGCGCGCCGGGCGACGCCCTGCCTGCTGCCACCTGGCTTCATCTGGAAGGGATCATTCAGGAGGGCCAAGAGAAGCCGCTAGATCACGCCGGCCCGCAGCAAATCGTGCAGGTGCAGGATTCCCACCGGCCGCCGGTCATCGCCGACCACGAAGACGCTGGTGATGCTGTGCTCGTTCATCGTGCCCAGCAGTTCAGCGGCCAGGGCCTGGGGCGAGGTGGTGCGCGGCGCGCGGGTCATTGCCACCTCCACCGCCACATCCAGGTCCAACCCGTTCTGAAAAGCGCGCCGAAGGTCGCCGTCGGTCAGGACGCCCGCCAAGCAGCCATTCTGGTCGACCACGCCAGTAATGCCGAAGCGGCGGGAAGTCATTTCCATGATCGCCTCGCGCAGCGTCGACGCCAGGGCGACGCTTGGGATCTCATCGCCAGCATGCATCAGGTCCCGCGCCCGCATCAACTGCGCCCCGAGCTTGCCGCCGGGATGGAAGGACCGGAAATCTGCCGGTGAGAAGCCACGGGCCTGCAACAGGCAGATCGCCAGCGCATCGCCCATCGCCAGTTGCATGGTGGTGCTGGTGGTGGGGGCCAGGCCGTTCGGGCAGGCCTCCGGCATGCGCGGCAGCGCCAGCAGGATGTCGGCGGCGCTACCCAGCGCGCTGTCCGGCCGCGAGGTGAGGGCGATCAGCGGCACGTTGAAGCGGCGGGCATAGGCAATCACATCGGCAAGCTCCGGCGCCTCCCCCGACCAGGACAGCGCCAGCACGGCATCCTGCCGGGTGATCATGCCCAGGTCGCCATGGCTGGCCTCGGCGGGGTGGACGAACATCGCTGGCGTGCCGGTGGAGGCGAGGGTCGAGGCGATCTTGCGGCTGACATGACCAGACTTGCCCATGCCGGTGACGATCAGCCGGCCAGGCCGGGCCAGGACCAGCGAGACCGCCTCGATCGCCTTGCTGCCCAGCGGCCCCTCCAGCGCCTGCCGCAACTCCTGCAGACCCTCCACCTCCAGGGTGAGGGTTCGCACCATGGCCTCCCGGCGCAGATCATCGGTCATGCCAGGAGGTCCCGCGCGCGTTCGAGATCGGCGGGCGTATCAACCCCCAGCGGCACATCCTCGACGGCCACGGCCTCGATCCGCATGCCAGCCTCCAGCGCGCGAAGCTGTTCCAGCTTCTCCCGCAGTTCGAGCGGCGAGGGGGGGAGTGCGATGAAGCGGTCGAGCGAGGTGCGGCGCCAGCCATACAGCCCGATGTGATGATACAGCGGCCCGTCGCCCCAGGGCGCCGTGGCGCGCGTGAAGTACAGGCAGCGAAAATGCCCCTGCGTCAGGCGCGAGCCCACCATCTTCACCACCGAGGAGGCGGTGCGCTCCTCCTCCCGCTCGATCTCGGCGACCAATGTGGCAAGGTCCACCGCCGGGTCGTGGAGCGGCGCCAGCACGGCGCGGATCGCCGCGGGGGCGATGGTCGGCAGATCGCCCTGGACGTTGATCACCACGTCATGCCGACCGTCGGGGTCGAGGGCCTGCAGCGCTTCGTGGATGCGGTCGGAGCCCGAGGGGTGGTCGGCCCGGGTCATCTGCACTCTTCCGCCCACCTTGCGGATGGCCTCGGCGATATCTGCCGCATCGGTCGCGACCACAACCTCGCCGATCGCGGCTTCCATGGCGCGGCGCCAGACATGGACGATCATCGGCGTGCCGTGGATGTCGGCCAGCGGCTTGCCGGGCAGGCGGCTCGCCGATAGGCGGGCCGGGATCAGAACGATGGGGCTCATGTGGCGGTCGTGTCTGCCGAGAAAGCCTTCACCAAGGCGTCGATCGCCATCAGGCGGCGCAGCAGCCCCTCGAACTGGCGCAGCGGCACCATGTTGGGGCCGTCGGAGGGGGCGTTGTCGGGGTCCTCATGCGTCTCAATGAACAGGCCGGCGACGCCGACCGCGACGGCGGCGCGGGCCAGCGTCTCCACGAATTCGCGCTGGCCGCCGGAGGAGGTGCCCTGGCCGCCGGGCTGCTGCACCGAATGGGTGGCGTCGAAGATCACCGGCAGGCCGGTCTGCTGCGCCATGATCGGCAGAGAGCGCATGTCGGACACCAGGGTGTTGTAGCCGAAGGAGGCGCCGCGCTCGGTCAGCAGCACGCGCGCGTTGCCGGCGCCGGTCAGCTTGGCGGCGACGTTCTTCATGTCCCACGGCGCCAGGAACTGGCCTTTCTTGACGTTCACCGCCCGCCCGGTCGCGGCCGCCGCCAGCAGCAGGTCGGTCTGCCGGCAGAGGAAGGCGGGGATTTGCAGCACGTCCACCACCTCGGCCAGCGGCGCGCACTGGGCGGCGTCATGCACATCGGTCAGCACCGGCAGGCCCAGGCTTTCCCGGATCTCGGCGAAGACCGGCAGAGCGGCGGCCATGCCGACCCCACGCGCGGCCTGGGACGAGGTGCGGTTCGCCTTGTCGAAGCTGGTCTTGTAGATCAGGCCGATCCCCAGCCGTCTGGTGATCTCCTTCAGTGCGGCGGCGGTCTCCAGCGCATGAGCGCGGCTTTCCATCTGGCAGGGGCCGGCAATCAGGGCGATGGGCAGGTGGTTGGCCAGGCGGACCTGCCCAACATCCACCGGAATTTGACGGACGCTCATGCCATGGGCATTACACCGGTAGGTCGAGAACGCCAATGCTGCATGCTGCGGTGCAACGTGGTCTCAGACCAGTGGTCACCCCCCTCGACAGATTTACCCCGGATCCAGCAAAAGCATAATGGGCTGATCGACCTGCCCAAGGAATACGGAGGGTGCCGTGAGTGCGATAGAACGTCCGGCACCGATGATTCCGATCTCCTTCGGCGAGCTGGTGGACAAGCTGACCATCCTAGAGATCAAGGTCGAGCGCATCCGCAATCCGGTGCAGCGCCAGCATGCCGAGCGCGAGCGTGCCCTGCTCCAGCAGGTGCTGGAGGCCGCCATGCCCACGGCTGAGGCCGAGATCGGTGCTCTGCGCCAGGAACTGCGCGCGCTGAACCTCGTGCTGTGGGACGTGGAGGACGCGCTGCGCGAAAAGGAACGGGATTCGAGCTTCGACGCCGCCTTCATCGCCCTCGCCCGCAGCGTCTACCGGCACAACGACCAACGCGCGCGCCTGAAGCTGGAGGTCAACAGGCGCTGCGGCTCGGCCCTGGTCGAGGTGAAGTCTCACCCTGGCCTCGAAACGGCCGCGGTGAACGAGTAGCGCATGCCGGGCCGGTGCGGGGCGGTCTGCCTGCACCATGCCCAGCCTTTGCTGTGCAGAACAGCCAGTGCGCCTCCCCGGGGCCGCGCATCGGTAGGACCCGCCCTGGCGACGCCGCCCATCACTCGGTGCGCAGGATGAAAGCTTGGGACCATGCCTGCGCGGCTATTTTTACCCATAGATGCGAACAGGTCTTTCGCTTAGCAAGCACGTCGCGGTATGAGGACTTCCGCAATGGTCGTGGCACGAAGTGCCCCTACCTGTACCGATCTCAACTTAGGGTTCTGCCGCTGCCCATGGATACTCGCAACCTTCTCTCCGGTGTCAGCGAACTGGTCATGGCTGATCTCCCCTCGATCTGCGCCAGGCGCTTCGACGTCAGGTGGAAAGCGGATGGAAGCCCGGTAACCTCTGCCGACCTGATGGTCGAGGAGCGTGTCAGGGCCTACCTTGCGCAGCACATCGCCGACCTGACCTTCATCGGTGAGGAGAGTTTCGACCCCGCCAGTTTCAAGTCCGGCCGGGCGATCGCGCTGCTCGACCCCATCGACGGGACAGAGAACTTCTGCTCGGGCCTGAAGGAGTGGGGGGTGTCCCTGGGACTCTGGCTGGATGGCCAGCACCAGGGCAGCATGCTTCTTCTGCCTGAGTTGAATGAGCGCCTAATGACGGGCGACAAGATCCAGCACATCAAATCACGGATTACAGGCTTTTCCTCGTCCTTCTCAGAGGGCATAATCACGCAAATGCGAGCCGTGCCAGAATCTCGCATCCTTGGCTGTGCCGTATACAATATTTATAACGTGGCGCGTGGCGCCTTCAGCCGCTTCAGCAACCCGAAGGGCGCCTACGCCTGGGACCTTCTCCCTGGCCTGATGCTGGCGCTCGAACAAGGTTGCGAGGTGCTGGTTGACGAGGAGATTTTCGATGGACGCTTTCTGGAGCCGCATCGCCGATATCGCGTCGACATACGCCACCGACACGATCTTCATCCTGGGTAAGGGGCCGTCGGCCGACGCGGTGAAGAAGGAAGTTTATCAGGGCTCCCTCGTCATTGCATTAAACGACGCCGAGCGGATCGCGCCGGCGGATATCTCGATCTTCCACGCGGATTGGGTGAAGCAGGGCCTGGCGGCCTCGGGCTACCGGTCGCGGATGTACATTACATCGACGGATTTCAGTGCGCCGGGCCGGGACGTCCTGCACGCGCCCCACTTGGCGCTGTCGCAGGAATCCTCCGACTTGGTCATGCAGCGCTTCCTGGCAGAAGATTTCGCGATCGAGGACATCCTGTTCTTGTCGGCGCTGAAGATTGCGCGGATCGTGGCGCAGCAGCGCGGCCGGCCGCAGACGGTCTACATGGTCGGCTTCGATTTCACGCCTTCCGCCGGCTACAGTGCCAGCATCGGGACCGACTTTGCGCCGCATCTGTCGGATGAGCGCGAGGCCAAGATTTCGCTGCAGGAATTTTATTTCCTCAATACGCTGTATTTCCTGCAGAACACCGATCTGTCGGTGAAGCATGTTGGCACCCGCGCCTTCAGCGCCTTGTCTCCGGATGGGCTGAACCGCCTGGTTCTGGGCGCGGCCGCGGGGAAGGATGGAGTCCGCTACCAGACCCAGATCGTCGCGGAACTGACCACCAACCATTTTGGCGATCGCGTGCGGCTGGAGAAGATGATTCGTGCCGCGGCCGCGGCCGGCGCCGACGTGATCAAGCTACAGAAGCGCGATGTGCCCAGTTTCTACACGAAGGAACAGCTGACCTCCCCCTATCGCTCGCCGTTCGGCAGCACCTTCGCGGATTACCGGTACGCGCTGGAACTTTCCTCCGAGGATTTCGCCTTCGTCGATCGGCTCTGCACGGAGCTCGGGGTGGAGTGGTTCGCCTCGATCCTCGACAAGCCTTCCTTCGAATTCATGCTGCAATTCTCGCCCCGCATTGTGAAACTGCCTTCGACGATTTCCGAGCATACGGACTACCTGGATTTCGTAGCCGGCAGCTACCGCAAGGCCGTGGTGCTTTCGACCGGCATGACCGACCAATCCTATGAGCGATGGGTGCTGGCAACCTTCACGCGCTGCGAGAAGCTCTACATGATGCAGGCGAATTCCGCCTACCCGACACCCCTGACGGACTGCAATGTTGGCGTGGTGCGGCATTACCAGGCGCTGTCCTTCAAGGACCCCCGCATTGTGCCTGCTTATTCAAGCCATGACTTCGGCTGGAAGGCCTCCGCCATGGCGATCGCCGCTGGCGCGCGGATGATCGAGAAGCACGTCAAGCTCGGCAACACGGAATGGGCGCATTTCGACGCCGTCGCGGTGGACCTGACGACGCCGAAGTTCAAAGAATTTGTAGACGCCCTGCGCGAGGCCGAACTGATCGTCGGCAGCGAGGAGAAGCAAGTGAACGCGAGTGAGCACCACAAGTACCGCCGTACGTATGCGGCTTAGCGTGACAGCGGAGACACACGTGGAATGACGTCTTACATAGGATTTTTGCCGTGCCGCTCTGGTAGCGAGCGTGTTCTTGACAAGAACATGCGGCCGTTTGCCGGATTTCAGAATGGCTTGCTTGAGCTTAAGCTGAAGCAGTTCTCGGCAGTCAAAAGATTTGAAGAAATTATCGTCTCGTCGAATGATGAGCGGGTTTTGGAGTACGCGGAGGCTTATTCTCGTACCATGGATGCCCGCGTCTGTGCAATTCCGCGTCCGGATGAGTTGGGCCGTAGCAGTACCGCAATGGATGACTTCATCGGCTATATCGCGCGCATGGTAGAAGACGGCGTGATAGTCTGGAGCCATGTAACCTCACCATTCATAACAAGCAAAATTTATGACCAGATGATCGATGCCTATGAGCGGTGCGTTGTGGAGGGATTCGACTCACTTGTTACTGTAACAAAAATACACAAGTTTCTGTGGGATGAGAATGGACCGCTAAATTATAATCCTCGGCCAATTAAATGGCCACGCAGTCAAGACATCAAGCCAGTGTTCGAGATAAATCATGGAGCCTATATTATGCCTTTCGAGCTCATGCGTGAAGTAGAAGATCGGGTGGGGCGTAAACCATGCTTTATGCAGCTTCCTGAAGCGGTAGCAATGGATATCGATTGGGAGGAGCAATTTGTCCTGCTTGATCAGATTGCACGTGTAAAGACTGAGTTACATGAGTCGCTTATCTGATGCGAAATCCGGGGAAGATAACAAACTCCGCCGAGCGGTATTGATCGTGATCGTAGTGTGTAGCAAGACTGACCTTTTGTTAGAAAGACTAAATTAAAGTTATTGACGCAGTCTGCTGAACGCGGCAGCTGATCCACCTACAACCAGGTAACTGAGCAAGTGCAGAGCGGTTCATGATGAAATTTGAAAACGTAAATCAGCTTGTGAACTCGCTTGCCCGAATATTCAGTCACGCTCAGAAAGATTTTTCTGCAACAGTCAAGCACACTCTCAACGCCACCGCCGATCTGATTGCTAAAAGACCAAAAGAAACAATGTCGGGCGATTATAATATTATAGGAAAATTTTCCCTACATAATATCAGCGGTGATTGCCTCGTGCTGCGCTGCGATCCGCAACCATGGATCGTTGGACTGCTAATTTTCTCTACTCAGAATCACATATTTTTCTATGCATCCCTTGATAAGATCGTAATGTATTGTGGGGATTCTCATCTCTCAATATCGCGGACAAAAACTCAGAATGAGGAATTTGTAGGTGCTTCCCGAGCGGCATATCGGAATGCGTTAGAAAAAGTGTCGGGCGGCCTCGACGAGTCCGTAGCTAAACCAACTTCAGAAATCTTCTTTGTTTTAAGTAGTGAGCGAATTTACGATATGCTTCAAACGCTCCTCTATGCAGAGTCACGGTTTGGTCCAGCTGGTCTAGATGCGGGGATAAAGTTGTCCTATGTTTCGGTGATTGACAAGTCGTTTGTAACGGCGGACGACTTGGGTAGAATTGGCTTAAGAGACGCGTTAAACTTGCGGGCGTCAGAGGTTCCAGAATTTCGCCGGCAAAACCGGGCAAGTTTTATAGAAAGTCTTGACTGGCATCTGGCGCGTGATTCTCTTGCCGATATACCTTCAATTTCTGATCTTTTTTCTAGACTTTATCCTCAAGATGCCAGCAATGTCATAGAGAAAAATGCGATATTTCTATCGCTTGATCTCGAGAAACGCGTCTGGATCGAGCAGCGAGCGGTCCTTGGTAGCGCGATCAGGAAACTGAAAAAATGCTTTAACATATCAACAATTTATATAAATGGAATGACAGCTCCGGCAAAATTAGATGATTGTGAGGACTTTTTTGGGGAAATCAAACGTCTGGAAGAGGCCTTTATTTTGGATCTCTGCTCCGAAATTTCTGGGGTTGATTTTGTACATCTTCACGGATGCTCTCTTGGAACTAAGGTATCGGCTGCCCGGCATTGTCACTATTTTATATCTCCACTTGGAAGCGCTGCCCTGATTCCCATGTGCAATGGAGTGCCGGGAATTTCATATGGGACCGAATCTTTCGTGAAAACTGGCGTGCAGCTGCTACCTCCTTCATCAGCGCAGGTTTTATTAATTCCGACTGAAAATGTGCGCGCAATTCACGACGATCTATCAGCCATGAAGTATAAGTGGTCGACGAATACGCCGCAAGGAACAAGCTATAGTATTGATGAGGCTTATTTTTTAAGGATACTTGATTCGCATCTTTGTAGCGTCATTGGTGGGTAGACCGATTTTTTCGGCTGGTTACCAGCTAGGCCGACGAAAACTGGGCTTAAATTTTCTGGACTCGGGTAATTCTTGCTGGGATTGCGTAATGATTGGCGAATGCTGGTTGGGATGTGGTTCGTAGATGTCCAATTACGGTTGGAGGCTACAATGGCGTCGCGTCCAGGTAGGCTACGGGCAGGATCTACGGGATCGGGTTTTACCGGCTGATGGCGAGCCGATCCGCGAGGTTGCTAAGCGGTTTTCGGTCAGCCTGTCCGGTGTTTTGAAGGTGCGCGCCCGGTTGCATGAGATGGCGAGCGTGGAGCTCGGCACCAGGTGCCGCCTCGGCTGGCCCTGATGCTCTCTTCACCGCGCACGAGGGCGGCGTCGATGCAACGGTGGCTGAACTGCGGGCATTGACCGAGGCCGAGCATGCCGCGCGCGTCAGCCATCAGGTGATGTGGACGGTGCTCACCCGGCTCGGGCTGACGCTCAAAAGAAGCGGCTTAGTGCGGCCAAGCAGGAGTGCCCCGACATAGCCGAGGCTCGCCGCGCCTGGGCCAAGGTTGCTCCCCGTCTGAACCCAGCCCTGGTGTTCCTCGACGAAACCTTAGCGACGACGAACATGGCGCGCTCCCTTGGCCGAGTACCGGGCGTCGCGCACCTGGTCGTCGCCGTGCCTCACGGCCATTGGCACACCACCACCTTTCTCTGCGGCCTCCGGGTCAGCGGACCCGCGCCACTTTTGCTGGATGGCGCCATCAACGGTTGCGTCTTTCGCGCCTGCTTCGAGCAGATGCTCGCGCCAGCTCTCAGCTCCGGCGACGTCGTCGTCATGGACAACCTCGGCAGCCACAAGGTCGAGGGAGTGCGCGAAGCTATCTAAGCGCAGGGCGCGAGTTGCTCTATCTGCCGCCCTACAGCTCCGATCTGGATCCAATCGAGCTCGCCTTCAGCAAATTCAAGCGCCTAACCGGCTGTTGGATCAGATCTGACGCAGCAAGGAAAGTTGGCGCCCTCTGGGGAACCATCGTCAGACTCCTCGACCGCTTCAGTCTCTCCAAGTGCACTGCCCACTTCCGCCATTGCGGCAATGCACAGTCAGGACGATGGCAGTCTAAGAAGTTCTAGATCGGGTCTGGGAAATTACCTGAGTTTAAAACAAGACTTGACCATTGCGTCACGGGTCGGCTACCAACCCTCATCGCAATCAAGTCAAAGTGATATGGCAAAAATCCTGGTGATCGGCGCCGGTCTTGCCGGGGCTGCCTATGCACGCGAATTCGCCGATTCAGGCCATGAGGTCCGCGTGATCGATCGGCGTGATCATGTGGCTGGTAATTGCTACGACTTCCTGTCGCCCGCCGGGGTCCGGCTTCATCGCTATGGGCCGCACCTCTTCCACACCAGCAACATGCGTGTGGTTGAGTGGCTTTCCCGCTTTACCGAGTGGGAGCCCTACGAGCACCGCGTTGTGGCGCGCCTAGCGGATGGGGCATTGGTGCCGCTGCCAATCAATGTCTGCACCGTCAACGGCGTCTACGGCACCGACATCGGCAGCGCTGAGGCCGTGCAGGCGCTGCTCGATCGCGAGGCTGTCCGGCGGGAGCCGATTGTCAGCGCGGAGGATCATCTCTACGCCACCATCGGACCTCGGCTGACGGAGATGTTCTTTGCGCCCTACACCGAGAAGATGTGGAACCTCCGGCTCTCAGATCTAGACCCCGCAGTGGTGCGTCGCGTGCAGGTCCGCATCGACACCGATGACCGCTACTTCCCCGGGGACAGTTTCCAGGCAATGCCGCGCGCGGGCTACACTGCGATGTTTCAGGAAATCCTGCGCTCCCCGCGGATCGAAGTGGCGCTCGAAACCGCATTCACGCCGGAAATGGAGGCCGACTACGACCTCTGCCTGAACAGCATGCCGATCGACGAGTATTTCGGCTATCGTTTCGGTGAGCTGCCCTACCGCTCGATTCGCTTCCACCACTCTGACCATCCCGTGTCCGAGGCGCCGAGCCATGTGACCATCAACTACACCGACCGCGGCCCGCACACGCGCGAGACTTGGTGGCACAACATCCCGGGCCATCGTGGCGATGCCATGCGCAGCGCGGTACGAACCGTTGAGGAGCCCTGCGACTACCGCGACAACAACTACGAGCGGTACTACCCGGTGAAGACGCTGGATGGCCGCTATGACGATGTCTATCGCCAGTACCAGGCCCTTGCCGCGGACCGTTCAAGTCTTCGGTTTATCGGGCGATGCGGCACGTATCAGTACCTCGACATGCATCAGGTTCTCAATCAGTCACTGATCGGGGCTGAGAAGCTCCTTGAGAAAGGCAGGCCAGTCGTTCCATGAGCACCGGGCAAGACGCTCCACTAATAACCTGTGTCGTCTGCGCATTTAACGAAGGTCCGGCATTGCGGGTCAGCCTTGAATCCCTCGCGGCGCAGTCCTTTGAAGATTTCGAAGCCCTGGTCATTGATGACGGTGCCGATGCCGGGACACAGGAGGTTCTGCGCCAGCTTCCGGACTCCAGGTTCAAGCTGGTGCGCCAAGCCAACGACGGCCTTTCATCGGCGCGCAACAGGGGTATAAAGCTGGCGCGCGGCCGCTACACTTGTTTCCTGGATGGCGACGATAGCAGGCCGCCATGGGCCTTCAAGGCGGCTGCGAAAATCCTCACGCAGCAAGAGCCCGATGCGCTGTTCTGCGCCGGCCTGCTTTCGGAATTGCGCGGCGAAATTCTGCCGTTTTACGATCTGCCGATCATTAAAAATCTATGCCAAGGTGCGCCTTCCGCGTTCGCAAAAATGGGGCAGCCGGGTTTCGGCGAGTTGCTGCCGCATCTGCTGCTGATTGAGCCTCAGGCCGCCAACAAGTTCGTCTCATCAAGTTTGCTGAAGTCGCAGGGACTGGTGTTCCCCAACGGGCACCTTTTCGAGGATATGCTGTTCCACAGCGGCCTTGTGGCAAGCGTGGGGTCTTTTGCCGTAACCTCGATCCCTTCTTTTACCTACTATCGCCGCTATGGTCGCGCCCAGATCACGGCGAGCGCCGGCGACAACCGCCTGGACGCAGTCGCGGTTGCAAAGATGTCCTTAGAGACCTTCGCGGAGAGCGGGCGCTTCTCGAACGTGCTGATGCGCGCCGCGCTGATGATTTCCGCGTTCCGCTTGCTGCGCTGGTGCGAAGAATGCATCTCCCACGCCTATCGCTACCAGTTCCACGAAGCCCTGATCTACCTCGTTGAGTCGCTTGATCCAGCCTATCTGCGCGCGCTCAAGCCCTATGCGGCTTCCGGCTTGCCCTATGGCGAGGTCGTCCCGTTCATTCTTGGTCTGCGGCGCGAGGCGGCGGAGCGGAATCCGGCTGGTGTCGATGCTGTTGCTCTCGAAGGGGTTTTGTGATGGTCCGATATACCTTCGAGTACCTGGCTGATGCGAATGCAGGCACGACTTCCGTCAATTTCGTGCGGGACAGGCTGAACACGCCGCTCCATCTCTCGTTGCGAGCAAAAGACGGAGTGATCGTGCTCAGCTCGAAGCGTGAGGGGGCGTGGGGGGCGGAACATCGCGCGCCGCTGAAGAGCGGGAATGGGCATACCTATGTCCTTGATCTGGAGCTGAACGAGTATGATGTGAGCCTCGCCGTCGATGCACTGCCGGTCCTGCAGGTTCGTCTGGATGAGCCGGTTACTGTGGACTGCAAGCTGCGCACCGTGCTTCCAGTGACGGTGGCCTATGTCGCCGCGGCTGACACGCTCAAAGATCCTGTTGCGCCCATGCAGGAGCCGCGCGCGGTCTTCCTCGGCGGCGAGAGCTTTACCTTCCACGACATCGCGGTCGAAGATTCCGAGTTTATCACGGGTACACTGGGAACGTTCCTCGCCACCCAGGTTCTAACGCCAGCCGACGGTGTCTTGCTCGACATGAGTCGCACGGCCGGTGCAGCCGGCTGCGTCCTGCAGGCCCATTTTCCGCGTGGCATGGTCGCCATCGTTCTGCCCGAGAGCGAGCATGCCCGGGCGCGTGCGAACTTGGCGCGCAATGGGATAAGCGGGCCAATCCTGGTGACCGAAGCGGATGCCTCGGCCGCCCTTGGCAGCGCGATCGTGCCGTACCGCGTTGCGGAGGGCGCGCGTGTGCCCGTCGTTATGGATGGTCAGCTTGGCCAACTGGACGTTGCACCTGTGGAGATCGGGACGCTGCTCGGTACGCGCCCCTTAGCGGCGATCATCGGCCGCGACCTGTTCCAACCTGGGGCGCCCTGCCTCAGTACGCTTCAGACCTTTCTGAAGAAGTCCGCGGCTGCTATCTGCAGCGTCGAGCGCAGCCTCGACAAGGCCATGTCTTTCAACCTACTGCAGGGCCCGCAGCGCGACATCAAGATCAACTTTCTTGACTCGCCCTGGACGCTCCGACGCAATCGACTTGGTGCATCTACGCCGCTGGAAGATCGGTTGGACATTGGCGTCGCGATGTACAATACCGGCGCCTACATTGTGCCCTGCATCGAAAGCCTGCTAGCCGACGACCGGAACGATGTTCGCGTGGTGCTCGTCGATGATGGCTCCACCGACGACTCGCTCCATCACGTCACTGCGGCCTTCGGCGACCATCCTCGCCTTACTGTGGTGACTAAGCCAAATGGTGGCTGCGCTTCGGCGCGCAACTATGCCCGCGTGATATCTGACGCGGCATACATCGCCTTCGTTGATGCCGACGACTTCGTTGATCCGAAGATGTTCCCGGCGCTGCTTGATCTCGCGCGCGTGAGTGGCAACGAGATTGTGCAGGGCGGGTTCTGCTTCCATGAAGATGGCACAGGCGAGCAGCGCCAGAGTTATGAGGTGAACCAGTTCAAGGACTGGATCCGTATGCCCTTCCGCGGCCAAACCTGCTTCCGAGCGCAGGCAGAGCTGCTAATCCCGGGCCAGCCAACGATCTGGCGACGTGTGTATCGTCGGGACTTCCTGGACAACAAGAATCTCTGGTTCCCGGAACACATCCGTGCCTTCGACGATATGATCTTCCACCAGATGTCCGTCTATCTTGCACGGGATGTACTTACCGTTGACGGCCTACAATACTATTATCGGCAGCATGCCGCGCAGGATATCAAGCAGGGCGACGAGCGGCATTTCTACGAGTTGGAGATGTACCGCATGCTGGCCAAACGTGCCGTTCGCGAGGGCTGGAACAATTTTCACCTCTTCGTCCCTTCGCTGGTCAACACCATCAACTGGTCCCTGAACTCAATCCGTGACGATTTGGTGCAACCATTCATCCAAGGCGCCGCAGAACTCTGGGTGATGCTGGAGCGCGCCTTTGGCCAGGGCACCATTCGCACCTCCGCGATTGCTCAGGTGCGCCATGCCGACTTCACACCGGCTGTTGAGATGCGCCGCCGACGTTTCGCCAGTTCGAACATCGGCTTCGGCGCCGTCTATCTCGACGCAATGCTGATGCATCCCAGCACCTTGATCATGGGCCGACGTCTCGCCAGCCCGCTCGCGGCGACATGACCAATTTGCCGTGACGATGCTTTCGGAGAGCGCGAGACCAAGCCCTGGATCTCCCGGCCAGCACTGCCGAGGCATCGCTCGGCGTGCCCGATGGCACGGCCTTAAATTAAGGGTGCGAGTCTGCGGGACCTCCGCCGGCGCCTCCCACTGGCCGGGTTTTACTCCGCCCGCAGCAACACTACGCCGCCGCTCCAGTGGCCGACTTTCCCTCCGCCGCACACACCCCTGACTGCCGGGCCGCGATCAGCGCATGTCGAGCGCACCTTCGGCTGGATGATCCGCTGGCGCCGCCTCGTCCGCGACTACGAGAAGCGCCTCGACGTGTCCGAGGCCATGATCCACGTCACCATGGGCGCGCTGCTACTCCGCCGCGTCGCCCATCGGTGATTCTCAAACGGACACTAAGCACCTTGCTGCCAGGGCGACCCTTCGGGGCGCCCTGAGGTTCGTGCATCTTTCGATGCACGAGCCGGCTATTATCCAACGCGCCTTAAAGCAGGTTGTCAGCCTCGAAGTTCACGACGAGCCGAGGACCGACGCCGTCCAGATCGAACGGATTGGCCACTCTCGAGCCGCTGCCGGTAATAAGGAATCCCAGGGCTTCCGTAGTCTCGAGCCCATCGCTGCCAATCACGTCCTCGATGAGGCCGGAGATGTCAGCAGAGCGGTAGATTTGCCCGGCCGTCCACGCCTCGACATTCTGCCAAGCCACCGTTTCCGGCAGATAGCTTCGAGTGCCCGGGTTGTTCGTCGTGGTGTACCCGACCGCCGTCTCCGAATTCTCGATGGCGATCTGGAAGCTTGCGGCTGCCGCGTTGCTCTCCAGCGCCTTGAACTCGAAGTAGGCACTTTCAATCACGGCCCCCTCCGGGATGTCGAGCCCGGTGAAGCGCAGGCCGACATACTGGGTTTGACTGCCGTTGAGGCCCAGTTCCAGATCCTGGCTCCCTGCCCCACCGGACTGCTCCCAGTCTCCCGCCGAATTCGCGATGGTAACGGAAATCGACGCGGGGTTGGTGGGATTGCCACCGCTTCCCGAGACGGTGAAGTCGAACTCCTGCACCCCGAGTGTCTGGCCTTGCGCACCTGTCGAGGCGAAGGCGGTCGCCCGCAGCGTGTATTCGCCTGCCACGAGCGCCGATCCGCTATAGGTGTAGTCGAAGGGTGTGAGGTTCTCGACCTGGGAGCCGATCACGCTGCCCGACCCATTGAGCAGCTGGATGAGCACCGAAGCCGCCGAGCCACTTTCGAGAACGCCGGAGAATTTCGGCGTACTGCCGAGCGAGGACAGGGTGTAGCTGTCGCCATTCTCCAGGTCCGTATCGACGAAGCCGCCTGTGCCGATTACCTGGAAGGTCAGGGATGGGCCGGTTGGCTGCGCCGCGATGGTCAACGCGAAGCTGTCCGTCGCCACGTTTCCATCGTCATCAGCCGCCGAGACCGAGATGGCATAGACGCCTTCCGCCATCCCCGGCACCAGCGTGAAGACGCCGGTGGCGGGATTGAAGGTCAGGCCGTCCACCAGGACGCTGGGGATCGCGGCGCTCAGGGTCAGGGCATCGCCATCGAGGTCGCTGAAGGTGCCGGCCGGAACCTGGATGGTCCCACCTACTCCGGCGACCAGCGTCACGTCGTCGATCGGATCCGCCACGACCGGAACCGTCGGCCCCTCCGGCACGAAGGTCGAGTTCGGTGCCGAAACTCCCGGCGCATTGCCCTTGTAGAGCTCCCAGAAGTCAAGGTGATATCCCTGTGATCGGCCCGCGAAGGTCAGCGTGTTCACCCCGGCCTCGAGGCTGAACACCGCCGTGAAGTTGGCCTGGGCATCGGACGCGCTGTCGATCTGGTTCGCGTAGCCCCAGGTCCCGGTGTTAGGGCCGCCAAACAGCTTGACGAAGCCGGAGCTGGAAACCGCCGGGGTCTGGTTCACGAGATATTCGGAAGAGTTCTCGTTCATCCGGACCCAGACGTCATTCTGCTGGTCGCTCGGCTGGCCAGGGTCGCGCGAGGCCCGCAGCCGCAAGGTGTAGTTTCCGGCCTGTCCTTCCGGCACGACGAACTCGAAGGGCAGGAAGCTGTTGGTCTCCGGGTTGTTGATCGCGATGCTCGAAGGCGAGCCCCAGAGGTAGTAGCCGGCACCCTGGAACCCGGTCTGGTAGCCGTTCGCATCCACCCCATCCACGAAGGACCACTTGCCGCCCGGGTCCTGTCCGAGGACGTTCGCATCCTCGAACTGCACCTTGAAGGTCACGTTGCTGCCGCTGACCGTCGGCGTGAAGTAGCCGTCGGCCGCCTGTGCCGGAGGAGATCCACTGGGTGGCGTGGTTGCCCCGCCCACCACGGCCGAGCCGTTGTTGGCCAGGTAAATGGGGTCGGAGACCGGCCCAATGGCCAGCTTCGAAGCCGGGTTGACGACCGCCGCCGTGAAGCCGAGCTGCAGCTTGGCAAAGTCCGGCACGCCGGAGTTGCCGTTCGGCACGTTGTTGTAGGCGAACAGCGCACCGACATCGATGGACCCGGATGCCGGCACGATGATGTCCAGCGTCTGGAATTCGGCAGCGTTGTTGGCCTTGAACGCATAGGCGTCCAACCGGTCCGTGACCAACTGGTCCACCGTGGTGTTCGAGACCGTGGCCGTGTTGCCAACGGGATCGAAACCCTTGGTCATCACCACACGCACCGTGGCGCCCGCGGGACCACTGACGACGACGCTCGGTGGCGTTCCGCCGTAGCTGCCGGAACCGCCATCGCCAATACCGTTGATCGTCAGGCTGGCCACGGGCGCCAGATCGAGATCGATCGCCTGCGTGATGAGAGCCTGCGATCCGGCCTGGCTGGTATCACCGAACAACTGGCCCTGGGCGAAGGTCCCATCCGAGAACATCACGGTGATCCGGGAGCCAATGAGTTCGGCGCCCGAGGTTCCGCCGACGTCCCAGTTGGGCACGTCGAAGCTGTCCACGGTGGTCTTCTTCAGGCCGGCGATCGAGTTTGGATCCATGTCGCCCGCGAAGGCCGCTGTGTCGCCCTTGGCGAAGCCGTCGCCGGCCTCACCGAACTTCAGCAGCAGTCCGCGCCAACCACCATCTGCCCCCTTGCCGGAGTCCTGCTTGTCCGCTGCGAACAGCGGGTTAAAGCCGGATCGGGCCGCCAGGAAGAAGTGCTCGTAGCCGAATGGGGCCAAGGCCGAAGCGTCACTTCCCGAAGCGAAGGAGAAGTCCTTCGACACGTCGTCGCCGCCTGACCCGTCGTCGTCGAAGATCATGTCTGGATAGAGTGCGTCCCGCACGTCGATGAAAACCGCCGCGATCTTCTTGTCGCCGGTGTTCTCCAGCTGGAAGGAGTTCGCGCCGAAGTTCGAGGTCTGGATGCTGTTGTTCCCGGGCAGGATCTTCAGCACCGCCGACCCCAAGGTACCGGTCGCATAGGTATCCGTCGTGGTGACGCCGCCGGCGCTGCCGATGATGTCCAGGACATCCGATGCCGGATCATCCGCGGGGTCGTTCTGCACCCCGATGACGAAGTCCTGCGTCAGCGAACCGTCCTTGTCGGTTGCGGTAACCGCGACCGAGATGGCGGTCTGCGCCTCGAAGTCGAGCGCCTGGCCCGCCTTGAGCTTGAGTTGCCCGCCGACAATCTCGAAGCGCTGGTCGCCCACGCTCAGGGCGACCGCATCGCCATCGGGCTCAGTCACGGTGACCGTCCCAATGATGGCGCCCGCCTGGTTCTCGTTCACCGTCGCGTTGGACAGGGTGATGGCACTCGGCCCGCCCAGCGCGACGCCATCGGCCTTCACCTCGACATAGTCGAACTTGGCCAGGAACGGTGTGCCCGAGCCGTTGCTGTGGGTGACACCGATCCCGACAGCCTGGGCCGGATCGGCAAGCGCCGCCTCGAGGTCGCCCACGAGGTCGAGGTTGAGGGTCACCGGGGCCACGCCCGTCACCGGCACGCTGTTCGCATCGAGCATAGTGGCCGTTGCGATGGCCGTGGCATTGCCTGCCTCGTTCACGTTGACCTCGATGACCAGCTTCAGCTTGGCCACCAACGTCCCGGCATCCGTGCCGAACAGCTTGAAGCCGGCCGGTAGGTTGCCGTTGACCTTGGTTTCGGCGTCGTTGTTCCGGTAGGAGAACTCGAAGTTCCCGCCGACATTGCCGGTCACGAACTTCACGAAATCCGTGCTGTCCAGGCTGATGGCCAGGCCGAGCTGCTTGAAGCTGGCCTTTGCCTCGGTTCCGAAGGGATTCTCGATCACGGTCTCCACCGTGAAGCCGCCGCCCCGCTTGATGCCGAAATGGTAGTCGTTCTGCGGATTGTTCGTGCCGCCGGTGTCGCCACTGGTGGTCGGCACCACGAGCTGGCCGCCGGCGACATAGCCTGCGCCGGTATCCTTCTGGTAGCCGGCCGTCCCAGTGGTGCCCTGCATGACGCCGGTGAAGCCGTTCTGGAACGGCGTGCCCGCGGTGTCGAAATCGAGCCGAACCGCCTGCCCATCGGCCAGCACCTGGCCGTTCTGCGCGTCGAAGTAGAAGACATCCGTCGTGTTCAAGATGCCGTCGCCGTCGATATCCGGATCAGCGTTGTTGGCCGCGCCATCGGCGTCGAGATCCTCCTCCGGCGCCAGGCCGCCACCCCCAGGCTGCGTTTCGTCCAAATCCGTGACGGTGATGGCGATCTGCTGCGAGGCAGTTGCCACGCCGTCCGTCACCGTCACCGTCACGTCGTAGACATTGTTGCCGCCCACATCAGCAGGCGCCTCGAAGTCGGGGGCTCCGACGAAGCTCAGCACGCCCGCCTGGCTGATGGCGAACAACGCTTGATCCGGGCCGGTCAGCCCGAAGGTCAACGCGTCTCCATCCTGGTCCATCGCGGTGAAGGATGCGACCGTGGTGGCATTCTCCGCGACGCTGACGGTCGCAGGCCCGGACAGTGTCGGTGCCGTATTCTCCGTGACCGGTGGCGTCGGCTCACGCACCTGGAAGTAGTCCGCCTTCCAGATGAACTCGTCGCCGCCGAAGTGGCTCGACGTCACGCCGACGCCAATCGCCGTCGCCGCATTCTGCAGCGCCGCCGCGAGGACGGCGTTGATGGGCAGGGTGCCGACGGTGACCGATCCGTTCGGCAGCACGTTCCCCGCTGCATCCAGCAGCGTCAGCACCGCGGTGCCGGTGGACGTCGCGCCGGCCGTCGCAACCAGCAGTTCGAGCTTCGCTTTGGCGAAGGTCGTTAGTGTAAAGCCGCCGGGGTAGGCCGCCTTGATCTGCGTTCCACTGTCCTGGCTGAATTCAACGCCCGGGCCACCGCCGGGGGCACCGGGCGAGCCGAACACGAACTTCATGAAGGCGTCGCTGTTCAGGCTCAGCTGAAGGCCGACCTGCTCGAAGTTGTTCGCGACCTCGCCCGTGTTGAGGAAGGGGTTGTCGAACACCGCCTCCAGTGTGAAGGACGCGTTCCGGATTCCCAGCTGGTAGTCGTCCTGAGGGTTGTTGGACGTACCCGTGTCGCCGAGGGTCGTCGTGACGACCAGCTTGCCGTCCTCGACGCGACCGGCGCCGGTTTCCTTCTGGTAGCCGGCAACGGCAGTCGTGCCCTGCATGACGCCAGTAAAGCCGTTCTGGAACGGTGTTCCATTGGTGTTGAAGTCCAGCCGCACCGTCTCGCCCACCGCCAGGGTCCGGCCGTTCTGCGCATCGTAGAAGAACAGGTCGGTTGCGTTGGGCGTGCCATCCCCATCAATGTCGAGATCGGCGCTGTTAACAGTCCCGTCGTTGTCCAGGTCGCCATCCGGCCCTAGCCGAGCGACCGGGTCAGGCGTGAAGTCCAGGGTGATCGGCGCAGCCAATGTCTCGGCGACAGGATTTGCGCCGGACGATGCATCGGTGACCGCTCCCGCGGCGACCACCACGGTATAGTCGCCGGTGACCCAGCCTGTGCCGGCTGGGGTGATGGAATAGGAGGCAACACCCGCCCCTGCGCTAAAGCCCGTGAAACTGACGGTACCTGTCGGCACGCCGTTGAGAAGCAGGTTCAGGTCATCATTGCCGAGAGTCGCCGCATCAAGGCCCGAAGCATCGGCATAGGTGACGCTGACAAGGAAGGCATCGGTGGCGACGTCCGGCGCGGTCACGGCAAGCGATGCCGTGGGCGCGGCGGTATCCTCCTCGCTGGCGGTCCGA